>CAYUOK010000008.1:8985-25974 GCA_964446395.1 uncultured Gemmatimonadaceae bacterium | reverse complement strand
GACGGCGGCAGCGACAACGTCACCATCCTCGTCGGGCGGGCGGTCGAGAAGCCGGCGGCCGTTTGAGCCGCTCGGCGGAAGGCGGTAGATTCACTCTTCCTCAACCCAGCCCGGACCGATGCCCAACATCGCCGTGTTCCATCCCCAGATCGTCCACTTCATCGTCGTCCTCGGCTTCGTCGGCGTAGGGCTCCGCCTCCTCTCCCTCGTCACCAGGCTCGAGTGGATCAGGCCCGCCGCGACGCTCGCGCTCCTCGCCGCGGCGGTGTCCGGCGTGCTCGCCGCGCGCTCGGGCGACCAGGCGCACGGCCCCGCCGAGCGAATCCCCGGCGCCCGCGCCGCGGTGGAGGAGCACGAGGAGCTGGGTGAGCGCGCGCGGAATCTCTTCCTGCTGGTGGCCGGCTTCGAAATTCTCGCGCTGGCGATGCGGAAGAAGGAAAAGGTGCGCCGGCTGGCGCTGATCGGGTCGGCGGCCACCGGCGTCGTCGCGGCCTTCTTCCTCTTCGAGGCGGCGGAACACGGCGGGGAACTCGTGTACAGCTATGCCGGTGGCGTCGGCACCCGCTCCGGGAACCCGGAGGACGTGACCCGCCTGCTGGTGGCGGGGCTTTACCACGGTGCGCGCACCGAGCGCGACGCCGGCGACACCGCCAGCGCCGCCCGCCTGACCGAGGAGCTGGCCCGGCAGATGCCCGGCGACCTCGGCGTACAGCTGATGGCCGCCCGCTCCATGCTGATCGACCGGCACGATCCCGCCGCCGCCATGGCCGCGCTCAACGGCCTGAGCATCCCGGCCGACAATCCACGGGCCGCACTCCAGGCGGGGATCCTGCGCAGCGACATCTTCGTGGCGATGGGCCAGCCCGATTCTGCCCGCGCAGCATTGAACCAGCTGACCCAGCAGTTCCCCGACAACCCGATGGTGCAACGGGTGGTCGGCGAGGCCACCGCCAAACTCCCGTGACCGCGCCCCGGGAGGCGGCCGCCCTCCGCCTCCTCGCGGTTCTCGCCTGCCTGACCCCGGCCGCGGGGGTGCTGTCAGCCCAGTCCGCGCCTGTCACGCGCGACAGCGTTGCGCTGATCCCCGGCCCGCAGTTCAGCACGACCTCCTGGATCAGGTGGCTCGGCACCGCCCTCTTCGGCGCGCGCTACCGCGTCGTCTGGAACACCCCCATCACCCTCCCTGTCCTCGACGTCGCCGCCACCGGCGGTGGCCTCCGCGCGGCCGGCGCAGGGAGGGGTCGCACGGCGGGCGCGCTGCACCTCGAGGGCGCCGACGGCAGCCGCTGGACCTTCCTCCGCCTCGACCGCACCGACCCGCGCAGCTTCCCGCCAGGCATCGTCCCGGCAAGCGTGAGCGCGGGGATCATCGCGGACCTCACCAGCGGCAGGAATCCAGCCGGCCCGCTAGTGGCGGCCGCGCTGGCCGAGGCGGCGGGGGTGCCCAACCAGGAGGCGTGGCTCGTGGCTCTGGCCCCCCGCACCACGCTCGGCACGCTGCAGGCCGGCGACAGCGGGCTCGCCGGCTACCTCCTCCGCGCGGATCCGGTGCCCACGGCCGACTCGACTGGCAGCGTCGCGCCCGGAAGCGTCATCACCTCCCTCGCCTTGCTGCACCGCACCCGCCAGGATCCCGCGGAGAGGGTGGATGCGCGCGCGGTGCTCCAGGCGAGCCTCTTCAACGTGTACGTCGGCAGTCTCGACCCGCGCTTCCTGGATTGGCGATGGGAGGCGACGTCCTCCGCCGAGGGCGGACTGACCTGGCGTCCGCTGGGCACCTTTCGGGAGGGGGCCCTCGCGAGATACGACGGCATCGCGACCTATCTCAGCCGGCCGCTCCAGCCCGACCTCACCACCTTCGGGCGAGACTATCCCCACACGCTGACCGGCATCCCGGACCAGGCGAGTTCCTATCGGTACCTCATCGGGACGCTCGGCCGGCCGGTCTGGGACTCCATGGCGGCCGCGTTGCAGGCGAGCCTCACCGATTCGGTCATCGCGGCGGCGGTCGGCAGGATGCCTGCCGCCTACCAGGCCCGGATCGGGGACCGGCTCATCCGGACCCTCCGCGAACGCCGCGACAACCTCCCGCGCGCGGTGGACCTGATGTTCGAGCAGGTTCGCGGCGAGGCGGAAGTGTACGGAAGCGCGGGCGCGGAGGGGGTGACGGTGGAGTGGCAAGCGCCCGACTCCCTGACGCTGCACATGGGAACCGAGGCTGAGCGCTTCGCGGCGAGCGAGACCGAGCGGGTCACTCTGTTTCTTGGCGGCGGCCGGGACACCGTGCGGATCGCCGGCGAGCGCGGCCGGGCGCCCGCGCTCCGGATCGTGCCCGTGCCGGCGGCGCCGCTCGTCGTCGAGGGGGAGGCGGGCAAGAGCCCGGTCGCGCTCTATGGGAAGGGCATCGAGCTGACCGCCGAGTCGGGGGCCATACCGCTCCAGCCGACGGTCATCGGCGATCCGCTCGCGCACCTCGACAGCACGGGGGCCGAGCGCACCGAGGGGCGGCGCAACCTCCATCCCACCGGCTGGCTCGAATTGACCTCGGGCGTCGGTCTCCTCATCGGCGGCGGCATCGTCCGGACCGACTGGTCGGGGGAGGCGCGGCCGTACCGGAACCAGGTGACCCTCCGCGCGGCGTACGGCACCGACGCGAACCGGGGCGTCGTCCAGCTGCTGGGCGACTTCCGGTGGGCGCACTCCCCGCTGCAACTGCACGTGGACGCCGTGGCTTCCGCCGTCGGCGCGGTTTACTTCTATGGCTTCGGCAACGACACGCCGGGCGACAGCGCCTCCACCTACTACCGCGCCGGCCGTGAGTTGTACGCCTTCGCGCCGTCGCTCGTCCTGCCGCTGTCGAGACGGGTCAAGGTGGGCGCTGGCATCGAGTTGAAGTCCGTCACGACGCCGGTTCCCGACACCCTCTTCATCGGCGTGGACCAGCCGTACGGAAGCCCGTCGTTCGGCGAGGCCGGCTTCACGGGGCAATTCACCCTCGACACGCGCGATGTCCACGGGGCGCCCCGGCACGGCGTCCTCGCCACGCTCGAGGGCGCCTGGTACCCCTGGGTCCGCGACGGCAGCGGCGCGTTCGGCACACTGAGCGGGTCCATCGCGACCTACCTGACGCCGACCTGGTGGAATTCGATGACGGTGGCGGCCAGGGTGTCCGCCACCCACACCGACGGCGACGTCCCCTACTTCGAGGCGGCCTTCATCGGCGGCGGGCGGACGGTGCGCGGCCTCCCGATGGGGCGGTACGAGGGGAACCAGTCGGTCTTCGCCAACCTCGACCTCCGCCTACGCGTGTCCCGGGTGACGTTCGTGCTTCCATGGGACTTTGGCGTGCTCGGCCTGGCCGACGTGGGCCGGGTGTTCGTGAACGGGGAGCAGTCGGACACCTGGCATCCGAGCTTCGGCGGCGGGCTCTGGGCGGCGCTGCTCGACCGGTCGCTCGCCGCGAGCCTCAACGTGGCCACGGGGGCGGGTCAGGGTATTTTCATCAACGCAGGCGGCGGGTTCACTTTCTAGACGGCGTCCACGGTCCAATGCACATGCTCGCAATCCTGCTGCTCCTCGGTCAGGCCCAGGCCGCCGACACCAACGGTTATTCCACTCCCGCGCTCCGCGCCGTCATCCAGCGTGCCGAGTCGGCCAACGCCGCGCCGCCGGCGGCGCTGCGGGGCTACACCGCCCGGTACGAGACGGCGGTGGCGCTCACCAAGCTGCTCCCCGACCGGATCGAGGGAACCTCCACGATCGAGCAGACGGCGGGAGTGTTTACCTGGCAGGACGGCGTGGGCTTCGGACAGCACCAAGAAGGCTATCGCGTGGTGACCACGGGGGTGCCGCTTCCCGCCTCCGCCGCGCTGGCCAACGGCTGGATCATCCCGACCTTGACCGGCGACGAGTACGATGCGTTCGGCGTCGGGAGCGGTGCGGCCACCGCCGCCGGGGCTGACTCGGCAGGCCGGCTGGCCGTCCGTTCCCCGCTCAGGACCGACCGCGAGCGCTACTACCGCTTCGAAGGCGGCGACACCCTGACGATGGAGTTTCCCGTCGGCGGCCCGCAGCGGGTGGTCCGGATCGCGGTGTGGCCCCGCGACTCGCTGGAGCAGGCGGCCAAGCTGTTCCGGGGGAACCTGTACCTCGACCCCGAGACCGGCGTGCTCCGGCGCATTCGCGGGCAGTTCCTCACGATGGGCGGACCGCCGGCGTCGGGCAAGATGCGCCTCCTCAACAGCCTGGCGCTCAACGCGGCGGTGGTGGATATCGTGAACACCGAGGTACCGGGCGCAGGCTGGCTGCCCACCTGGCAGTTGGTAGACCTGGAGGTGCTGATCCCGCTCACCACCGAGAGCTGGAGCGTCATTCGGGTCATCACCGACCTCCGGGACATCAAGCCCGTCGTCCAGCCTGCGGGCGGGCCGACCGTGGTGTTCCCGGAGTTTCCGAAGGGACGGACGGTGGCCCCGAAGGACTCGATCTCCGAGTTTCGGGGGTGGCAGCAATCGCCGGACAAATCGGTGCGGTCGTTCAGCCCGAGCAACCTGTTCGACGTCGGTCCGCTCGCATTCCGACCCGATGGCCCGCCCGAGTTCCTCTGGCGGGGACCGACGACCCTCGAGGCGCTCCGGTTCAACCGGGTGGAAGGCCTGTACCTCGGCGTGTCCGGCACGGCGTACCTCCGCAACGTCATGCCAGGGCTCCGGATCCGCGGCACGGCGGGCTATGCGATCTGGCCCGGGCTGCCCCGCGGTGGAGTCACCGCCACCCTCGGGCGCGGGCCCTGGGCCTGGAACGCGAAGGTGATGCGCGACCTCGACCTCGCCACAAAGTTTCCCGATCCGCTCGATTACAACCGCGGGGTCCGCGCCCTGTTCCAGCAGGACAATTACGACTACGCGGACCGGCTCACCGCGGGCGTGGGCGGGACCCGTTTCTTTTCGCGAACGGCGCCGGGCAACGTGACCGCGCGAGTGGACTGGGTGAAGGACCGGCGGACCGTGGCCGACCTCTCGACCGGCCCCCTCGGACAGAGCTACACGCTCAACCCGACCGTCATGGCGTACGAGTATCCGCGCGCCCAGCTGAGCGTGAACTGGCACCCCGAGATCAGCTCGCACTTCACCCGGCCCGGCCTGGCACTCAGCGCCAGCTACGAGGCCGGCGGCGGCGACCTTCCCTATCAACGCATCCAGGCCGGGCTGGTGGTGCGCGCAAACTGGAGGTCGGTGGTCTTCACGCTGGTGGGCGACGTCGGCACGACCATCTCCGACAACCCGCCCACCCAGCAGCTCTTCCTCATCGGCGGGTCGGGCAGCATGCCGGGGTACGACTACGACCAGTTCGGCGGCAACGTGGCGGCGCTTACGCGCTGGATGCTGTCCGCGCCCCTGCCGTTTCTCCAGTCGCCGCTCAAAATCGGGAACACGACCATCCCGCCGATCGCCCCCAACCTGTCGTACCGGATGTACAACGGGTACACGGAGTCGACGAATGCGGGCGCGGACGCGGCGCTCGACGCGGTCGGCACCCAGGTAGTCAACGGCGTGACGGTCCCCTTCTCGGTTCCCTCGGATGGCATCAAGACCACACAGGAAATCCGCCTGAGCCTGTTCGGCACCCTGCTCGGTCTTGGGTTCGCGCGGCCGATGGAGACCGGTGCTGACTGGACCTTCACGTTCAGCTTCGCCCAGTCCTTCTAACGCGGATGGCAGCGCCCGCGAAAACGACCCGATTTCCGGGTCGTTTTTCGTTGTAAACCATTGTAGAATAGACGATTATCCGACACTGCCATATCGGCAGAAAATCACGGTATGGGGGTTGCCCAAGGGTGGGACAACTCTGTGCGCCGTTCACCGGCGGCCTCCGGCCGCGGGGCTTGGCGCGCGAATTCCCCGAGAAAGGAACCGGACAGCATGGCCTCGAAAATCATCGGCATCGACCTCGGCACGACCAATTCCGTGGTCGCCGTCATGGAGGGTGGGGATCCCGTCGTCATCCCCAACGCCGAGGGCGGCCGGACCACCCCGTCGGTGGTGGCGTTCACGAAGGACGGCGAACGCCTGGTGGGCCAGGTGGCCAAGCGCCAGGCCGTGACCAACCCCAAGCAGACCATCTTTTCCATCAAGCGGTTCATGGGACGCCGGACCGGTGAGGTGAAGGAGGAAGCCAGCCGCGTCCCCTACCCCGTCGCCGACGGAGCCAACGGGCTGGCGGCGGTGGAAATCCAGGGCAAGAAGTACACGCCTCCGGAGATCTCCGCGATGATCCTGCAGAAGATGAAGCAGACCGCGGAGGACTACCTCGGCACCACGGTCACGGAAGCCGTCATCACGGTGCCCGCCTACTTCAACGACTCGCAGCGGCAGGCCACCAAGGACGCCGGCAAGATCGCGGGCCTCGACGTCAAGCGCATCATCAACGAGCCGACGGCGGCGGCGCTTGCCTACGGCCTCGAGAAGAAGAAGGACGAGAAGATCGCCGTCTTCGACCTCGGCGGCGGCACCTACGACATCTCCGTCCTGGAGCTCGCCGAGGGCGTCTTCGAGGTGAAGAGCACCAACGGCGACACCCACCTCGGCGGCGACGACTTCGACCAGCGCGTGATCGACTGGCTCGTCACCGAGTTCAAGAAGGACCAGGGCATCGACCTCTCGAAGGACCCGATGGCGCTCCAGCGCCTCAAGGAAGCCGGCGAGAAGGCCAAGATGGAGCTGTCGAGCACGCAGCAGACCGACATCAACCTGCCGTTCATCACGGCCGACCAGTCGGGCCCGAAGCACCTGAACTACAACCTGACGCGGGCGAAGTTCGAGCAGCTGGTGGACGACCTGATCCAGCGGACCATGCCGCCGATGCAGCAGGCGCTGAAGGACGCGGGGCTCGACCCCAAGAGCATCGACGAAGTCATCCTCGTCGGCGGCTCGACCCGCATCCCGAAGATCCAGGAGGTCGTCAAGGAGTTCTTCGGCAAGGAGCCCAACCGCTCGGTCAACCCGGACGAGGTGGTCGCCATCGGCGCCGCCATCCAGGGGGGCGTGCTCGGCGGCGACGTGAAGGACGTGCTCCTGCTCGACGTGACTCCGCTCTCCCTGGGCATCGAGACCCTGGGCGGGGTGACCACCGTCCTCATCCCGCGCAACACCACCATCCCGACCAAGAAGTCGGAGGTGTTCTCGACCGCCGAGGACAACCAGACGACGGTCGAGATCCACGTGCTGCAGGGCGAGCGGCAGCTGGCCGTGGACAACCGGACGATCGGCAAGTTCCAGCTCACCGGGATCCCGCCGGCACCGCGCGGCATGCCGCAGGTCGAGGTGGCCTTCGACATCGACGCCAACGGCATCCTGCACGTGTCGGCCAAGGACAAGACCACCGGCAAGGAACAGAAGATCCGGATCGAGGCGTCCAGCGGCCTGTCCGACCAGGACATCGAGAAGATGGTCAAGAGCGCCGAGTCGCACGCCTCGGAGGACAAGAAGCGGCGCGACGAGATCGAGGCCCGCAACCAGCTCGATGGGCTCATGTACAAGGTGGAGAAGGACAGCAAGGAGTGGGTGGACCGCCTCTCCGCCGAGGCCAAGTCCAAGCTGGACAACGCCTTGGAGGGCGGAAAGGGCGCCCTGAAGACCGGCGATCCCGACCTGATCCGCCGGGCCCTGGATGAGCTGAACGCGGCATACTCCGCCGCCGGCGCCTCGCTCTACCAGAGCGCCCAGGCCAGCTCGGAGCCGGCGCCCGGCGCTCCGTCCGAGGGGGCGGCCCCGCCCGAGGACGTCGTCGAGGCCGATTACGAGATCGTCGACGACAGCAAGAAGTAGGACGCGACCGAAACTTTTCCCTGCGCATCCGGGTTATGATGGAGTAACCCGGCTGCGCCGGGACTTGCGCGTATACATCCACGACAGAGAGCCCGCATCATGTCCGTTCGCACCCGCAACTGGCTGAAATTCGGTAGTCTGGTCGGATTGACCTTCCTGTTGGGGCTGATGTTCGCCGGCGTGCTCGAACTGCCCGGCGCGACGCAGGCGCAATCCCAGACAGGACTCCTTCCCCAGCCCGCGAGTTACCAGGCCGCCACGCCGGCGGTCGCCCGGCAACCCGGCGTGGTCACCAGCCCCGCCTCGGACATGCTGGTGGCCCTGAGCGACGCCTTCGCCGACGTGGCCGAGGGGGTCAAGCCGAGCGTGGTGTTCATCCGGTCCCAGAAGACCAACAACGCGCCGCAGGTCCAGCTGCCGCCCGGCATGGAGCAGTTCTTCCCCCACAACCGGCGCGGGCCCCGGGTCGAGCAGGGGGGCGGCACCGGGTTCGTGGTGTCCACCGACGGCCTGATCCTGACCAACAACCACGTGGTCGAGGGGGCCGACAAGGTCACCGTCGAGCTGCCCGATCGTCGCACCTTCGACGCCACGGTGGTCGGCACCGACCCGAACACCGACATCGCGGTGGTCCGGATCAAGGCGAGTGGCCTCCAGCCGGTCGCGTTCGGCAACAGCGACGAGGCGCGCGTGGGCGAGTGGGTCCTGGCCATCGGCAACCCGCTGGGCAACGCGCTGACCTTCACCGTCACCAGCGGCATCATCAGCGCCACTGGCCGCGGGCTGAACAGCCTCCCCAACCGGACGCAGCGGAGCATCCAGGACTTCATCCAGACCGACGCCGCCATCAACCCGGGCAACTCCGGCGGCCCGCTGCTCAACGTCCGCGGCGAAGTGATCGGCGTCAATTCCGCCATCGCCAGCGAGACCGGCCTGAACGCCGGCTACGGATTCGCCATTCCGATCAACCTGGCGCGGGCAGTCATGGAGCAGCTGGTCACCACCGGGCGCGTCGAGCGCGCGGCGCTCGGCATCAACATCACCGACGCCACGCCGAACGACGCGGCGTACGTCGGCCTCGACCAGATCCGGGGCGTGAAGGTCGAGCAGTTCTCCGGGAATTCGCCCGCCGAGGCCGCGGGCATCCGGGCGGGTGACATCATCATCAGCGTGGACGGCCGGCCGGTGAACTACACCGCCCAGCTCCAGCAGGCCATCGGCTTCAGCCGGCCAGGGCAGGTGGTGCAGGTCGAGGTGGCGCGGAAGGGCGGAGTCCGGAAGACGTATCCGGTCAAGCTGATCCCGCTCGACGTGCCGGAACTGGCGGAGGCTCCGGCCACCCCGCCGGCGGACGAGGCCACCGAGAACGCCGGCACGCCGATGACCCAGCTTGGCATCACCGTCCAGCCGCTCAAGCCCGCGGACGCCGCCGAGCTCGGGCTCCCGCGCGGTACCGGCGGGCTGGTCGTGGACGATGTCACGCCGGACGGGCCCTCGTGGGGCATCCTCAGTCCGGCCAGCGCCGGTGGCCCGCCGGAGATCATCATGAGCGTGGAAGGGACGCCCGTTTCCACGGAGGCGGACCTCCGGAACGCGCTCAAGAAGCCTGGCCCCGGCGGGATCGTGTCGCTCGAGGTCTATGTCCCGTTGCGCTCGGGCGGAGCGCGCACCATCAGGCGGATCAAGCTGTCCGACAAGTAGCTCCGGACTGGCGGTCGAGGGAGGGGCGGCCGGGGCGCAGCGGGAAGCGCCTCGGCCGCCCTTCCCCCTTATAGTTTACGGCGTGAATTCCCGAGCCCTCTTCCCACTGGCCGTGCTGGCCCTCACTTTGGCGTGTGTCGGCGACTCGCCCGACCGTGAGGGGAGCCGCTGGCTCACCGACAGCGACTTCGTGGTGGCGGGGCTCCCCGACGACGCCGACTCCTCCGATGTGCTGGCGGTGCTCGGGGAGCCGGACTCCATCATCTCGCTGCCGGACCCGGACGAACCGGACGTCGAGCTGCTCGCGTGGGCGTACCCCGACCTGGCGGTGGCGTTCGGTGACGACGGGCTGCGGTACGGGATCACGCTGACCGGCCCCACCCTGGCCACCGCGCGCGGGCTCCGGCCTGGCGACCGCGCGGAGCGGGTGCGCGAACTGTACGGAAGCCCGCATCGTCGCGCCGACGACACGTGGGACTATGTGGCTCCCGACGACGCCGACGGCCTCCACGTCATGCGCGTGGGTCTCGACGGCGAACGGGTCTCCTGGATCTTCCTCGGCTGGTTGCTGGAGTGACGACATGACCCAACGGTCCCGCCTCCTCCGCGTGGTCGAAGCCGCGGAGCGCCTCCCGCCGGCGCTGCAGCCTCCGTTCTGGGGGGCGCTGCTCGGCATGGCGGTCACGGCGGGACTGGTGCTCGCCAGCGTGCCGCTCTGGCTGCTGCAGGGACGCTCCGACATCCCGGCCGCGGTGCTGGACATGGCGGTGGCCGGACTGGCCGCGGGCGCCGCCGGAGGAGCCATCGCGCTGGTCCTGGCGGGACTGCGCGACGCCGGGCCTCTGGGGTACTACGCGCTCTGGATCATCGCGAACATGGGCGCCGCCCTCATCTACCTCGGGCTCCTTCGCCTCATGGGTCGAGGCGAGGTGCTCGGCCTGGATCGCACACTCGCGCCGCTCGTCGTGGCGGCGCTCGGCGCCCTGAACGGACTGATCGTCTCCCGCGCGCTCGGACGGAGCGGCCGCGAGTCGTATGGCGAGTTCCGCACCGCCGCCAACCTGGTGGCGGGGGCGCTTCTCGCTGAGACTGCGGAACTCGAGCGGCGGGCGCGCACCAGCAGCGCGGCGGCCGACGACCTGAACCAGGTCCGGCAGGCCGCGCCGAGCGGCGCGTACCTCCGGTTGCTGGAGAGGGTGGCCAGGCGGCTCGAGGCCCTCCCCGCCGACGACGTGGATGCCCGGCACGCGCGGGAGCACATCGCCGAGCTGGTGTCGCGCGTGCGAGAGGACATGCAGCGCCTGGCGGAAGACCCAAACTTCGCGGCGGAGCTCAGGCACCGGCAGGAAGTCGCCGAGGACCTGTTCCGGCGGGAGCTCGAGCGGGAAGCAAAGCGGCTCCGCAAGAGCGGCGACACCGGCCCCGAGGCGCAAGGCACGCTCGGCGCCATCGAACGGGAGTTGCGCGGAGGATCCGGCGGGAAGGACTGACCCGCCCCGACAGAGGACCGGCGACCGTGGCGGAACGGCAGACGCGCCTGGCTTAGGACCAGGTGGGGAAACCCGTGGGGGTTCGAGTCCCTCCGGTCGCACTCAACCCAGGGAGGCGAGCATCTCGGCACGCGTCGTGGTGAACCCGAACGGTCCGATCCGGATCGAGGGCGATTTCCGTGTCCTGGACGCGGAGGGGAAGGCCTTCGGGCTGGGCGGACGGACGATGATCACCCTCTGCCGATGCGGGCATTCGGCGAACAAGCCCTTCTGCGACGGCGCCCATGCCCGGGAAGGGTTTCGGGACGCCGCCGTGGCCCGGGACCTCCCGCCCCGCCCCGGGAGCTGACGCGACCGCGTCGTTTGCCCGGGTCCCGGCGGGCGGGTAGATTTCCCCTCGCCATGACGACCATCACGATACAACCGACAAGCGGCGACGCCGCTTCCAAGTCGCTCCAGGTGACCGTTCCCGTGGAGCGCGTCCGCATCGCCGAAGACCGCGCCGTCAAGCAGGTTGCGGCCAGTGTCCGGATGCCCGGGTTCCGGAAGGGCCACGCCCCCCCCGCCATCGTCCGCAAGAAGTACCACGACGCCATCCGGCAGACCGTGCTCGACGAAGTCATCCGCGAGAGCTGGGACCAGGCGCGCGAGTCCGAGGCGCTGAAGCCGGTGGCCGACCCGTCCATCCGCAACCTCAAGTTCGACGAGGGCGGGGCGATCGAGTTCGAGCTGCACGTCGAAGTGCGCCCCGAGGTGGCGGTGTCCACCGTCGGCGGGTTCAAGCTTTCGCGCACCGTGCCCGCGGTGACCGACGCCGAGGTGGAGGAGCAGATCGGCCGGCTCCGCGAGCAGAAGGCCACCTGGCTTCCGGTCGAGGGGCAGCGGCCCAGCGCCGGCCAGATGGTGCAGGTGGAGGTCACGTCGCTCGAGGAGGACGGGCCCGCCGAGCCGCAGCCGCACTCGATCATCCTCGGCGAAGGCCAGGCGCTGCCGGCCCTCGAGGAGCGGATCATGGAGCTCCAGCCGGGGGAGGTGGCGGACACCGAGATCCGCCTGCCCGACGACCACCCCGAGGAGGCCCGGCGCGGCAAGATCCGCAAGCTCCGCGTGGCGTTGCACGAGGTGAAGCGCCAGGAGCTGCCGCCGCTCGACGACGCCTTTGCCCGCGAGGTGGGCGACTTCGAGGACCTGGCGGGGCTCCGCGCCGCCGTGCGCACCGACCTCGAGCAGAATGCGCAGCGCGAGGCGGACGCCCGGGTGCGCGACCAGCTGATCCAGAAGCTGGTGGAGGCCAACGGCGTCGAGGCGCCGCCGTCACTGGTGCACCGCGTGATCCACGGCTACCTCCACGCCTACGGGGTGCCGCACGAGAAGGAGCCGGAGTTCGCGGCCCAGTTCCACCCGGTGGCCGAGGCGCAGGTCCGCCGCGACCTCGTGCTCTCGGCCGTGGCGGAGGCCCAAGGGCTCTACGCCACCGAGGCCGACGTGGACGCCCGCATTTCGACCATGGCCGCCGCCCGCAACGTGCCGGCCGGCCAGGTGTACAGCTCCCTCCAGAAGGCCAACCGCCTCGCGGAACTCGAGCGCGCCATCACCGAGGACAAGGTCTTCGGCTACCTGCTCCAGCAATCCACCGTGGAAGGGTGAGTCCAGTGTCAGTCTATCCTCCCTACATCATCGAGCGGTCCAGCCGGGGCGAGCGCACCTACGACATCTTCAGCCGCCTGCTGATGGACCGGATCGTGTTCCTCGGCGCCGCCATCAACGACGACGTCGCCAACATCATCATCGCCCAGCTGCTCTTCCTCGAGGCGGACAACCCCGAGAAGGACATCTACCTGTACCTCAACAGCCCGGGCGGCGTGGTGTCCAGCGGCATGGCCATCTACGACACGATGCAGCACCTGCGCGCCCCCGTGAACACCATCTGCATGGGCATGGCGGCCTCGATGGGGTCGTTCCTGCTGGCCGCCGGTGCCAAGGGCAAGCGCAGCGCCCTGCCCCACAGCCGGATCATGATCCACCAGCCCTCCGGCGGGGCCCAGGGCACCGCGTCGGACATCGAAATCCAGGCGAGGGAAATTCTCTACCTGCGCGCTAAGATGAACCAGCTCTACAGCTTCCACACCGGCCAGCCGATCGAGACGATCGAGCGGGACATGGACCGGGACCGGTTCATGAGCGCCGAGGAGGCCAAGGAGTACGGCCTCATCGACGCCGTCTTCGAGCCCCGGAAGGACTGGCTCGCCCCGCCAGCCTAACCTTGACGCCCCCCGGGACCCGGCCCACCTTTCGGGGTCGGGTCCCCCCTCACCATCGGCGGCCAGCGCATGTCGAACGACAAGCACCTCCGCTGTTCCTTTTGCGGGAAGTCCAAGGATTCGGTCCGGAAGTTCATTTCCGGCCCGTCTGTCTACATTTGCAACGAGTGCATCACGCTCTGCAATGAGATCCTGGCCGAGGACGAGGAGCGGGAGGTAGCCGAGAGCATTACCGCGGTCCCGACACCCGCCGAAATCAAGGCCACCCTCGACGAATACGTGATCGGCCAGGAACGCGCCAAGCGCACCCTCTCCGTGGCCGTCTACAACCACTACAAGCGGATCAACGCCGCCGCGGCCCGGGACGGCGAGGTGGAGCTGGAGAAGTCGAACATCCTCCTCCTCGGCCCCACCGGCGTGGGCAAGACGCTGCTCGCGCAGACCCTGGCCCGCATCCTCGACGTGCCGTTCACGATCGCCGACGCCACGACCCTGACCGAGGCCGGCTACGTCGGCGAGGACGTGGAGAACATCCTGGTCCGGCTGCTCCAGGCCGGCGAGTTCAACGTCGCCGAGTGCGAGCGCGGCATCGTCTACATCGACGAGATCGACAAGATCGCGCGCAAGTCCGAGAACCCCAGCATCACCCGCGACGTCTCCGGCGAGGGAGTCCAGCAGGCGCTGCTCAAGATCCTCGAGGGGACGGTGGCCTCGGTCCCGCCGCAGGGGGGACGGAAGCACCCGCAGCAGGAATACATCCAGATCAACACGAAGGACATCCTGTTCATCTGCGGCGGCGCCTTCGACGGCCTCGAGAAGATCATCGAGGCGCGGGTGGGCCGGCAGAAGATCGGGTTCACCGCGGGCCCCCGGGCCGAGCGGCCCGCGGAGGCCACGCACGACCCGTTCACCGACGTGGAGCCGGACGACCTGCTCCGGTTCGGCCTCATTCCCGAGCTGGTGGGCCGGCTGCCGGTCACGGTGTCGCTCGAGTCGCTGGACGAGGCGGCGCTGGTGCAGATCCTCCTCGAGCCGAAGAACGCGCTGACCAAGCAGTACCGGAAGCTGTTCGAGCTCGAGGACGCCCGGCTGACGTTCGACGCCGAGGCCCTCCGGGCGGTGGCGCGGAAGGCGCTCAAGCGCGGCACCGGGGCGCGCGGGCTCCGGGCCATCCTCGAGACCACGATGACCGACATCATGTTCGACCTGCCCGATCGGGAGGACGTGCGCGAGGTGGTCATCACGCCGGAGTGCGTCAACGAAGGAAAGCCGCCGCTCGTGGTGACCGAGCGGGTCAAGCACAAGAAAGAAGCGTAGGGGGCGCTACGGCCCCCGCGCCCCGCGGCCCAGCGGCCGCTCCCCCGCTGTCCAGCCTCCCGGTCGAATTCGTCGGGTCCTTTCCCGATCCTCGCGTCCGCCTCGCCCCGGCGCTGCCGGAGGTGGCGTTCGTCGGCCGCTCGAACGTGGGGAAGTCCAGCCTGTTCAACGCGCTGGTCGGGAAGAAGGGGCTCGCGCGGGTCAGCGGCACGCCGGGAAAGACGAGGCTGCTGAACGTGTTCCGGCTGCCGGGCTTCTACCTGGTGGACCTGCCCGGATACGGCTTCGCGCGCGCCAGCAAGACCGCGCGCGCCGGATTTCGCGAGCTGCTGGACGGGTACGTCCAGCACCGGGACACGCTGGCCGGGGTGGTCTGGCTGCTGGACATCCGCCGGGAACTGTCGGCCGAGGACGAGGTGGTGCGGAGCCTGCTGGCGGAGTCCGGGCACCCCGTGCTGGCCGTGCTGACCAAGATCGACAAGCTGGGGCGCGTCGCGATCCGGGAGCGGACGCTCGCGCTGGCCGCCGAGCTCGGCCTGCCGCCGGAGGAACTGCAGCCGACCAGCGTCGTCACCGGAGAAGGCGTCGCCGATCTCGGCGAGAGCATCCTGGCCGTCGCACACGAGGAAACCCCGCCATGAAGCAACTCTACCGGCTGGTGAGCCTGCTGGCGCTCTGCGCCTGCTCGACCACGGGACGGGTCCATTCGCAGGAGGCGCCCGACCCGATGGGGACGATGCCCCCGATGGGCCTCGGCTCGCTCACCCAGGAGCAGATCTCGATTTCCATCGCGAACAGCCAGCTCACGGTGCGGTTCGAGCCGCTGAACGAGCGGCTGCTGCGCCTCCTGGCGCCCGACGCGTACCGGGCCCTCTCCGGGATGATCGCCAGCCGCCAGGCGGCCATCGACTCCGTCAGCAAGATGAGCGGCACGTCCCAGCCGGGGCTGATGCTGGTGACGGTGTACGGCAACGTGCCGGACGTCCGGTTCGAGCCGACGCTGATCGGCGTGTCCATGAACTCGCGGCGGTTCGACCCCGTCGGCATCATCCCGCTCGACGCCAATTTCAGCCGGCAGCAGCTCCGCCAGCAGACGGTCGGCATGGGGCTGTTCATCTTTTCGGAGGAGTTGCCGGTCTATTCCGCGCTGGTGTTCAGCTACGGCTCGGTGGCAGCGGAGGGATGGGCCTCGAAGATCTCGACGTTCGACCGGGAGCTGGCGCGCGTTTCGGCCCGGGCACGCTCCCAGGCCACGCAGCAGGCGCCGGACACCGCCGCCAAACAGTAGGCCCCGCCGGGACTCAGCGGAGCGGCATGGCTGTGGAGGAGTCCAGCGCCGGACGTAGCCCCTCACTCCACCGCGGCCGCACGGCGCCATCCCGCCGGTCGAGCACGAGCACCCCCACGTCCGGATGGGCGTTCCCCCAGGCCACGGCGCTGTCTGGCCCCAGCACGAACAGCGCGGTCGAGAGCACGTCCGCCCGCAACGGATCCTCCGCCACCACCGTCAGGCTTCCCCAGCCCGGGACCGGCGTTCCGGTTCGGGGATCGAGGATGTGTCCGATGGTCTGCCCCGCCGCCTGGACATACCGGGTGGACTGACTCGACGTGGAGGCCGACCCGTTGGCGAGCCAGAGCGTGAAGACCTCCTCCTTCCTGTCCTCGGGGCTCGGAATCGCCAGCCGCCACGGCCCCCCCTCCCGCGTTGGACCGAGGACCAGCACCTGCTCGCCGAAGCTGAGCCGGGCCGAGTGCACGCCGTGGCGGAGCAGGCTGTCCCGGGCGGCGCGCAGGGTGTACCCCTTCACGAAGCCCCACGGCTCGAACGCCGCCGCCGCCGCGAGCCGCTGCACGGTGCACCGCTCGAGGTCGAGTTGCATGCCGCCGTTTCCCGCGGCCCGGCGCGCACCCTCCAACTCCACGACCGAAGGCACCCGACCATCGCCCCGAAGGTCCCAGGCGTCCACGAGCGAGCCGATGACGGGGTCGAAGGCGCCGGGCGCCTCGTCGGCGTAGCCGCGCACCTCCCGCAGCGTGCGGCAGAGGTCGGGATCAATGGGGGACGTCACCCCCAGCGGGACCCGGTTCAGTTCGCTCACCCTGCTGTCCGGACGGTTCGGGGAGAGGAGCGCGTCGGCCGCGCCGACCGCGCTCAGCACCGACTCCGAGGCCGCCAGCGCCGCTGCGCGGTCGGCCCGCTCGAGGGACATCCGCAGCTCGGACCCCATGGCGTCGGCCTTCCGGTCGATCCACACCGGCCCTCCGCGCGCCCCCGTCGCATCGCACCCGGCCAGCGCGAGGCCGGCCAGGACGGCGAGCAGACGGCGCGCCCCGTGGGCGGACCGGCGAAACCGTGGCGCCGAGATGCCCACCCCGGTAAACTCCGGGCAACCA
>CAYUOK010000008.1:3647-8885 GCA_964446395.1 uncultured Gemmatimonadaceae bacterium | reverse complement strand
GGACCGGCGAAACCGTGGCGCCGAGATGCCCACCCCGGTAAACTCCGGGCAACCATGGAGCGCTAATGGCATTTCTTCCCCTGAGATCAGTGAGCCTGCCGGCGGCGGCGGACGCGAGCTACGAGGCGTGGCTGGACGAACTTGAGGCACAACTGGACGCCCCCGGCGCCGACTGGCCGGCCGTGGTGCGGCAGGTGCTGCTCGGCTTGTACCATCCGGAGCTGCCCGACTGGGAGGCGGCGGTGGCAGATCCGCAACGCTCCCATGCGGCCCGGGCCGCCCTGCTGGCGCTCGACCCGAGGAATATTACCCTCGAACCCGAATACTACGCGGACGTGGACCCCGTCCGGTTCGCACGGGTCAAGCCGCTGCTCTGGCTCTGGTACAGCTTCGACCGCGCCCCGCTGGCCGGGCAGAACGTGGCCCTCGGCGTGGCGCTCCGCCGCCGCCTTGCGCCGCGCATCTTCGCCCGCTGCGGACGCAACTTCAAGTGCTTCCAGCACGTCGAGTTCTGCTACGGCTACAACATGGACGTGGGAGACGACGTGGTGATCCACCGGCACGTCCTGCTCGACGACCGGGGCGGCCTGACGCTGGGCAACCGGGTCAGCGTGTCGGACTACGCCAACATCTACAGCCACACGCACAGCATCGTGGACCAGCGGGACGTGACCAACGCGCGGACCGTCCTCGAGGACGACACCCGCATCACCTACCACGCGACGGTGCTCGCCGGGGTGCGGGTGGGGCGGAACGGGATGGTCGGCGCCAACGCCGTCGCGACCAAGAACGTCCGGCCGTACCACGTCAACGTGGGCATTCCCGCCAAGTCGGTTCGCGTCAAGCCGAACGCGCCGGTGGAGACGCTGCCGACCGATTTGGTCTCCCGGAACGACGGCGAGCCGGAGCCCTCCTGAACGGCCTGATCGTCGTCACGCTCGTGACCGGCGCGGTGGTCCTCGCCTGGTCGTGGCGGGCGCGCCGCCGCCAGGCGGCGGAGGCCGCCGCCCTCGCGCGGGAACTGGCCGAGGTCCAGGCCGAGCGGGACGACTTCGCCCGCCGGCTCGACCGCCGCATCAACGAGATCTTCTCGCTCCAGGAACTGAGCTACGTCCTCTCGGAATCGCTCCAGACCGAGCGCATCGTGGAGCAGGTGGCCCGGTTCACCTCCCGGTTCCTCGAGGCCGAAGGCACCCTGGTGGCGCTCGGCTCGGAGGAGCTGCCGGAGCTCCGGATCGCGGCGGCGGAAGGCAGCCTGAGCCGGCTGCTCGGGCGGTCCATCCCCTCGCCGGAGGGGGGCCTCCTGACCCAGGCCATCGGCCGCGAGCGGATCGAGCTGGCGGACGGGCCGGACCCGGGAATCGAGCTCGTCGCCGGGGTGCGGGTGGCGCGGACGGCCGTCGCGCCCCTCCGCGCGCACGGCATGACGCTCGGCGCCATGGCGGTGGCCGCGCGCCGGGACCGCCCCTTCTCCACCCAGGACCTCTGGCTGATCTCGACGGTCGCCATGCAAGCCGCGGTGGTCCTCACCAACAGCCGCTTCTTCAGCCTGCTCCGACGCGGCAAGGAGGAGTGGGAGACTACCTTCGATGCCCTGTCGGAGGGGATCGCGCTGGTGGACGGCGCGGGACGCATCACCCGCGCGAACCGCGCGCTGGCGCTCCTGGCCGGCGTGCCCCTCGCCTCGCTGGTCGGCAGGCCATTCGTGGCGTCCCTCTTCACCGAGTCGGAGGCCGCCGAGGACCTCATCGCGGGCGCGCGCCTCGGCCAATCCCGCATCCCGGCGCTCCTTCCCTCGGCCAAGCTCCACCGCACGCTGCGGCTGGCGGGCGCGCCGCTCCCCGAGCACGAGGGGACGGCGGCTGTCGTGGTGATGGTGGAGGACGTGACCGACCAGCGGGCGCTGGAGGCCCAGCTGATCCAGAACGAGAAGATGGCGGCGGTGGGCCAGCTGGTCTCCGGCGTGGCGCACGAGCTGAACAACCCGCTCACCTCGATCGCGGGGCTGTCGGAGCTGCTCCTGGAGCAGGAGCGGGTGCCGCCGGACGCCCGGGAGCACCTGCAGGTCATCCACGAGCAGGCCGACCGCGCCGGGCGGATCGTCGCCAACCTGCTCACCTTCGCGCGGAAGGGGACTCCGGAACAGGCGGTCGTCGACCTCGAGGACGTCGCCCAGCGGACCACCCTGCTGATCCAGGCGGAGCTCCGGCTCCGCGGGATCACCCTCGAGCGGGCCACAGGCGACCGGCCGATGGTGCGCGGCGACCGCTACGAGATCCAGCAGGTGCTGCTCAACCTGCTGACGAACGCCGTGCACGCGCTCTCCGCGCTGCCGGCCACCGCCGACCGGCGGATCCTCGTGGCCACCGGCCGCGAGGGGGACCGCGCGTTCGTGCGGGTGACCGACACCGGGCCGGGCATCCCCGCCCCGCTGACCAGCCGCATCTTCACGCCGTTCTTCACGACGAAGGACCCCGGCCAGGGGACGGGGCTCGGGCTTTCGATCAGCTATGGCATCGTGGAGTCACACGGGGGCCGGCTGTCCTACGCGCCGGCGGACGGGGGAGGCGCGACGTTCACCATCCACCTGCCGGCACATGACGAGGCCACGCGGCCCGCCACGCCCCGCCTGCTGGTGGTGGACGCCGACCGGACCGTTCACCGCGCGGTGACCGCCGTCCTGGCCCAGGACGGCGTCGAGGTTCACGCCGCCCGCTCGGCGGCGGAGGCGCTCGTCAAGGTGCGCGAGCAGTCCTACGACGTCATCGTCCTCGACCCGACCCTTTCAGGGACCGGCGACCCGCTCGTGACGTTGGTGCTCGCCGAGCGCCCGGAACTCGCCTCGCGACTGGTCCTGCTGGGGGGCGACGAGGCCGCTGGCGGCCCCGGGCTGCCGGAGGCGCCGCGCCTGGCCAAGCCGCTCGTGCCGCGCGACGCGCGCGCGCTGCTGCACCGGCTGCTGGGCCGCTAGGGGATCAGTACCCCGCGGCCGACGCGGGAAACCAGGGCCGCACCACGACGGCCCCCTTCACGCGCGCCGCCGCCTCCGCCTCCGTGGCCGTCGCCCAGTAGTTGCTGCCCGCGGTGAGCTCCGGCGCCACGATGAAGTACTGCTGCGCCCGCAGGAAGACGTTGCCCGTCACCTGGGCGTCGCGGCCGGTCGAGTCCGCCACGAGCCCCTCGTCCACGCCGTCGAAGGTGTTGCCACGCACCCGCACGTGGGCTGTCCGCCGGAGCACGAGGCCCCGCGCCACCCCCCCGATCGTGTTGCCGTCCACCACGTAGTCCCGGCTCGCCGGCCCGTTCGAATCGCGAATGAAGAGCAGGATGCCGGTCTTTCCGCCCATGACCAGGTTGCTCAGCAGGCGGTTGGTGGCGCCGTGCTCGATGGCAATGCCGACCGAGCGCGAGCCGAGGATGATGTTGCCCTGCACCGTGTTCCCGGTGGAGTAGCCGAGCCAGAAGCCGTAGTCCGAGCTGTCGGCGCGGTTCTCGAGGAAGACGTTGCCGTGGCTGAAGGTGGACTCGAAGGCGTTATGGTAGGCGGAGGAGCCGTCGTTGCGCAGCACCATGTTGCCCTGCGAGGGACGGACGTACTCCGGCTGGCCGCTGAGGAAGAACCCGTCGCCCGACCAGGTGATGTCGTTGTCGGCCACCAGGTTGGAGTCGCTCTGCTCCCGGAGGAGGATCCCCGCGGAGTCGCATCCCCGCCGGTAGGCCGGCGACTCGCACCGGACGTTGTGGTGGGCCTTGTTGCGCACCACGACGTTCTGCGACGAGGCCCACAGGTGGATGCCCCAGCCGCTGTTCTCCGACACCTCGTTGTCCGCCACGTAGGTGTTGCGCGCCCCGATGAGCCCGATGCCGTTCTGGGCGTGCCGCGCGGAGACGCCCACCACCGTGGCGCCGTTGGTGTTCTTGAGGAGGACGCCGCCGCCGTAGAGTTCGGCGGTGTCTGCGTGGAAGATGTCGAGCCAGTCGGCTTCGTCGTACCGGTCGGGGGTGGAGCGGAGCGCCTGGCTCCGCGACCCGGACACGTCCACGCGCGCGATGCGATGCCCGCGACCCCCCTCGATCCGCACGCCGTGCCGGTACCCACGGATGGTCCCGCCATAGACCTCGACGTTGTCGAGCCCGTAGCTCACCACGCCGGCGCCGACGAAGCGCGACGGCACGCTGTCGCCGCTCTCCAGCGTCACGCCGGTCAGGTTGAGCCGCGTTCCGGAGCCCGCGACGATGAGGACGCCCAGCTCGCGGGGGTCCGCGATCCGGTAGCGGCCCGGGCAGACCGTCACGTCGCCCTGGACCTGGGTCCCGGCGCGGGAGAGGCGAAGACAGGCGTCGCGCCGCGCCGCGGGGAAGGCGAGCACGGCGGCGGAGGCGCAGAGCAGCAGGGGCCGGGTCAGCATATGCGCAACAGGTCCTCCAGCGGGCCGGCGTCGCCATCGGCGAGCAGGACGAGGATGTCATCGAGGGCACGGCGGGAGCGGGGCCAGGCGAACCGGACCCGGGCCAGGGCGGGCGGGAGCCACTCTGCGGCGTCGTGCTCTTCGGAAAGGGACACGGTGGCCGCGGCGGGCACCAGCGCCACGAAGGCCGGAATCATCGCGACCTCGTCGGAGCGGTGCAGGTAAAACGACTCGACGCGGCTCAGGTTGTAGATGGCGGCCGGAGCGAGCCCGGTCTCCTCCAGGAGCTCGCGCCGGGCGCCGTCCACCGGCGACTCGCCCTCCTCGAGGTGGCCATGCACCGCCTCCCACGCCCCGGGGGAGCGCCCCGCGCCGCTCCGCCGCAGCACCAGAAACTCGAAGCCCGCCGTGACGGGGCGGGCCACGTAGCAGTCGATCATCGACACCCGGACGGCGGTCACGTGCGGCGCCGGCTGAGGACGGCGTCGAGGCGGGCGGAGAGCGCCCTCGCCCGGAACGGCTTGGTGAGGAAGTCGTTGGCCCCCAGCTCGAAGACGCGGACCTCGTTGTCCTCGTCGCCCTTGGCGGTCAGCACGATGACCGGGATGTCCGCCGTGGTCGGGCGCGAGCGGAGCTTGGCCAGGACGCCGTACCCGTCGAGCCCGGGGAGGTTCAGGTCGAGCACGATGATGTCGGGCGCGACCCGGTCCACCTGGTCGAGCGCCTGCACGCCGTCCCGCGCCTCGTGGACGAGGTAGCCGTCCCGCTCCAGCAGGTCCTTCATGACCCGCCGGAGCTGGTCCTCGTCGTCCACCAGGAGGACCGACAC
>CAYUOK010000008.1:0-3547 GCA_964446395.1 uncultured Gemmatimonadaceae bacterium | reverse complement strand
ATCCCGAGCGCGGCCTGGCGGGCGCCGGCGGGGCCGTACCGGCCCTCCATCGGGATGTCGGTGACGCGGAGGAGCTCGTCCACCGAGCTGTCCCCCTCGAGGACGTGCCGCAGGCCGCTCTCGAAGAGGGACATCATCCCGTTCTGCCGCGCGGCGGTGGCGATCAGGTCCACCGTCGCCCCCTGCCCGATGAGCCGCTCGATCTCGGGGCTCATCGTGAGGATCTCGACGATGGAGAAGCGCCCGCGATACCCCGTCATGGCGCAGTCGGGGCATCCCTTGGCCTGGTAGAGCGTCTTCGCGTTCGTGAAGTAGGGCAGCACCCGCTCGGGGACGGGCTCCTTCTGCACGATGCGGCAGGAGAGGCAGAGGCGGCGCATGAGCCGCTGCGCGATGACGCCGCGGAGCGCCGCGCCGATCTTGTACGCCTGCATCCCCATGTCCACGAGGCGCGTGACCGAGTTGGGCGCGTCGTTGGTGTGCAGGGTCGAGAGCACGAGGTGGCCGGTGAGCGACGCCTGCACGGCGATCTGGGCCGTCTCGCCGTCGCGGATCTCGCCGACGAGCACCACGTCGGGGTCCTGCCGGAGGATCGAGCGGAGCGCCGTCGAGAAGGTGAGGCCCGCCTTCTCGTTGATCTGCACCTGGACGATGTGCTTGCCGAGCCGGAACTCGACCGGGTCCTCGATCGTGACGATGTTGACGCCCTCGCTCTGGATCATCCGGAGGGCCGAATAGAGCGTGGTCGTCTTCCCCGAGCCGGTGGGCCCGGTGACGAGGATGATCCCCTCCTTGTACCCGAGCAGCCGCTCCACCTGCTTGCGCTCGTCCACGAAGAGCCCGAGCGTCTCCAGGGAGAGCACGGTGGACTTCTGGTTCAGGATACGGATCACGACCTTCTCGCCGTAGGTGGCGGGGAGGGTCGAGACGCGGAGGTCCACCTTGTCGTTGTTGATGGCGATGCGGGCCCGGCCGTCCTGCGGCCGGAGCCGGTCGGCGATGTCGAGCCCCGACATGATCTTGATGCGCGAGATCAGCGGGATGCCCGCCGCCCTGGGGACGGTCATGACCTGCCGCAGCACGCCGTCGATGCGGTAGCGCACGGTGACGCCGCCCTCGATCGGCTCGACGTGGATGTCGCTCGCCCGGCTGGTCACGCCATCAGCCAGCATCATGTCCACCAGGCGCACGATCGGCTTCTGGCTCGCCTCGTCCGCCGAGGCGCCGACGTCCTCCTGGGTGTCCTCGATCTGCTGGACATCGGCGCCGGTCTCGAGGCCGCCGAGCAGCTTCGAGACGAGGGCCTCGCCGCGGTAGAGCTCCTCCAGCCGGTCCCGGATGCGGCCGGGCGACGAGAGCAGCAGGCGGACCTCGCGCCCGGTGGCGAAGGCCAGCATCTTCTCGGCGTCGATGTCGAAGGGGTTGGCGGTGGCGGCGTCGAGCGTCGAGTCGGTGATCCGGAGCGGCAGGACGTGGTGCTTGCGCGCCACCCCTTCCGGCACGGAATCCTTGACCTTGGGGTCCATCGTGGTCAGGTCCGCCAGCGGCAGCCGGAACCGCGCCGAGATCGCGGCCAGCACCTCGTCGTCCGTCATGATGCGGCGCTGGATGAGCTGCTCCCACAGCGACACGGGCGTGCTCTCGGCGGCCTGGCGGATCGCCGCCATGGCCTCCTCGGGCACCGTCGCTTCAAGTGTGGGGACCAGCCATTCGTCCAGGAACGCCATCCGGCAGGTGACCTCGACAGGTGTGGATACGAAATAAAGGCCGCCCACGTGACAATGGGTAGTGCCGGCGGCTACAGGATGTTCCACCACTCCCGCGTGATGTCCAACGTTACCTCGAAGAGGCCGTCGCGGAGCCCGACCCCGCCCTCGAGCCGGATGAGCCCCATGAACCACTCCGTCGCCAGGCCCGCCGTGCTCCGGAGCCCGTCGCTCGCCTGCCACGGCGTGCCGGCCACCGCCCGCTCGCTCCAGCCCGTGCCGATGAAGGGGGCAAGGATGAAGGTACGCCCGGTGCTGGCGAACGTGCCCAGGGGAATCGCGGGAGCGGGCAGGCTGAAGCGCCACTCCGCATGCCCCAGCGCCAGGCTCCTGCCGCCGAACTCGCGGAAGGGATAACCGACGAGGGAGCCACGCCCTCCCATGACGAAGCTGCGATACGCGGGGAGCCCGTCCCCGCCGGACCCGCCGTAGGCGAGCACCCGGATGGCCCCGGGCCCGAGCGGTGCCTGCCAGCGGAGGGAGGCTGACGCCCGGAGATAGTCGGTCGGCCCCGAGCCCCCCTCCAGCGCTACTTCGCCGCTCAGGTCATGTCGCGCCGCCATCCCGGCGGCCTCGCGCGTGAGCGTCAGCGTCGCCATCGTGTACTGCCCCGCCCCAAGCGCCGGGTTGGCGCGGTAGCTCCCGCGGGCGGGCGTCGCGGTCACCGCCATGTCGTGGCTCGTCTCGAGCGCCACCGCCAGCGACAGCGCGGTCCGGTCGGCCACCGGCCGACGGATCCCCGCCCTGACCCAGTCCACCCGGGCGTAGTCCCCGTAGTCCTGCCCCACCTCCTGCGACGTGATGGAGTTGACCACAGGCGCCGTGACCAGGAAGTCGCTCACGTCCTGCACCCGCCGCCCCGCGCCCACCGAGAGGGTGTTCGTCCCCAGGCCGAGATCCACCACCAGGCGCCCGACGAGCCGGCCGTCGCTGGTGCCGTAGGCCGCGTACGGCCGGAAGGCGAGCCGTCGCTCGGCCGCCTGCACCGTCAGCCCGAACCCGAGGGTGAGGCCTTGTACCCGGTTCACGCGCGCCAGGTCGCTGATCGAGTTGGTGGCGATCCGCGTCCCCTGGAGGCCGCTGAGCGCGCGGTCGCCCGCGATGCGCTCCACCTGGCGCCGAAGCGCGGCCATGTCCTGCGGCGTCACGGGATCCGCCGCGGAGGCGATCGCGTCCTCGAGCGGCTCCGGCCAGTCGGTCGCGGAGGGGGCGGGCTCCCGGAGCCCACCGATCGACGGCGCCGCATAGAGGGCGGGCGGGAACTCCGCATTGAGCTCGTAGCCCCCGATCTCCCACGCCCCCTTGATGATGCCGCGTGCGGGGAAGTCGAGCCAGGTGGTCCGGCGGCGGATCTCGATCTCCTGGCGCTCGGGGAGCCAGTACCGCCCCTCGTAGAGGGCGTTCTCCAGGACGATGCTGATGTCCTCGAGCTGCGCATCGAGGTACGCCGACGGCGTGAAGCTGAACCGGAACTGGACCACCTCGGCGGTGGCGACGTCGAGGTAGAGCGTGCCGATCACCAGCGGCTGGGTGAACACCTTCGGCCGGACCCCCACCTCGTACACCTGCACGGTGCGGGTGTTCGCGGTGATCGCGAGCGAGTCCTGCAGGGCGAAGTCGTACGCCGCGAGCCCCTGCGGCGAGAGGGGGTGGAGGACGTCCCGGACCTCGTCGCCCTCGCCGATCCGGATGCGGTTGCCGAAGTTGTTCGTGACGACGCCGAGATGATCGCGGTGGTAGTTGATGTCGGTGGGGAGCCAGGTGCCGTCGCGCCAGCCGAG
>CAYUOK010000007.1:3087-27029 GCA_964446395.1 uncultured Gemmatimonadaceae bacterium | reverse complement strand
CTGGGGGGCTGTGCCCTCCGGAGCGACGTGCGCCGGCTCGAGGAGCAGTTGACCACCATGCAGGACGACAACGACCGGCGCGATTCCCTCCGCGCCGCGCAGCTCACCCAGATCCTCGCCCTGCAGCGCCAGGCGAGCGACTCGCTGGCGGCCGTCCAGGCGAGCCTCCTGGCGTTCCGCGGGGAGACGCTCGGGCAGCTCTACGACGTGCAGAAGCAGATCCTCCAGGTCCAGGAACTCACGGGGCAGAGCACCCGCCGCCTGAACGAACTCCGCGGAGACCTCGACGCCCGCGGCCAGCAGTTGAGCGGCGCCACCCCGGCGGCGGGCGGGGCCGCAAACGCCTCGGCGGTGCAGATGTACGAGGCGTCGCTCCAGCAGTTGCGCCGCGGGAGCCCCACGACCGCGCGGGCCGGGTTCCGGCAGTTCCTGGAGCAGTATCCCACCGCGGCCGAAGCCCCGGACGCCCTCTACTTCATCGGCGAAAGCTTCGGCACCGAGGCCCCCGATTCGGCGGCCGCGTATTACACGCAGGTGGCCGACCGGTTCCCGGCGTCTGCGAGGGCCGCGAGTGCGCTCTACCGGCTCGGGGTCATGGCGGAGTCCTCCAAGGACACCACGGCCGCCCGGGGCTACTACCAGCGCCTCATCGCGAAGTACCCGACGTCGAACGAGGCCGCGCTCGCACGCGACCGCCTGAAGGCGCTCGGGCAGTAGCCCGGCGCCCGACCGAACGATGGCCGCCTCCAGTGGCGAGATGCCGTTCCTCGATCACCTCGAGGAGTTGCGCTCGCGGATCCTGAAAGTGCTCGTGGCGGTCATCGTCGGGTTCGGGGCGGGGCTGTGGATCGTCCAGCGGTTCCAGTTCGTCTCCCTGCTCAAGGAACCGATCGCACCCTACCTGACCGGCGGCCGGCTCACCGTGCTGAGCCCGACCGAGCCGGTCATGATCGTCCTGAAGCTCTCCTTCCTGCTCGGCCTCGTCCTCGCCTCGCCCTTCCTCCTCTACCAGGTCTGGGGCTTCCTGTCCCCGGCGCTCTACGAGAAGGAACGGCGCGCCTTCGTGCCGGCACTGGTGGTCGGGACGGTGCTGTTCCTCGTCGGCGCCGTCCTCGGCTACGTCTTCGTGGTCCCGCAGGCCCTCCGCGTCCTCTTCAGCTTCCAGTCGGAAGCGCTCCAGCCGATGATCACGTACGACGCCTATTTCGGCTTCGTCCTGCAGATCCTCATCGGGCTGGGGCTCTCGTTCGAGATCCCCCTCGTCATCACGATCCTGGCCGGGTTCGGACTCGTGACACCGGCCGCGCTCCACCGGTTCCGGCGGTTCGAGGTGGTGCTGGCCTTCGCCGCCGGCGCGCTCCTCTCGCCCGGCGCGGACGTGCTCTCGATGCTGATGATGACGATCCCGATCCTCCTGCTGTACGAGATCGGGGTCGCGGGGGCCATGCTGATGCACCGCCGCCGGCTCCGGCGCGCCGCCTCTGCCGCGGTATCGGGACTGGTGGTGCTCACCCTGTGGGGCGCGCCGGCCGAGGCCCAGAAGCCGACGCTTCCAGCCGGCAGGCCGGCGAAGCAGGTCACCAACGCGCCGGCTGCGGCCGCTCCCGGCGCGCCTGCCCCGGCGCTCGACGATTCCGCGGCGCGCGCACGGATCCAGAGCGGCCAGGCGGTGGACACCGCGGCGGCGCGGCGGCTCGGGCTCCCGACCGGGCCGGTCTTTCCGTTCCCGGCGCCGGACTCGATGATCCAGCTGCTGCTGGGGCGGGAGGGGTACGTGGTGACGCGCTACCGCGCCGACTCGGTCACCCTCTTCGCCGAGGAGAAACGGATCCTGATGGTGGGGGAGGCCCGCACGGAGCGGGAAGGGGCGACGCTGGAGGCCCACGAGATCGACTACCAGGACGCCAAGGGGCTGCTCGACGCCCGCGGCTCGCCGATGCTGTTCAGCGCCGACAACATCCTGATCGGGCAGGGGATCCGGTACTACACCAATTCGAAGCGGGGCGTCGTCAACGGCGCCCTCACGAATTTTGACCAGGGGGGCACCGAGTGGTTCCTCCGCGGGAGCATGGCCCAGGACTCGAGTTCCCGCCGCATCTACGCCCAGTCCAGCGAAATCACCAGCTGCGACCTCCCCGATCCGCACTACCACTTTTCCGCCGGTGAGGTGAAGTGGATCCACGGCGAGGTGATGGTGGCCCGGCCGACGGTGCTCTATGTCCGGGACGTGCCGGTGCTCTGGCTCCCCTTCGTCTTCCAGGACGGGCGGCCCAACCGGCACTCGGGCATCCTCGTGCCCCGCATCGGCATCAATGACATCGTCCGGTCGTCAAGCGAGTACAAGCGCCAGATCACGAACATCGGGTACTACTGGGCGGCCAGCGACTATTTCGACCTGACCGCCCGCCTCGACTGGCTCGACGGCCGCTACACGCAGCTCGGGATCTTCGGGCAGTACCGCTGGCTCGACCGCTTCACGAACGGCTCCATCGGCTTCAGCCGTCAGTGGGCGGACGGCGGCGGCCGCTCCACCGGCGTCGTCTGGGACCACCACCAGATCTTTTCGCTCAGCAGCTCGCTCAATCTCTCGCTGAACTACGTGACGAACAGCAGCATCGTCCGCGACAACGCGATCGACCCGCTGCTCACCACCCAGCAGATCACCAGCGCGCTCAACTACACCCATCGCTACCTGTGGGGCACGCTGACCCTCGGCGGCAATCTCCGGCAGAACCTCGAGAACAACAGCCTCACCAGCCAGCTGCCGGCCGTCACGCTGAGCCCGAAGCCGGTGAACATCGGCCAGCACGTGACCTGGTCGCCTGCCCTCTCCTTCGCCACGGACTGGCAGAGCAAGCAGCCGCTGAGTCCGCCGGTGACGATCCTGCGCCCGGACAGCACGCTGGACACCCTTGCCGGCACCTGGAACTCGCGTACGACCACCTTCTCGGTCCAGACCCCGTTCCGCATCGGCGACTTCAACTGGCGGAACAGCGTCCGGGTCCGTGACTTCAAGGACAACATCCCCGACCTGGACAGCACCTGGGTTCCGGATCCCGGCAACCCGGGCGATTCGCTCCTCGTTACCACGACGTTCATCGGGCAGTACTCCACCGGACTCGACTGGGACACCGGCATCAACCTGCCGCTCCTGTTCCGCGGCAGCTGGAAGCTCCAGCCCTCCATCGGGCTGACCAACGTCGCCTCCGGGCAGGATTACCTGATCCGGAACGAGCGCACCGACGGGGCGTGGGTCGCCCAGGCGAAGCGCTTCGCCTTCAGCCTCGGCGTCAGCCCGACCTTCTTCGGCTTCTATCCCGGCTTCGCCGGCTTCCAGCGTGTCCGGCACAGCTTCTCCCCGGTCATCAACTACTCGATGGCGCCGTCCGCGGAAGTGCCGGCGGACTTCGCCGCCGCCGTCACGGCGCGGGGCTCGGCCGTTCAGTTCACGAGCCCCAGGATCGAGCGGCTGACCGTCGGGCTGAACCAGAACATCGAGGGGAAGCGGCTCAACCCGGCCGCCACCGACTCGTCGGCTCCCGACGCCAGCCGGAAGCAGCGAATCCTGAGCATCGTGACGAGTCCGGTCGGGTACGACTTCGAGCAGGCCAAGGAGCCGGGCCGCACCGGGTGGACCACCCAGTTCCTGACCAACTCGTTCCAGAGCGACCTGCTCCCCGGCTTCAACCTCGCCGTCACCCACGACCTCTGGGACGGCACCGTCGGTCTCGAAACGACGTCGTTCGACTTTTCGCTGAAGCAGGTGAACATGAGCTTCGCGGTCTCCGCGGCGACCTTCGCGCCCATCCTCCGGTTGTTCGGGATGTCCGCCCCCGCGCCGAGCGGCGACGCCGAGCCGGACCTCCGGGGCTACGTGGCGGACACCTATCGTCCGGTGCGTCCCGGACCCGAGGCCATCTACGGATACAACCCCGGGAACACGCCGCTCGGCCGCGCCTTCCGGGCCAACGTCAGCTACACCTACCAGAAAGCCGACAACGGCGGCCCGTCGCAATCCAACATCGGGTTCAACACGACCTTCTCTCCGACACCGCTCTGGGGGGTGTCCTGGTCCACGCAATACAACGTGACCGCCGGGACCTTCGAGTCGCAGATCATCCGCCTCGAGCGCGAGCTGCACGAATGGCGGGCGGGTTTCAACTTCGTGCGGAACCCGAACGGCAACGTGTCGCTCTACTTCTCGATTTCGCTGACCGACCTCCCCGCCATGAAGCTCGACTACAACCAGTAGTCGGCAGGGGCGCAATCGTCCCCGGTGGCGGACAGGAGCTCCCCCGCTCCACCTTCGTAACTCCATACGACATAATGGGTTGTAGTCCGGCCTGGTATGGCATGGACCGTGCGTTTTCCCGGAGTGTCCCCTCTACGAGGAACACCGATGCGTCTCGTCTGGGCTGGTGCGGCCGTGCTGACACTCGCCGCCTGCGATTCCTACACCGAAGTCATCGCCCCGCCCCCCGGAGGCATCCAGCCCCCGGTCGCCCTCTATTACCAGGTCGAGCCGATCGGGACGGGGACGGCGCCGTCCGGGCTGCTGCTCTCCTGGCCCGACGACGGCGATCCCAATCTCGCCGTCTGGCACGTCTATTCCCGAGGCTCGACGACCGAGTCCTTCGGGCTCCGTGGCTCCACCACCTCCAATACCTACCACGACAACGGCCCGCCGGATCTGCAGTACTTCGTCACGGCGGAGGACCTGAACGGCTTCGAGAGCGCCCCGAGCCCGACCGTCACGATCGACGAGCGCCTGGCGCTGCCCGCGCCGGCAGCGCTCTTCAGCATCAGCCTCGACGGCGCCATCGCGCTCGACTGGACGGACAACGCCCACAGCGCCTCACCGGCCCGGTTCGCGGCGTACCGGATCTACAGCGCCGCGTACGACATCGACGCCAATCTCTGCGACGTGGACTGGTTCCTCGAGGGCACAACGGTGGCGCCGGAGTTCATCGCCGGTGCGCTGCCCAACGGCCAGCCGCGCTGCTTCGCGGTCACGGCCGTGAGCGTCGAGGGGTATGAGAGCCTCTGGTCCCCGATCCGGGCCGACACGCCCCGTCCCGACGCGCGCAACATCGTGCTCTACGCGCGAGAGCTGACCCTGAGCCAGAGCGGGTTCCGGTTCTGGAAGGACCTGAACTTCGACCAGTTCGTGCAGCCCTCGGAACTCGGGCTCGTCGGCCCCGGCAACGCCACCGACATCGACTTCGTGGTCGAGCGGAACGGCCTCGGCGGCCTGCGCTTCCGCCCGGTGCGCGCCGGCACCGGGGTCGAGTTCTACGGCAGCGGCCCGGTCGGCGACCTGACCGACATCGACTGGGCGCCGGACCAGGTGTACAGCCCGCTGCCGATCGACGCGCTCGTCGGCTGGGGATACGTGTTCGAGATGAGCGGCGGCGACGCCTTCGCCCGGTACGGCGCGGTCCGAGTGACCCATGTCGGCCAGGATTTCCTGATCCTCGACTGGGCCTACCAGACCGATCCTGGCAACCCGGAGCTCGTGGTGGGGGGCGGCGTCCGCGCGGCCAGCCCGGCCGGAGTGACGATCGCGCACTAGGACGGGCTTGTGCCGTGCGGGGTGTTCGGGCAATTTCGGCAGATGCCAACCGACACCCTGCTGCTCGACGGCAACTCGCTCACCGTCCCCGCCGTGGTCCACGCGGCACGCAACCCTGCGTGCCGCGTTGGCGTTCAGCCCGGCGCCCTCGCGGCGCTCGCGGCCAGCCGGTCGCGCGTCGAGCGGGCGCTCGCCTCGGGCCAGACCATCTACGGCATCAACACCGGGTTCGGCAAGCTCGCCAACGTCCGAATCGCCCCGGCAGACCTCGAGCGGCTGCAGGTCAACCTGATCCGGAGTCACGCGGCCGGGGTCGGCGCGCCGCTCCCGGCCGATGTCGTCCGCGGGCTCATGATCCTCCGGACGAACGTCCTCCTCCGCCCGACCAGCGGTGTTCGCCCGGCGCTCGTGGAGGCCCTCCTCGGCGTGCTGAACGCCGGTCTCGTGCCGCTGGTGCCGGAGCAGGGCAGCGTCGGGGCGAGCGGGGACCTGGCGCCGCTCAGTCACGTCGCGCTGGTGTTGATGGGGGAGGGGGAGGTCCTCGAGCAGGGACGGCGCGTGCCGGCCGCCGCCGCCCTCGCCGCCGCGGGCCTTGCGCCGTTTCGCTTCGCGCCGAAAGAAGGCCTCGCCTTCATCAACGGCACGCAGGCGCAGACCGCGATGCTGGCCCTGATGATTCATGACGCCGAGGTGCTGTGGCGGACCGCGGTGGGCGCGGCGGCGATGAGCCTCGAGGCGCTCCGCGGTACCCCGACGCCGCTCGACGAACGGATCCACGCCGCCCGTCCCCACGCGGGGCAGCTCGAGACCGCCCGACTCATGCGCGAGCTGCTCGCCGACAGCGCCATCCGCGAATCCCACCGGGACGATGACCCGCGGGTGCAGGACGCGTACAGCCTCCGGTGCACGCCGCAGGTGCTCGGGGCGGTGTGGGACGCGATCGCCTTCGCGGCGCGGACGACCGCCATCGAGCTCAACGCCTCGACCGACAACCCCCTCGTCTTCGAGAACGGGGACGTGCTTTCCGGCGGCAACTTCCACGGCCAGCCGGTGGCGCAGGCCCTCGACTTCCTCGCGGTGGCCGTCACCACGCTCCAGGCGATCGCCGAGCGCCGGGTGGAGCGGCTGGTGAATCCCGACTTGTCGCAGGGGCTCCCCGCCTTCCTGACGAGCGACCCGGGGCTGTCCTCCGGCTACATGATGGTGCAGATCACGGCCGCGGCGCTGGTGGCGGAGTCCCGCACCCTGGCCCACCCGGCGAGCATCGGGTCGATTCCGACCGACGCGAACCAGGAGGACTTCGTCCCGATGGGGATGGGGGCCGCCTACAAGGCGCGACGGATCCTCGACAACGCGGTGCACGTCGTCGCCACGGAGTTGCTGTGCGCGGGGCAGGGGCTCGACCTCCTGCGGCCTCTGACCCCGGGACGCGGCGTCGGCCTGCTCCACGACCGGCTCCGGGGGCTGAGCCCAGCGGTGCCGCCGCTCGCGGAGGACCGCCCGCCCGCCCCCGATCTCGCGCGGCTGGCGGGTGCCATCCGGGCCGGCGTCTTCGATCCCGCTGCGCTTGCGTAGCTTGCTCCCCCCCTTCCGCCTCCGTATCTTTCCCAGGTACTTGCCTCATAAGTCCAAGTCCTGTCGCCGTTTTCCTCCTTCTCTGGCCGAGCCCGAATGAATCTCGAAAAGCTCAAGGACACCGCCAGGAAGCATGAGCAGAAGGAGGATTGGCGGAAGGCCATCGAGGTCTATCAACGAGTCCTCGAGGCGTTCGAGTCCGGCGAGGAAGCCGCGCCCGACCTGGCGCTCTACAACAAGGTGGGCGACCTCCACCTGAAGGTGGGGGACATTCCCGCCGCCGTCCGCTCCTATGAACGGGCGGTGGAGTTGTACAGCGAACAGGGATTCTCCAACAACGCGATCGCCGTCTGCGGCAAGATCCTCCGGTACGACCCCCACCGCACGCGCACCTACATCCAGCTCGCCCGGCTCCACGCGAAGAAGAACATGGCCGGCGAGGCCAAGAAGAACCTGATCGAGTACCTCGACCGCATGAATCGCGACAACATGCGGGACACCGCGTTTCGCGACGTCAAGGAGTTCGCGGACCAGTTCGGCTCGAGCGACGAGATCCGCGTGATGCTGGCCGAGCTGCTGCGGGTGGCGTCGCGGGGCGCCGAGGCGCGCGAACAGCTCGAAAAGCTCGCGGCCGATCTCGAGAGCCGCGGCGACCAGGCGGGCGCGCAGCGGACGCGGGAACGGATGCACGAAATGGAGGCGAGCGCGCCGGCGCCGGTCGAGGAGCAGCGTCGCCGGGGCGACCTCGTGTTCCTGGACATCGGCCTCGACACCCCCTTCGGCTCGCCGGTCGGGTTCGGCGCCCCGACGCGCGAGATCCAGGCGTCCGAGGACGCATCGCCGCCGCCCGCGGCCGACGTGCCCGTCGACGAGGTCACCATGTCCGCGTCGGACCTCCTGCAGTCCGACATCGAGGAGGGCGTCCTCGAGTTCGACGTGGTGCCGATGGAGGGCCTTGAGCGGGTGGGCTCGGCCGACCTCGACGACCTCGAGATCCTGCCCATGGACTCCGACCTGGTCGAGGACAACACGACCCTTGCCGCGGAGGACATTCCCGCGCCGCTCGAGGGCTTCGAGCCTGACCGGCTCGACGATTCGGGCACCGTTCCCCTCGTGCCCGCGGAGGCGACCGGGCTGGTGTCGGACATGACATTCGACCTGCCGGTGTCGGCCATCCAGGATGATCCCGCCCCGGCCGGGCGGCTCGAGGAAGTTCCGCTCCTCGGGGACGTCGACGTGACCCTGGAGACCACGACCGACACCGAGAGTTACGCCGTCGAGGCACCGCCGGTGTGGGCCACCGACGACCCGGCGCTGCAGCTGGTGGAAGGCGAAGCGTCCGCGGCCGGCGAGCAGGGCACCGGCGTGCAGGAGGTCCCGGCCGAGGCCCGCGTGACCGAGCTCGAGGATCGGGTGCTCGACAATCCGGACGATCCCGACGTGCACCGGGCGCTTGGCGAGGCGCTCCTCGCCATCGGCGAGCATGGGCGCGGGGTCGAGGAGCTGAACCTGGCGCTCTCCCGCTTCGAGGAGCTGGAGGACTGGGACCGGGCGAACGACGTGGCGGAACAGCTGGCTCGGCTGGAGCCGGACGGGATCCGGTACTACCAGAAGCTCGTGGAGCTCGCGTATCGGGTCGGTAACCGCACGCGCGTCGTCGATGCGTACCTCGAGCTGGGCGACGCGCTCGTCCGCGTGGGGGCGGTCGAGAAGGCGCTGGCGGTGTACGGTCGGGTGGCGGAGAGCGAGCCGGACAACGCCCGCGCCCGGGCGGCCATCGATTCGCTGGCCCCACCGCCGCCTCCGAGCGCGCCGGCCACGGCCTCCCCGCCGCCGCCCGCCCCCGCGGAGGGTTTCGTGGATCTCGGCGCCATGGTGCTCGACGGCGACGTGGGTGGACGGCCGAAGGACACCCGCATGCGGGTGCAGGACGAGGAGCCGACCGGCGACGAGGAGCGCGACTTTGCCGAGATGCTGAAGCAGTTCAAGCGCGGGATCGACGAGAACCTCGACGCCGAGGATTTTCAGTCGCACTACGACCTGGGCATCGCGTTCAAGGAGATGGGCCTGCTCGACGAGGCCATCGCGGAGTTCCAGAAGGCGCTCCGGTCGCCCGACGCGCGGCTGCGGACCTCGGAGGCGCTCGGCTCCTCCTTCTTCGACAAGGGGCAGTTCGCGGTGGCCGAGGCCATCCTGCGCCGTGCGGTGGACGGGCTGAGCGGCCAGGACGACGAGAAGATCGGCCTGCTGTACTGGCTCGGGCGCGCGCTCGAGGCCGAGGGGCGGGCGCACGAGGCCCAGCCGTACTACCGGCGGGCGCTGGCGGTGGACATCCACTTCATGGACCTCGCCGAGCGGCTCCGCGCCATCTCGAAGGGCGGGACACCGTGACGCAGGCGATTCCCGCCACCCTCGCGGACATCCAGGCGCCCGTCCGCCCCCGGCTGGAGGAGGTCCGGTCCGAGCTGCGCCGCATCGTCGAGGCGGATTTCGGCCTGATCGCGGAGGTCAACGCGCACCTCCTGCAGATGCAGGGCAAGATGCTGCGGCCCACCCTCCTGCTGCTGGCGGACGAGGCGACCGGCGCCCCTGATCCCCGGGCCGCCACGCTCGGCGCGGTCGTGGAACTGATCCACCTCGCCACCCTCGTGCACGACGACTCCGTGGATCACTCGGTGCGCCGCCGCGGGATGCCCACGATCAACGCCCTGTTCAGCCACCAGGTGTCGGTCATCATGGGCGACTACCTGTACTCGCGGGCGGTCATCGAGCTGGTCCGGCTGGCGGACCTCGAGCCGCTGCGGATCCTCGGGCGGGTCACCAACGAGATGACCGTCGGCGAGATGCGCCAGCTGCTGGCCCACGACCGGCTGGCCTTCTCCGAAGAGCAGTACGACCTGCTGATCATGGCCAAGACGGCCTCGCTCCTCTCCGGCGCGTGCGAAACTGGCGCCATCCGCGCGCCGGCCGAGCAGCGCCAGGCGATGCGGGAGTTCGGCCTGCGGCTCGGGATGGCGTTCCAGATCGTGGACGACCTGCTGGATTACACCGGCGACGCGACGGTCACCGGCAAGCCGGTCGGCGCCGATCTCCGGGAGCACAAGGTGACGCTGCCCCTGATCCACGCGCTCCCCAGGCTGTCCGCCAGGCAGCGCCGCGAGGTCTCGGCCCTGATGGACACCGAGGCGCCGACGGACGAGCAGATCGCCGCGGTGGTGGAGGCGGTGACCGAGGCCGGGGGGCTCGAATACGCCCGCGAGCGAGCGGCGTCGCTCTCGACCGGCGCCGAGTCGGCGCTGGAGGCCCTGGCCCCCAGTCCCGCTCGCGAGGCGCTTCGGGCGAGCATCCCGTTCGTCCTGGATCGGAGGAGCTGATGGCCGGCGGACCTCGTCGCCCCGGGTTCTACCTGGGTGTCCTGACCACCGGCTTCCTGGCCGGCGGCTTCCTGACGGCGCTGCTCCGGCGGTTCCTGCCCGAGAGCGCGGCCCGGGACTTCTTCACCACGGCGGTCAACCCGACGGTGGGGCCTGTCTCCGTGGACCTGCTCGTGGTTAACTTCACGCTGGGGCCGGTCGGGCTCGATGTGACGCTGCTCAGTCTCGTGGGCGTCCTCGTGGCCTACTTCATCGCGCGGTCCCTTTTCTAAAGGCGGTCCGTATGCTCGGGAACATCGGCTTTTCCGAATTGATGATCCTCATGGTCGTGGTGTTGCTGGTCTTTGGCGCCAAGCGGCTTCCCGAGATCGGCTCCTCCATCGGCAAGGGAATCCGGGAGTTCAAGCGCAGCATCTCCGACGCCGGCGACTCGATCAGCAGCGCCCCGGACGATCGCGCGCAGCTTCCGCGGTCCATGGATGCGCCGCCGTCCAACACCACGGCCAGCGGGTCGGGCGAGCCCAAGCGGCTCTCGCAGTAGCGACGCCAGCCGGCACGCACGAGGGGCCGGACCGGGGATTTCCCCGGTCCGGCCCCTCGCTGCGTCAAACGGTGCGTGGCGGGGCCTAGATCCCGTTGCTCTGCCCCAGCGCGGAGGTGGCGGCGGCCTCGGCCTGCGCGGAGGTCGGGAAGAGCCCCTCGCGCCGGTCCACGACCTTGGCTTGCGCCCGCAGCGCCTCCAGGTAGTTCCGTGCCCGGTCCTGGCGTGCACGGCGGATGGCGTCGGTCCGGTACGCATCGAGCCCCTGCCGGAAGGCCGACGTGTCGGCCGGCGTCCGGGAGATCACCCGCACGACGTACATGCCGTCGTCCGTGTCGAGGACGTCGCTCACGGCGCCGATCGGCAGGCTGAAGACGGCGCCCGTCAGGATCGGGTTGGGAACGGGACTTTCCACCCGGGAGAACGGGCCCAGGTTGCGGTACGGGACGCCCAGCGCCGTGGCGGCTTGCTCCATCGTGCTGCCTTCCCGCACGCGCCGGACGTAGTTCTGCGCCAGCTCGGCGGCGAGGCCGACCTTCTTGTCCTGCGCGACGGAGATCATCACCGCCTCGCGGATGCCGTCGAGCGGTGGGACACCTTCGGGCGTGATGCTGTCCAGCCGGAACAGGTAGTAGCCGATCGGCGTCTCGATGATCGGGCTGATCTCGCCCACCTTGGCCTGGAACGCCCAGGCGCCGGCGTCGGGGATGACGCGCACCCCGATCTGCAGCTGGGTGCCCTTCTGGATCGGCGGGGTCGGGCCGAGCGGGAGTGACAGCGCGCGCGCCACCGTGTCCAGGGCGGCGGGGTCGAGCCGGCTCGCGCCGAGCTCTTCGAGGGAGTCCGCTTGCGCGTCCAGCCGGTCGCGGTGGGTCCCGGTCACCTCGATCGGGATCAGGATGTGACGACCGGTGGCCGTCTTGCCCTTCCGGCTCGACACCTCGATGAGGTGGTAGCCGAACTCGGTGAGCACCGGCATCGACAGGGTGTTGAGGGGCATCGAGAAGGCGGCGTTGTCGAAGGCCTCGACCATCGAGCCCTGCGTCCACTCGCCGAGGTCGCCACCCTTCGAGGCCGAGATGCTGTCGGCCGACTCCCGCGCGGCGATCTCCGCGAACGGCGCGCCGTCGAGGATCTCCTGCCGGACGGCCAGGGCGCGCTGGTAGGCCGCGGCGGAGTCGCTGGCATCGGTCAGTCGGGGCAGCGCCACGAAGCTCAGGTACGCCGTCGGCAGCCGGGTGAACTGGTCGGGGTGCGCCTTGTAGTACGCCTGGATCTCCTCTTCGCTCACCTGCACCGCGGAATCGGGGATGGCGCGGCGGGGAAGGATCGCCGCCAGTTCGATCGTGGCGGTCTCGTTGCGGTCGCGGTAGAGCTGCCAGAGCGCGGGGTCGGAGAGGTAGACGTCGGCCGTGACCACCCGCAGGAGCTTGCTCTGCAGGATCTGGTCGCGGTACTGCGCCTCGAGCAGCGGGATGTACTGCTGCCCGACCCCGGAGGCGAGCCAGCGCTGGTACTTGGCGAGGTCGAACTTGCCCTCGGTCTGGAACTGCTCGGCCGTCTGGAGCTGGGGCGGCGGGAAGTTCTTGATGGCCTCGCTGATCTCCTGGGGCGTGGCCACGAGGCCCCGGCGCTTGTACTCCCGCTGGAGCACCGTCGCCTCGATGATCTGGTTCCAGACGTCGTTCCGGATGCCGACGATGTCGTCCAGCGTGAGCGGCTTGGAGGAGGTCCGCTGCTGCTCCTCGATGGTCTGCTGGACCAGGGTGGTGTAGTAGCGCGCCTCGATCGTCTGGCCGTCCACCTTGCCGGCGCTGGTCTGCGACAGGAGGCCGGTCCCGCCGGAAAGCCCGCTGAGATCGAACACCAGCCAGAGGAAGAACGAGGCGGTGACGATGTAGATGAGGGGCTTGGCGCTGTTGCGAAACACTTGCATCGACATTGGCGGGATCCCGGCTCCGGACATGGTGGAAAAAGAGGGATAAGTCTAAGCGGGGCAACGGACAATCTCAAGCCATCCACCCCACGGGGCGGTTGACAGCACCGCGATTTTACCTTACTCTGAAGTCAATCCCCGCAACAACTTACGCGTCCAGGGACCTGAATGGCCTATTCTCGCGAGATTGAAAAACTCCAGCGCCAATTCGAGGAGAACCCGCGGCGCTTCGCGGCTCCCTTCGCTGACGCCCTCCGGAAGAGCGACGAGGTGGAGCGCGCGCTCGAAGTGATCCGGGTGGGGCTCGAGCTCAATCCCGACTACATCCCCGGAAGCGTCATCCTGGGCCGCTGTCACCTCGACATGGGCAATGACGAGGGGGCGGAGGCGGCCTTCTCGCGCGTCCTCGACCTCGACAACGAGAACGTCATCGCCCTGAAATCGCTCGCCGACATCATGGAGCGGCAGGGACGCAGCGACGAGGCCGTCAGCTTCCTCACCTATCTGCTCGACGTGGACCGGAGCAATGACGAGGCCAGGGAGCAACTGGCGCGGATCCGCGGCACGCCGACCACCGCTCCCACGGCCGTCGAACCGGCCGCCCCGCCGGCCGCCGGCGACACGGCGCCCTCACCGCAACCGTTCTTTGGCGCGCTTCCGGCCGACGAGCCGCCCGCGCCCGCGCCCCAGGTCGAGGAGTTCCTCGAGCCGACGGCGCTCTGGGAGCCTCCGGTCGGCGTCAGCGAGGCCCCCATCTCGCCCTGGGTCGAGCCGACCGCCGCCGCCGCGGAGCCCGCGGAACTCGGCGAGTCGCTGCTCGATGAGCCGGCGAGCCCGCCGGATGTCACTCCGATGGCCGGCCTCGAGCCCGTGGAATTCCGCGGCGAGGCCGCCGCGGAGACGGACACGTCCCGGTTCGAGGAATTCGTGCTCGAGCGCGAGGAGGAGATCATCCTCCACAGCTCGTCCGGTGCGGAGTATCAGGTGGCGAACGACTCCGAAGCCCTCCTCGAGCGCGCCGGCGCCTCCTCGGAGTCCGCGTCGCCGGCAGAGCCAGAGCCAGAGCCAGAGCCAGAGCCAGAGCCTGAGCCCGCCCTGCCGACCGCCTCGGCGAGTTCCGTCATCGCGGAGGAGCTTGAAGCGACGCGGGCGGCCGAGCCGCTTCTCCCGGCGGTGGAGGAGGAGGCCCCGTTCGAGTGGGCCATGCACGTCGGCGAGGAGCAGGAGTTCGTCCCCGCCGAGCCGGCTCACACCGGCGTCCATCCCCCGGACAGCTTCGACGCGGCCATCGAGGGCATCGCCCCGGTGGACGAGGAGGGGGACGCGGGGGAGCCGGAGGACGAGGAGGGCGAGCCGGAGTCGGGCGCGCCGGTGCTGATGGTCACCGAGAGCATGGCCGAGCTGTACGCCGCCCAGGGTCACCCGGGCGAGGCGCTCGGCGTGTACCGCATCCTCTACGACCGGAATCCCGACAACGAGCGGCTGCGGCTCCGCATCGTGGAGCTGGAGTCGGTGATGGCCGCCAAGGTGATGGACGATGCCGCGCCGTCCTTCGCCGCCTCGGTCACCGGTGGCAAGGCCGTCGCCACCTTCCTGGGCGCCATGCTCGGCGCCAGGCCCCCGCAGGTGGACATCCCGGAGCCTCCGCCGGCCCCCGAACTCGCCCCCGCCACCGAGGCCTCGAACGCGGGCGACGAAGAGGCCGTGGCCTCGGGTGCGCCGACCCGGCCCGCCATCGACCGGCTCTCCCTCGGCGCCATCTTCGGCGAGGATCCCTCTCCCGTGCCCCCGGCCGCGAACAACACCCCCTCCGAAAAGCCGGAGGGCGCCTCGGGATTCTCGTTCGACGAGTTCTTCGGCGGGGGGGAAGCGGTGTCGACGGGGCGCACCTCCTCCGGGTCCGTCCGCGCCGCCCGGGCCTCCGACGACGAGGACGACCTCGACCAGTTCCACTCCTGGCTCCAGAGCCTGAAGCGCTGATGCGGGTCGCCGTCCTCAACGGCCCCAACCTCAATCTCCTCGGCGTGCGTGAGCCTGCGCTGTACGGGCACCAGACGCTGGCCGACATCGAGGCCATGGTGCGCGCCGAGGCCGCCTCGCTTGGCGTCGAGCTCGAGTGGTCGCAGAGCAACCACGAGGGGGTGCTGGTCGACGCGGTGCAGGCGCTGCGCGGCCGGGTCGATGGCGCCGTCGTGAACCCTGCCGCCTTCGGGCATACCAGCCTCGCCCTCCGCGACGCGTTCCTCGCGGTGCAGGTCCCCTTCGTCGAAGTGCACCTCACCAACATCTTCGGACGCGAGCCGGAACGGCGGCACACCGTGCTGGCCGACCTCGCGGTGGCGGTGATCGCCGGGCTCGGCGCGCGGGGATATGTGGTCGGGCTGCGGGCGTTGGTGGACCGCCTGCGTGCCGGCTGACCTCAGGGAAGCGCGCCAGGCGGGTGCCCGGGCGCTCCTCGCCGCCGACGGGCTGGAATCGCTGCTGGTGTCGCACCTGCCAAACATCCGGTACCTCACGGGGTTCACCGGGTCGGCCGGGCTCCTCCTGCTCGATCCGGACGGCGCGGTGCTCTTCACCGACTTCCGGTACGCCACACAGGCGCCGGCGGAGGTGGGCGAGGCCGCCGAGGTCGAGATCGACTCCGCCAGCGTGTGGGACCGGCTCAGGCACCGCTGCGCCGACCGTCCCGACCGGACCATCGGCTTCGAGGCCCACAACCTCACGGTGCGCGACGCAGGCCGCCTGAAGAAATGCGCCGGGCGCACGGCCCCGGTCGGGGAACTCGTGGAGGGGTTGCGGGCCGTGAAGGCGCCGGAGGAAGTGGCGGCCATCGCGGCGGCGGCCGACCTGGCCTCGGCGGCGCTGGCCGAGGTGCTGCCGACGGTCCGTCCCGGCCAGTCGGAACTGCTGGTGGCCAGCCGCCTGGAGGCGGCCCTCCGCCGGCGCGGCAGCGAGTGGCACCCGTTCCAGACGATCGTGGCGTCGGGGCCGCGCGCGGCGCTGCCGCACGCGCACACCACCGAGCGCGTCATCGCGGCGGGGGAATTCCTGCTCATCGATTTCGGTGCGCAGGTCGACGGCTACTGCGCCGACCTGACCCGGACCGTGGTGGTCGGCGGGCGGGCGGATGCGCGCCAGCGGGAGGTGTACGAGGCGGTGCTCGCGGCGCAGTTGCGGGCGAGGCGGGAGATCCGCGCGGGGATGACGGGCCGCGAGGCCGACGCCCTGGCGCGCGACCTCCTGGCGGCGCGGGGCTTCGGGGAGGCGTTTGGCCACTCCCTCGGCCACGGCCTCGGGCTCGAGGTGCACGAGGCACCGCGCCTCAGCGCCACGGCCGAGACGGTGCTGCCGGTGGGCGCGGTGGTCACGATCGAGCCGGGGCTCTATCTTCCGGGGTGGGGCGGAGTTCGCCTCGAGGACGATGTCGTGCTGACCGCCGCGGGGCCGAAGGAGCTGTCTGACGGACGCACCGATCTGGTCGAGCTGGTCTAACCGCGGGCTGGGGCCTGCGCCGGAGGAGGAACGCTCGTGAACGCCGACGAAATGAAGCAGCTGGCCCAGTTGCTCCAGAAGATGCCGGGGATCAAGTCCATCGAGCTCAAGGACGTGAAGAAGCTGGCCGAGCTCCTCCGGGATTCGCCCGAGCTGGGGTCCATCGAGGTCACGGGCTTCTTCGGCACCGGGGTCGTCATCACGCGGACCAATCACGGAGCGGCGGCGGCCTTCCCGCAGATGCCGATGATGGCGCCGGCGCCCATGATGGCCCCGCCCCCCGCCGCGGCGCCGTCCGCGGGCGCCGCGCCCGCCGCCCCAGCGGCCGCGGCGGCTCCCGCCAGCACGCTCAAGGAAATCAAGTCGCCGATGGTCGGCACCTTCTACAAGGCGCCGGAGCCCGGGGCCGAGGCGTACGTCAAGGTCGGCGGGCGCGTTACCGCGGGACAGACGGTGTGCATCATCGAGGCGATGAAGATCATGAACGAGATCGAGGCCGAAGTGTCGGGCGTCGTCCGCGAAATCCTCGCGGAGGACGGCCAGCCCGTGGAGTTCGGCCAGGTCCTCTACCGGGTCGATCCCAATGGCTGACGCGCCCGCGGCCGCGCCGTTCAATTTCAAGCAGGCGATCGCCGAGATGGTCCGGCGTAACGGCTCCGACCTGCTGCTGAAGGTGGGCCGCCCTCCCACCGTCCGCGTCAACGGCGAACTGGCCGGGCTCGACTTCCCGCCGCTGCGTCCCGAGGACCTGAAGGCGCTGGCCGAACAGATCATGACGCCGAGGCAGGTCAAGGAGTTCGCCGAGAAGAAGGAGGCGGACTTCGCCATCGGCGTGCCCGGCGTCGGCCGGTTCCGGACCAACATCTACCAGCAGCGCGGGACGCTGGCCTTCGCGTTCCGGGCCATCCCGTACGAGGTCAAGACGATCCGCGAGCTGAAGCTCCCCGCGGTGCTGGAGGAGATCTCGGCGCGGCCGCGCGGCCTGGTGCTGGTCACCGGCATCACCGGGTCCGGCAAGTCCACGGCGCTGGCCGCGATGATCAACCACGTCAACCAGCACCGGCGCGTGAACGTCATCACCATCGAGGACCCGATCGAGTTCCTGCACCGGGACCAGATGGCCAACATCTCCCAGCGGGAGGTGGGCAGCGACACCCTCACCTTCGGAGCCGCGCTCCGCCATGTGCTGCGGCAGGACCCGGACGTCATCCTCATCGGCGAGATCCGGGACGCCGACACCCTCGACACGGCGCTCAAGGCGGCCGACACGGGCCACCTGGTCTTCTCGACGCTGCACACCACCGACGCCACCCAGACGATCAACCGGGTCATCTCCTTCTACCCGCCTCACCAGCACCAGGAGATCCGGTCCCTGCTGTCCACCGCCCTCCAGGCGGTGATCTGCCTCCGGCTGGTGCCCAAGAAGGACGGCAGCGGCCGCGTGCCGGCGGCGGAGGTGCTGATCAACACCGCCGCCGTGGCCGACAACATCCGCGACATCGAGAAGGCGCTCAACATCCCCGACCTCATCGCCGAGGGCACCATCTCGTACGGCATGCAGTCGTTCGACCAGTCGCTGATGAAGTGGTACCGCGAGGGCGTCATCAGCTACGAGAGCGCCCTCTTCTACAGCAGCAACCCGAGCGAGTTCGCGCTCCGTGTCTCCGGTGTCTCCTCGGCGTCCGACAACACCTTCGAGGAGTCGGGCAAGGGCGGCCTGGACATCTCGCAGGGCTTCACTCCGTGACGATCCGGAAGGTGCTCGTCGCGAACCGGGGCGAGATCGCGCTGCGCGTCATCCGCGCCTGCCGCGAGCTCGGCATCGCCACGGTGGCGGTGTACAGCGAGGCCGACCGCGAGTCGCTGCACGTCCGCTTCGCCGACGACGACGTCTGCATCGGCCCGCCTCCCAGCCGGCTGTCGTACCTCCGCATCCCCAACCTGATCGCGGCGGCCGAGATCACCGGCGCCGACGCCATCCACCCCGGCTACGGCTTCCTGGCGGAAAACGCCGAGTTCGCCGACATCTGCCGCGCGTCCAACCTGACCTTCGTGGGCCCCACCGGCGACCAGATCCGGCAGATGGGCGACAAGGCCACCGCGCGGCGGCTGGCCAAGGAGGCCGGGGTCCCGACGGTGCCAGGGTCGCCGGGCACCATCGAGGACGCCGACGAGGCGCTCGCGGCCGCGGAGGCCATCGGCTTCCCGGTGATCATCAAGGCGACGGCGGGGGGCGGCGGGAAGGGGATGCGCATCGCGCTCGACGCGGAGCAGTTCTCGCAGTCCTTCTCCCTGGCGCAGAACGAGGCGCTCTCCGCCTTCGGGAACGGTGCGGTGTACGTCGAGAAGTACCTGGCCCGCCCGCGGCACGTCGAGATCCAGGTCATGGGCGACAGCCACGGCACCGTGGTGCACCTGGGCGAGCGCGACTGCTCGGTGCAGCGCCGCCACCAGAAGCTGATCGAGGAGAGCCCCAGCCCCGCCCTCACGGAGGAACTGCGGGGCCGGATGGGCGACGCCGCGGTGAGCCTCGCCTCCGCCATCGGCTACGTCGGGGCGGGCACCATCGAGTTCCTTCTCGACGAGGACGGCAGCTTCTACTTCATGGAGATGAACACGCGGATCCAGGTCGAGCATCCCGTCACCGAGATGGTGACGAGCTTCGACCTGGTCAAGGAGCAGCTCCGCGTCGCCGCCGGCGAGCGCATCAGCTTCAAGGGTGACGGCCGCTACCTCCGCGGGCACGCCATCGAGTGCCGCATCAACGCCGAGGACCCGTACCGCAACTTCCAGCCGAGCCCCGGGCTCATCACGGCCTATCATCCGCCGGGCGGGCCCGGCGTGCGCGTGGACACGCACGTCTACGCCGGGTACCGGGTGCCGCCGCACTACGATTCCCTCCTGGCCAAGGTCATCGTGCACGGGAACAACCGCGCCGAGGCGCTCAACCGGATGGGGCAGGCGCTGGACAGCTTCATCCTCGAAGGGATCACCACCACCATCCCGTTCCTGGCCCGGGTCATCCGCCATCCCGACTTCGTGGCCGGGACGGTGGACACCAAGTTCCTCGAGCGCGAGCCGCAGCTGCTGAAATCCGAGGCATGAAGCTCGACGTCGTCTTCTCGCCGCTGGGCCTCCTGCCCGGGCAGGCGACGGGCCGGACGATCTTCGTCATCGACATCCTCCGGGCGTCCACCGTCGTCTGCGCCGCGCTGCACCATGGCGCGCGCGCCGTGCTCCCCGCCTCCACCACCGAGGAGGCGCTCCGACTCGCGCAGACCATCGGCGGGCCGGACGTCCTGCTCTGCGGGGAGCGCGGCGGCCTCCCGATTCCCGGCTTCGCGCTCGGCAACAGCCCCCTCGAAATGACGCCTGACGCCGTCCGCGGCCGGACGCTCGTCATGACCACGACCAACGGCACGCCGGCCCTGCTCGCCACGCAGGGAGCGGCGTCGGTCTACCTCGCCGCCGCGGCGAACCTGTCGGCCGCGGTCGCGGCCGCCCGCGACGCGCTCGATGCGCGGGGGGAGTTCATGATCCTCTGCGCCGGCCGGGAGCGGTCGTTCGCCCTCGACGACGCCTACGCCGCCGGCCGGCTGCTTGGCGCCGCGCTGGGAAGCGCCCGGAAGCGCGCGGGGCTCAACGACGCCGCCCTCGCCAGCCTGGACCTCGTGCGCCGGTACGGCACCTCCTGGGAGCGGCCCCTCCGCGCCAGCCGCGGCGGGAGCGACCTCGCGGCCCTCGGGTTCGACGCCGACGTGGTGGACGCCGCCCGCGAGGACGCCTACCCGGTCCTTCCTGTCTACCACGAACGGCGGATCACCGCCGCTCCGCCGCCCGCGAGCCTCCTGTGACCGAAGACGCCCGCCGCCGCCTCGGCGCCGTCACCGCGCTCGTGCTCGGGCTCTTTGCCGGCCTCACCCTCCTGCCCGTACCGCTGACCGGCCCGGTCGGCGCCGCGCTCGGAGGCTTCCTCTGGGAAATGCTCGGCATCGGCGCGCTCGGCGTGCCGCTCCTCGGCCTCGGGCTTGGCCTGGCCGGCTTCGACCGGCTGCCTCGCCTCGACATGAAGCGCGCCGCCATCCTGGCGGCCGGGCTGAGCCTCGTCGCGCCCTACGTGGTGGGAGTGCTGAGCCGAGTGACGCCGGAAGATCTCGTGCCCGACGTGGCTGGGCGCGCGCTCGGCGCCCGGATGACGGGGCTGGCGCCGGGGTTCCTCGCCTCGACGGCGTACGACATCATCGGGTTCGCCGGCGCCCTGCTGCTCGGCTTCCTGGCGCTCTCCGCGCTGACGCTCCTGACCGTCGCCTGGCACCCGCTGCAGCGGCTCGAGCGCCAGCCTGAATCCGGGGAGGCGGCGCCGGTGCCGGCTCCGCGCAGGACCGCGCCGCTGCCGCCGGCCGGTGAGGAGGACGAGGAGGAGGTGCCGGCCCGGGCACCCGGACTCCGGAAGTCGAAGGAGCCGAAGCCCGCCAAGGCGAAGGCGCTCTCGCCTCCGCCGGAACCCGACGTCGAGTCGGAGCTGCCGCCCATCGAATTGCTGCAGGAGCCGCCGGCCCGGGACATCGACGCCGGCGAGGCCCAGCTCGACCGCCTCGGGCAGGTGCTGCTCGAGACGCTGCGGACCTTCAAGGTGGACGGGACCATCGCGGGGCGGACGACCGGCCCCGTGGTGACGCAGTTCGAGATCGTGCCGGCGCCGGGGGTGAAGGTCGGGCGGATCGCGGCCCTGGCCGACGACCTCGCGCTCGCCATGCACGCCCCCTCGATCCGCATCGTGGCGCCAATTCCCGGCAAGGGCGCCGTCGGGATCGAGGTGCCGAACCCCACGGCCCGGATCGTCTCGATCAGGGAGTTGATCGCCGCGCCGGAGTGGGAGCGCGCACGCGCCACCCTGCCCGTGGCGCTGGGCCGTGACCTCGAGGGGCGCCCGGTCATCGCCGACCTCGCCAAGATGCCGCACCTGCTCATCGCCGGCGCGACGGGCTCCGGCAAGTCGGTCGCGATCAACACCATCATCACCAGCCTCGTGTACCGGTACACGCCGCGCGAGCTCCGGATGCTGATGATCGACCCGAAGATGGTCGAGCTCTCGATGTACAACTCGCTGCCGCATCTCCGGCACCGGGTGGTGACCAACAACAACGAGGCGGCCACCGCGCTGAAATGGGCGGTCTGGGAAATGAACCGCCGCTACGAGCTGCTCCACGCCAACGGCGCACGCAACCTGGCCGACTTCAACCGGAAGGTCGAAGAGGGAAAGCCGCTCCGGAACCCGGCGCGACCGAAGCTCACGCTCGCCATCGTGAGCGAGGAGCCGGCCGACACGCCGCCGCCGCCGCCCGAGGAAGAGACGTACACCGAGGGCCACCTCCCCTTCATCGTGCTCTTCGTGGACGAGCTGGCGGACCTGATGATGACGGTGCAGGGCGAGGTGGAAACGCCGCTCGCCATGCTCGCCCAGAAGGCGCGCGCCATCGGGATCCACCTGATCCTCGCCACGCAGCGGCCATCGGTGAACGTGATCACCGGCCTCATCAAGGCCAACTTCCCGAGCCGGATCGCCTTCCGGGTGGCATCGAAGGTGGACAGCCGCACCATTCTCGACCAGAACGGCGCGGAGGCACTGCTCGGCAACGGCGACATGCTCTTCCTCCCGCCCGGCAAGAGCGAGCCGCTGCGGCTGCAGGGGGCCTTCATCGGCACCGAAGAGTCGGAGCGGGTCATGGAGTGGTACGTCAAGCGGCGGGAGGCCCGGCGGGCGGCGGCCAAGGAATCGGAGGCGGCCGAGAGCGACATCCTCGAGACGGTGCGGGCGCTCGAGGCGGCGGCGGAGGGCGGCGGGGGCGGGGAGGACGGCGACGGCAGCGAGCGCGACAGCCTCTTCCGCGAGGCCGCCGAGGCGTGCATCCAGAACCAGGGCGGCTCGACGTCGCTCCTGCAACGCCGCCTCCGGATCGGGTACGGCCGGGCGGCGCGCATCATCGACCAGCTGCAGATGGCGGGCATCCTCAGCCCGCCCGACGGCTCGAAGCCGCGCGACGTGCTGATCGGTATCTCGCAGCTGGACGAGTACTGCTCCTGAGAGCGCTGTGCCGGGCGGCCATGCGGCAGGCACGCCGCCCGAGACCCACACCGTGAGACTCCGCATGCGCGCACCCTTGCTCACCCTCGCCCTGCTCGGCGCCACGCCGCTCGGCGCACAGGAGGCCGCCCCGCCGGCTGCCGCCGCCGTGCCGGCCTCCGCGCCCCGGGCCGACGGGGACACCGCCGTCCTCTCGATCGGCAACCGACAGGTCTACGTGTTCCGGGCCAGGGTAGGTGCGTTCACCGCCAAGGACCGCGCCGAGCTGGCCCTGGACAGGATCAAGCGCGCACAGCGCCCGGGCGAGGACTCGCTGCGCACCATCCGGGACACGCTCGGCTACATCGTCATGCTGAACGGCGCGCCCGTCTTCATCGTCAGCGAGCTCGACCAGCTGGCCGGATCGCCCGTCACGCTGGAGGAGGCCGCCAGCCAGGTGCAGGCGCTCCTCCGCGAGGGTCTGGGCGCCGCGGAGGAGGCGACCAGCCTCCGTGCGCTCGCGATCGGGGCGGGCCAGGTCGCCGCGGCCACGCTCGTCCTCATCGTCCTGATCCGGCTGCTCATCCGGGCGCGGAACCGGCTGGTGGAGCTGGCCGCGAGGAGATTGCCCGACCTCCGGATCAAGGAGGTGGAGCTGCTTCCCAGCGCCGGCGTGCGCAAGGTCCTCGTGGCGATCCTCGGCATCATCGCCTGGACCCTCGGGCTCCTCCTGACGTACGCGTGGGTCACCTTCTCGCTCACCCGGTTCGGCTACACCCGGCCCTGGGGGCTGGTGTTCGGCGGCTTTCTCGCCTCCACCGCGGGCGCCATCGGCCTGGCCATTCTCCACTCGATTCCCGACCTGATCACGGTCGCGCTCATTCTCCTCGCCGCGCGCGGGGTCCAGGCGCTGGCCCGGACCCTCTTCGACGCCGTGGCGAGCCAGCGGATCACCATCCTCGGGATACATCCCGACACCGTCCCGGCCACCCGCCGGATCGCGAGCGCGGTGATCTGGATGTTCGCGCTGGCGTCGGCCTATCCCTTCCTTCCGGGCGCCGGCTCTGACTCGTTCAAGGGGATCTCGGTGCTCACCGGCATCCTGGTGACGTTCGGGTCCGCCGGCCTGGTGGGGCAGGCGATGAGCGGTCTCCTGCTCATGTATGCCCGCGGGTTCAAGGCGGGGGACTTCATCCGCGTCGGCACGACCGAGGGCACGGTGGTGGAACTCGGGCTGCTCTCCACCCGGATCCGCACGGTGGCCAACGAGTTCATCCTGGTGCCGAACAGCACGATGGTGAGCGGGTCGATCACCGATTACAGCGCGGCGGGGCGGGAGGGCCACCCGCTCTTCGTCACCGCCTCGATCACGATCGGGTACGACACCC
>CAYUOK010000007.1:0-2987 GCA_964446395.1 uncultured Gemmatimonadaceae bacterium | reverse complement strand
CGGGAGGGCCACCCGCTCTTCGTCACCGCCTCGATCACGATCGGGTACGACACCCCCTGGCAGCGGATCCACGAGCTGCTCCTCGCCTCGGGCAGGAAGCTGACCGGTGTGCTCCAGTCCCCGGAGCCCTTCGTCCTGCAGCGGGCGCTGAACGACTTCTACGTGGCGTACGAGGTCTTCGTCCCGATCGCCTCGGAACGGGCGACGATGCTGCCGCGATTGCGCGGGGAACTCAACGCGCTGATCCAGGACACCTTCTGGGCGGCGGGGCAGGAGATCACGTCGCCGCACTTCTACGCGCTGCGAGACGGCAACGCAGTCACGATCCCGCCGGAGTCGAATCCCCCGCCGTCGGGCCGGGCGTTCCGGGTCGAGGTCGAACCGACGTAGCTCCCTACCAGCGGTCGGACCACGGGGCGCTCCACACGGGGTGCCCCGTTTCTTTGTGCCTGCTCGCGGCCTGGCGAGTGGAGTCAAAACGGTGGCGATGGTAGCCTCCGCAACTGCCAAGAACCCACGAAAACACGAATGCGCGAAAGCACGAAAGCAAGAGGGAAGTGCCAGAGGGGAATGGATGGGGCATGTATTCCAGGATTGTTCCGGACGCGTGATTGGCGCTGCCGTTGCCGTCCACATGGCATTGGGTCCCGGGTTTCTCGAAGGGATCTACCAGCGAGCGCTCGAGATGGAACTTGCCGGGCTGGGCCTCCGCTTCGAGAGCCAGCTCAGTGTCCCAGTCCGCTACCGTGGGCAACTGGTCGGCGTCCATCGCCTGGACTTGGTGGTCGAGGCCACCGTCGTCGTCGAGTTGAAGGCTGTCAGCACCGTCCTCGATGCTCACCTCGCCCAGTTGCGCAGTTACCTCCGGGCCACCGACACCCGCATCGGCCTACTGCTCAACTTCAACGCCGCCGTCCTGGGCGTACGCCGGGTTGTCAACTGATCCTGATCGGCCCTTTCGTGATTTCGTGGTTTCGTGCTTTCGTGGATTCGGTGCACTCCATCGCGGATTCCGATCCCATCGCCGCGCGAACACGGTGACGACCATTGTCGCCCACAGTGGTACCGTGGGCCATGACCACCCGCCGCTTCATCCCGACCAAGGAGTGGGAGGACGCCAGGCAGCTCCGCGGGCTCGCCGGGGAGCACGCCGCCCTCGCCTACCTCACATCGTGCGGCTGGTCCGTCGAGGCGCACCGGTTCAAGCTCGGCCGGCACGACCTGGACCTGGTAGTCCGGCGGGGGCCGATGGTGGCCTTCGTCGAGGTGAAGACCCGGCGGACGGCGGCGTTCGGGCTGGCGGTCGAGGCGGTCGGGTGGCGGAAACAGCGGACCCTGGCCAAGGTCGCCGAGCTCTGGCGGCTCCGGCACGGCCGGCCCGGAGACAGCTATCGCTTTGACCTGGTGTCAGTTACCGACCTCGGCGATGGCCGGCTGGAAGTGGAGCACCTGCCGGATGCCTGGCGGTTGGAACGCAGATGAGAGGGCGATACCTCAATATGACTCAAAAAAGGTCACATTTTGCCTATTGCTTCGGCTCTTGTTCGGTTGTATTGTTGTTCGTGAATTAGTGACGCAAAATCATCCACTTCAGGACCTGGAGATCGCTCCACATGGCCACCGACGAACAGAAGCAGGAAAAGCACGACGGCGAACGCCGCAAGGCGCTGAACCTCGCCATCTCCCAGATCGAAAAGCAGCTGGGCAAGGGTTCGATCATGCGAATGGGCTCCGAGTCGCCGCGGGTCAAGATCGCCGCCATCCCCACGGGGGCCATCAACCTCGACGCCGCCACCGGGGTCGGGGGCATCCCGCGGGGCCGCATCACCGAGATCTACGGCCCCGAGTCCTCCGGCAAGACGACCCTGTGTCTCCACGTGGCCGCCAACGTCCAGAAGGGTGGTGGCGTGGCCGCCTACGTGGACGCCGAGCACGCGCTGGACGTCGAGTACGCCCGGAAGCTCGGGGTGGACATCGACAACCTGCTCGTCTCCCAGCCCGACACCGGTGAGCAGGCGCTCGAAATCGTGGAAATCCTGGTCCGGTCGGGCGCGGTGGACCTCATCATCGTGGACTCGGTGGCGGCGCTGGTGCCCAAGGCCGAAATCGAGGGGGAAATGGGCGACAGCCACGTCGGTCTCCAGGCCCGCCTCATGAGCCAGGCGCTGCGCAAGCTCGCCGGCGCCATCAACCGCTCGAGCTGCTCGGTCGTCTTCATCAACCAGCTCCGCGAAAAGATCGGCGTCATGTTCGGCAATCCCGAGACGACCACCGGCGGCAAGGCGCTCAAGTTCTACGCGTCGCTCCGGCTCGACATCCGCCGGATCGGGCCGGTCAAGGAGCGGGAAACCGTCATCGGCAACCACGTCCGGGTCAAGGTCGTCAAGAACAAGGTGGCCCCGCCGTTCAAGCAGGCCGAGTTCGACATCATGTTCGACGAGGGTATCAGCCATACGTCGCTGCTCGTGGACCTCGCCTCCGAGGCCAACATCATCCAGAAGTCGGGCGCCTGGTATTCCTACGGCGACCAGCGGATCGGCCAGGGGCGGGAGAACGCCAAGCTCTTCCTCCGCGACAACGAGGCGCTGATGCTCGAGGTCGAGGGCAAGGTCAAGGAGCTGCTCGGCATGGGGGCCGGCGCCGTCGTGGCCGCCGGAGCGGACGAGGGCGAGGATGACTGACCCGTCGCCGCGGGTTGTCACGGCCATCGAGCCGGACCCGCGGAAGCCGGGGGTCATGCGGGTGCACGTGGACGGCCGCCCCTACTGCGCCGTCCCTGCCTCCGCCCTCGGGAGGGCGGAGGTGGGCCCGGGCACTCACCTCACGCCAGAACGGCTCGACCTGCTGGGCGGGCTGGCCGACGAGGAGGGTGCCTTCCGGACCCTGCTCCGCGCCCTCGAGCGCCGGTCGTTCGCCCGGGTGGACCTCGGTCGGCGGCTGGCCAGGAAGGGGCACCGCCCCGAGGCGGTGGACGGCGCGCTCGAGCG
>CAYUOK010000006.1:0-29781 GCA_964446395.1 uncultured Gemmatimonadaceae bacterium | reverse complement strand
CGTCAGCCCGAAGACGTCGATCTCCTCGTCGGTCGGCTTCCGCGCCGCGAGCACTGCCTGGGCGGTCTCTCGGGACGGGGTCATCGGGGCTCCTTTCAGGTGCGCGCAGCCCCTCGGGGGACGGTCCCGGATGGAGGCTCCTGTTCGGGAAGCTACGCCCGGCCCGGGTATCTGCAATGGCCCGGCTGGGACGGGGGCTTGGCGCGCCGCCGCCGGCACCGTGATGTCATATATTACGTGATCCTGCACGGCCGATTGGCCCGGCCGCCCATCGCCAGGGAGTCGCATGCCCTCCAGTCGCACCAGGTCCGGAACACCGCCGGCCGACTTCCCGATTGCCGTACACACGCGCAATCCGGGCACGCCGCTGGACCTCTCCTGGGTCCGCGCGGTGCGCGCCAACCTCAGCGCCATCGAGCGCCGGGCGGCCACCATTCCCCGGCGCCGCACCGTCAAGAAGGAGTACCAGGCGGCGTGGCTGCTCCGTGCCATCACCCTGATGGACCTCACCACGCTGCAGGGCGACGACACGCCCGACCGTGTCCGCCGCCTCTGCGCCAAGGCACGCGCCCCCGTCCGGGAGGACCTGCTCGCCGCGCTCGACGCCCAGGGACTCGGCATCCGCGTGGCGGCGGTGTGCGTGTACCACGCCATGGTGCCGACCGCGGTGGAGGCGCTGCGGGGCACGGGCATCCCCGTGGCGGCGGTGTCCACCGGCTTTCCGGCCGGGCTCGGCCCCTTCCCCCAGCGTGTCGCCGAGATCCGCGCGTCGGTCGAGGCGGGCGCCGACGAGATCGACGTCGTCATCACCCGCGGCCACGTCCTCGCGGGCGACTGGCAGGCCCTCTACGACGAGGTCCGCACCTTCCGCGAGGCATGCGGCGACGCCCACGTCAAGGTCATCCTGGGCACCGGCGAGCTCGGCACCCTGCGCAACGTGGCGCGCGCCAGCGTCGTCGCCATGATGGCGGGCGCCGACTTCATCAAGACCTCCACGGGCAAGGAGCCCGTCAACGCGACCCTCCCGGTCGGGCTGGTCATGGTGCGCGCCATCCGCGACTACCTCGAGCGCACCGGGTGCCGCGTCGGCTTCAAGCCCGCCGGCGGCATCCGGACCGCCAAGGACTCCCTCGACTGGCTCGCCATGATGAAGGACGAACTGGGCGAGCCGTGGCTCCGTCCCGAGCTCTTCCGCTTCGGGGCCAGCGGCCTCCTCGCCGACATCGAACGCCAACTGGAATTCTTCGTGACCGGCCGGTACTCGGCATTCCATCGCCACCCGCTGGCGTGACGATCACGGGCTGAGGACAAGGACCCCGACATGGCATCCATCCCAGAGATCTTCGCCTCCATGGCGTACGGGCCTGCTCCCGAGTCCAGCAAGCCGGCGGAGGAGTGGCTCGACCGCCACGGCCGCCGCTTCGGCATGTTCATCGGCGGGGCGTGGACGCTTCCCGGCGAGTTGTTCGACACGGTCAATCCGGGGACCGGACAGCCGCTCGCCCGGGTGACGCAGGCCTCCGGCGCGGACGTGGACCGCGCGGTGGCCGCGGCGCGCGCCGCGCAGCCGGGGTGGTGGGGGCTGGGCGGCCACGGCCGCGCGCGGCACCTCTACGCGCTGGCCCGGGCGGTGCAGCGGAACGCGCGGCTGCTCTCGGTGGTGGAGTCCCTCGACAACGGCAAGCCGATCCGCGAGTCGCGCGACATCGACATCCCGCTCGTGGCGCGGCATTTCTACCATCACGCCGGCTGGGCGCAGCTGATGGACCGGGACCTGCCCGGGATGGAGCCGGTGGGCGTCGCGGGGCAGATCATCCCCTGGAACTTCCCGCTGCTGATGCTGGCCTGGAAGATCGCGCCCGCCATCGCGATGGGGAACACGGTGGTGCTCAAGCCGGCGGAGTTCACCTCGCTCACCGCGCTGCTCTTCGCCGAGCTGTGCGTGGAGGCGGGGCTGCCCGCGGGCGTGGTCAACATCATCACCGGCGACGGGCGCACCGGCGCCGCGCTGGTGGCCCACCCCGGCGTGGACAAGATCGCTTTCACCGGGTCCACCGACGTCGGGCGGCTCATCCGGGTGGCCACCGCCGGCACCGGGAAGAAACTGTCGCTCGAACTCGGCGGGAAATCGCCGTTCATCGTGTTCGACGACGCCGACCTCGACAGCGTGGTCGAGGGGGTGGTGGACGCCATCTGGTTCAACCAGGGCCAGGTGTGCTGCGCCGGCTCCCGCATCCTGGCGCAGGAGGGGATCACGGCCCGGCTCGAGGAAAAGCTGAAGGCCCGGATGGAGACGCTCCGGTTGGGAGACCCGCTCGACAAGGCGGTGGACATCGGCGCCATCATCGCCCCGGTGCAGCTCGAGAAGATCCGGGAACTGGTTCGGAGGGGCGAGGAGGAGGGCGCGCGCATGTGGCAGCCCTCGTGGAGCTGCCCGACCGACGGCTACTTCTACCCGCCCACGCTCTTCACCGAGGTGGCGCCCGCCGCGACGGTGGCGCAGGTCGAGATCTTCGGGCCGGTCGTGGTGATGATGAGCTTCCGCACGCCCGCGGAGGCGGTCGAACTGGCGAACAACACGCGCTACGGCCTCGCCGCCAGCGTCTGGACGGAGAACATCAACCTGGCGCTGGACATCGCGCCGAAGGTGAAGGCCGGCTCGGTCTGGATCAACTGCACGAACATGTTCGACGCCGCCTCCGGCTTCGGCGGCTACCGCGAAAGCGGGTTCGGGCGGGAAGGCGGAAGAGAAGGGCTGTGGGAGTATGTGAGGGAGGTGACGAGGCGGGGAAGCGGGGAAGCGGGGAAGTATGCATCCAAGGCGACCGCGATGTCCCGTACGAAGGCCGGGGCCGCCTCCCCGCTTCCCCGCGTCCCCGCGTCCCCGCCTATTGATCGCACCCCCAAGCTCTACATCGGCGGCGCGCAGGTGCGCCCCGACTCGGGCTACAGCCTGCCGGTACACGGTGCGGCCGGCGAGCTCGCGGGCGAAGTCGGGCACGGGAACCGTAAGGACATCCGCAACGCGGTCGAGGCGGCGCACGCGGCGCGGGGCTGGGCGCGCGCGACGGCGCATCTCCGGGCCCAGGTGCTCTACTACATCGCCGAGAATCTCGCCGCACGCCGGGACGAGTTCTCGGCACGGATCGTCGGTCTCACCGGCCGCTCGAAGAAGCAGGGCCAGGAGGAGGTGGATCTCTCCATCGAACGGCTCTTCAGCTACGCCGCCTGGGCCGACAAGTGGGATGGGCGGGTGCACCACACGCCGGTCCGGAACGTCACGCTCGCCATGCCGGAACCGCTCGGCGTCATGGCCGTCGTCTGCCCCGAGGAATGGCCGCTCCTCGGCTTCCTCTCGGCGGTGCTGCCCCCCGTGGCGATGGGAAACACGGTGGTGGCGCTCCCGTCCGGGCGCTGGCCGCTCCTCGCCACCGACCTCTACCAGGTGCTCGACACCTCGGACCTACCCAAGGGCGTCCTCAACATCGTGACGGGGCCGCGCGAAGAGCTCGCCGCGGTGCTGGCGGCGCACGACGACGTGGACGCCATGTGGTACTGGGGAACGGCCGAGGGAAGCGCCGCGGTGGAGAAGCTCTCCGCGGGGAACCTGAAGCAGACCTGGGTGGATCACGGCCGGGGCGTGCGGTGGGAGGTGGCGGCGGAGGGGGAAGGGGAGCGGTTCCTCCGTCACGCGACCCAGGTCAAGAACGTCTGGGTGCCTTACGGGGAGTGACTCGGCTGCGCTCGCCCGCGGCCGGCTTCTCGGCCAGGGCGAGCGAGGCGTTGATGGTGATCTTCCGGCCCAGCACCTTCTGCAGGACGTCCGCCTTGCGGCGCGCGGCCCATCCCTCCAGCTCCATGTTGGCGCCGGCGCGCCGCGGGGCGATCCGCAGCACCAGTTTCTTCCTCGTCAGCTCCGCCCTCACCTGGTCCACCACCGCGGTGTGCCCGCGGTCCAGCCCGTCGGCCACCCGCAGGAGGCCCGCGGTGCGCCGCACCAGCGCCTGGTCGTCGGGTGAGAGCGCCGCAAACTCCGGGTCGGAGCGCCTCGGACCGCGCCGGCGGTGGTAACGGCTCACGAGCGCCACGAGGGACCGCTCGCGGGCGCCGAGCCCGATCCGGTCGGCGTGCATGATGAGCTGGTAGCTGTGTCGGTGATGGCTCTTGTAGCTGACGAGCTGACCGACGTCATGCAGGATGCTCGCGGCCTCGAGGATATGCCGCTCCTCCGGCGTGCACCCGACGGCCTCGCCGATCTGGTCGAAGAGCGACAGCGCCAGCAGGCGGACCTGCTCGACGTGCCGCCGGTCGGTGCGGCAGCGGTCGGCGAACTCCCGCACCAGCCGCATCGGGTCCACCGCCGGCGCCGTCGCCGTCGAGGCGCCGATCATTTCCCAGAGCAGCCCCTCCCGCAGGCCGTAGGCGCTGACGGTGACGCTCCCCGCGTCCAGCCGCTCGAGCACCGACGCGATGACGGTGAGTCCCGCGAGGATGATGTCGGCCCGCTCGGGGTTCAGTCCCGGCACGCTCCGGCGCTGGAGCGCCGTGCGGGTGGACAGCCACTCGATGAGGTGCTCCACCTCCGCCACCGACACCTCGATCCCGTGCACCGGCTCGTTGGGGTCGCCGCCCCGCCGCGCCACCGCCATCCGCCCGAGGTTGGTGAACGTGCCTCCCGAGCCGATGACCCGCGCGCCCATCCACGCCCGCTTCGGCAGCTGGCGCGTGAGGCGCTTGCCCAGGTGCTTGCGGAGCGCGGCGACCTCGCGGTGGGCGACCCGCCTGCCGGGCAGGAACTGCTCCGTGAGCCGGACCGCCCCATAGGGAAGCGACCGGCTCATCTCCACCAGCCCATCCACCGCGCCCACGAGCTCGAGGCTCCCGCCGCCGATGTCGGCGATGATGGACTTCGTGTTGTCCAGCCGGAAGTGCTGCCGGACGGACCGCCAGGAGAGCTGGGCTTCGTGCTCGGTGGAGATGACCTGGAGGGGGAGGCCGAGTTCGTCGCGGACCCGGCGGACGAACTCGTCGCCGTTCTTCGCCTCGCGCACGGCGGCGGTCGCGACCGCGGCGATGGTGGTGGCACCGCGGCGCCGGCAGACGTCGGCCATGCGCCGGAGCGCCGTGAGGGCGCGCTCCATGGCGGCGGGGTCCAGCCGCCCCGTGGCGGCCAGTCCCTGCGCCAGCCGGGGCTGGGCCTTGATCTCGTCGATCGGCGCCAGGCCGGTCGCCGGGTCGTACTGCGCGATCAGGAGCCGGATCGAATTGGAGCCCACGTCGATCGCGGCGAGCCGCGCGCCGGGCCCGGGCCGCTTCACCGCTTCGGGCTTCCCGCCGGCCACGCCGCGTCGCCGACGTCCTCGGCGTGGTGCTTGATGGACTTCCCCTCCACCAGGAACACGACGTCCTCCCCGATGTTGGTGGCGAGGTCGGCCACCCGCTCGAGGTTGCGGCTGACGAGGAAGAGCTCCATCCCCGCGCCGATGGTGTGGGGGTCCTCCATCATGTGCGTCAGGAGGATCCGGAACACCGAGCGGTGCAGCACGTCCACCTTGTCGTCGCGCCGGCACACCTCGCGGCCCGCCTGCGCGTCACCCCGGATGAACGCCTCGAGGGCGTCCGACAGCATGTCGCGGGCGAGGCGCGCCATCTCGATGATCTCCGGCTCCGGCGCGATGGCGCGCTGGTCGGCGAGCCGCTGGGCCGATTGCGCGATGTTCACCGCGTGGTCGCCCACCCGCTCGAGGTCGTTCGCGATCTTGAGCGCCGAGGTGAGCATGCGGAGGTCGCGCGCCATCGGCTGCTGGAGCGCCAGGAGGTTGATGCACATCTCCTCCAGCTCGACCTCCATCCGGTCGATGACCCGGTCGCCGCTGACGACCGCCTGCGCCTTCCGGCCGTCCCGCTCCAGCAGCGCCTCGACCGCCAGCCCCAGCGCCGCCTCCGCCTCGCCCGACATCGTCAGGAGGCGGATCTTGACCTGGCTCAGGTCGTCGTGAAAATGCCGGTGGGCCTCGGTCATCCGAATCTCCCCGTGATGTACGCCTCGGTGCGCTCGTGCGCCGGGGCGGTGAACAGCTGCTCGGTGTCGCCGAACTCGATCAGTTCGCCGCGGTCGAAGAACCCGGTGTAGTCCGAGACCCGGGCGGCCTGCTGCATGTTGTGGGTCACGATGGCGATCGTGTAGTGCTTCTTCAGCTCGAAGATGAGCTCCTCGACCTTCTGGGTCGCGATGGGGTCGAGGGCGGAGCAGGGCTCGTCCATCAGCAGGACCTCGGGCGCGTTCGCCAGGGCCCGCGCGATGCAGAGCCGTTGCTGCTGGCCGCCCGAGAGGCCTGTCCCCGGCTCGTGCAGGCGGTCCTTCACCTCGTCCCAGAGCGCCGCCTGGCGGAGGCTCCGCTCCACGAGCTCGGGCAGGTCGCGGGGGAGCACCAGGCGGTTGACGGTGGGGCCGTACGCCACGTTGTCGTAGATCGACTTCGGGAACGGGTTCGGCCGCTGGAACACCATGCCGACCCGCCGCCGCAGGTCCACGAGGTCGCGCCCGGCGCCGTAGATCGACGCGCCGTCGAGGAGCAGTTCCCCCGAGTGCCGCACGTCGGGCAGCAGCTCGTGCATCCGGTTGATGGCCCGGAGGAAGGTGGACTTGCCGCAGCCCGACGGCCCGATGATGGCGGTGACGGCGTGCCGCTCGATGCCGAGGGAGATTCCCTTGAGGACCTCCGTGGCGCCGTAGGAGAAGCGGAAGTCCCGCGCCTCCACGACCGGCGCGCCGGTGCGCGCCGACTTCGCGGGCTCGCGTCGCGGGGACAGTGTCGGCCTGAGGCCGGAAGCGTGCGGCATGGCAGTCCGTCCGAGGAGGGTGGAACTCATCCGAACCGCCCCGTAATGTAGGCTTCGGTGGCTTCGCGGGCCGGCGAGGTGAACAGCTGGCGCGTGGCGCCGGTCTCGACCAGGTCGCCCAGGTAGAAGAAGCTCGTCGTGTCGGAGACGCGGGCCGCCTGCTGCATGTTGTGCGTCACGATGACGATCGTGAACTCGCGCTTGAGCGTGTACAGCAACTCCTCGATCCGCTGCGTGCCTTGCGGGTCGAGCGACGCCGTCGGCTCGTCGAGGAGGATCACCTCCGGCCGCGGCGCGATGGTGCGCGCCACGCAGAGCCGCTGCTGCTGCCCGCCGGAGAGCGCCATGGCGCTGGCGGTGAGCCGGTCCTTGACCTCGTCCCAGAGGGCCGCGCCGTGGAGCGCCCGCTCGACGGTCTCGGCCACCTCGGCCCTGGACCGCTTCTGCCCCACCCGGAGCCCTGCCGCCACGTTATCGAAGATCGACATCGTCGGAAAGGGGGTGGGCTTCTGGAACACCATCCCCACGCGGCGCCGCAACTGCATCGGGTTGACGGCCGGGGCGTACACGTCCTGGCCGTCGAGCAGCACCCTGCCGGTGATCCACCCGCCGGGAGAGAGTTCGTGCATCCGGTTGAGCGAGCGCAGGTAGGTGGACTTCCCGCACCCCGACGGCCCGATGAGGGCGTGCACGCGGTTCGCCTCGAAGCCGAGCGAGACGTCCTTTACCGCCGTCGTCTTGCCGTACATGGCGCTCAGGCGCTCGGTGGCGATCCGCGGGGTCGGGTCAGCCATTCTGGATGAACTTCCGGCGGGTGGCCAGCCGCGCGGCCGCGCTCAACACCAGCACGACCAGGATCAGGACGAGCGCGGTGGCCCACGCCAGCTGGTGCCACTCCTCGTACGGCCCGATGGCGTAGTTGAACACCACGAGCGGGAGGGCCGCCATCGGCTGGTCGAGGTCGAAGGAGAGGTACTGGCTGCCGAGCGCCGTGAAGAGGAGGGGCGCGGTTTCGCCCGCCACCCGCGCCACGGCGAGCAGGCTGCCGGTCACGATGCCCGGGAGGGTGGTCCGGACGACCACCGACAGGCTCGTCCGCCAGCGCGAGTAGCCCAGCGCCAGCGCCGCCTCGCGGAGGGAGTGGGGCACCAGCTTGATCATCTCCTCGGTGGTGCGCGTCACCATCGGGACCATCAGGATGGCGAGCGCCACGCTTCCGGCGAACGCCGAGAAGTGCTTCTGCGAGGCCACGATCCAGGTCCAGGCGAAGACGCCGACCACGATCGAGGGGGTGCCGTTCAGGACGTCGGAGACGAAACGCGTCGCGAATGTCAGGCGCGAGGCCGGGTACTCGGCGCAGTAGATGCCCGCCCCGATGCCGAGCGGGAGCCCGATCAGGCACGCCGTGCCGACGATCATGAGCGTGCCGGTGATGGCGTGCAGGACGCCGCCGCCCGTCTCGCCGGCCGGCACGGGCACGTTCGTGAAGAAGGCCAGGTTGAGGCTGCCCGCCCCCTTGGCGATGAGCGTGCCGAGGATGAGGAGGAGCGGGAGGACGGCCAGCACCACGGCCAGGCCCATCAGGCCCACCATGAAGCGGCTGCGCAGGCGGCGCACGGCGCTGCGGTTCATGCGCCCTTCCCCCCGCCGCCGCGGGCCACCCGCCAGATGAGCAGCCGGGCCGCGGCGTTGATCAGGACGGTCACCAGGAACAGCGTCAGCGCCACGTAACTGAGCGCCGCCAGGTGCAGGTTCTCGACCGCCTCGCTGAATTCGTTGGCGATGGCCGCCGCCATCGTGTAGCCGGGGGCGAAGAGCGAGGCCGCGATTTCATGCCGGTTGCCGATCACCATCGTGACGGCCATCGTCTCGCCCAGCGCGCGGCCCAGCCCGAGGATCACGGCGCCGATGATGCCGGAGCGGGCGTAGGGCAGCACCGCGCCGGTCAGCGCCTCCCACCGCGTGGCGCCGAGGGCGAGCGCCGCCTCGCGCTGGGTGTTCGGGACCGCCAGCAGCACCTCCCGGGACACCGACATGATGTACGGCATGACCATGATGGCCAGGATGACGGCGGCCGAGAGCATGCTGGGGCCGTAGATCGGCCCCTGGAAGAAGGGCAGGAAGCCGAGGGTGTCCCGCAGGAACGGGAAGATGGTGGCGCGCAGGAAGGGGATCAGGACGAAGATCCCCCACAGGCCGTACACCACGCTCGGGATCGCGGCGAGGAGCTCGATGACGAAGGCGATGGGGCCGCGGATCCGCATCGGTGCGAACTCGGTGAGGAAGATCGCCACGCCGAGGGAGAGCGGGACCGCGATCAGGAGCGCGAGGGCGGAGGAGACGACGGTGCCGAAGATGAGCGGCAGGGCGCCGAAGAGCCCCTCGACGGGGTCCCAATCGCTGGAGGTGAAGAACCCGAATCCGAAGGCGTCGATGGCGAGTCGCGACCCCGCCCAGAGCTCCCAGATCAGGAACCCGAGGAGCACCGGCACCGCGAGGGCGGCCACCGTGAGGAGCGCCTTGAACAGGCGGTCCCCGAACCGCGCGCCGCCAAGGGCCCGAAGAGGTGTCGCGCCGGGAGCTGTCATGGGGGCGGAACCTACCGGGCGATCGTAGGCGAGCGGTCACGCGAACGTAACGGACGTGTCACGGAGGATGGGCCGGAAACAGGGCGGCCCGCCTCCGGGGAGGCGGGCCGCCTGTGTCAGGCTCGCCCGCGGGAACTAGTTGGCGGGAATGGGCTTCCCGTTCGCCTTGAGCCCGGCGATCCGCGGCTTGAGGAGGGCGATGACCTCGGCCGGCAGCGGGGCATAGCTCAACTGGGTGGCCATGGCCTGCGCCTCCGGTGTGACCATCCAGGTGAGGAAGTCCCGTACCAGCTTCGCCTTGGCGGCGTCCTTCGCGTCGGGCCGGACCAGGAGCCAGGTGAAGGAGGTGATCGGGTAGGTCTGGGCGCCCGGGGCGTTGGTGATCGACACCCGGAAGTCGGTGTCCTTCGCGAACTTCGCGCTGGCCGCGGCCGCGGTGGCCGACGCCAGGCTCGGCACGACGAAGTTGCCGGCGGCGTTCTTCACCTTCGCATAGGGCAGCTTGTTGGACACCGCATAGATCAGTTCGACATAGCCGATCGTCCCTTCGAGCTGCTTGACCTGCTGCGTCACGCCCTCGTTGCCCTTGCCGCCCAGGCCGACCGGGAACTTGACCGAGGTGGCGTAGTTGACCTTGTCCTTCCACTCCCGCGACACCTTGGTCAGGTAGTCGGTGAAGACGTAGGTGGTTCCCGACCCGTCCGAGCGGTGCACCACGATGATGTCGGTGTTCGGCAGCGACACGCCCGGGTTCGCGGCGGCGATCCGCTTGTCGTTCCACTTCGTGATGCGCCCGAGGTAGATGTCGGCGATCGAGGCGCCGTCCAGCTGGAGCTGGGTCGCGCCGAGGGAAGGGAGGTTATAGGTGAGCACCACCGCGCCGATCACGGTCGGCACGTGCAGGACGTTCTTCTGGACCGCCTCCATCTGGGCCACGCTCATCGGCCCGTCCGTGGCGCCGAAGTCGACGGTGCCCTCGGTGAACTGGCGGATGCCGCCGCCGGACCCGATCGACTGGTAGTTGATCTGGACCTTGGTGGCCTTGTTATAGGCGTCGAACCACTTGGTGTAGATCGGGTTCGGGAAGGTGGCTCCCGCCCCCGTGAGGCTCTGGGCGCCGGCGGGCGCCGCCATGACGGCGGCGGCCCCCAGCGTCAGCGCGAGCGTGCGAACGTTCATCGTGTCACTCCCTTAGAAATTCATGGTCAGCGCGGTGCGGAAGCCGCTGATCGTCTTGAGCGAGGAGTCCTCGAAGCTCTGGGACTCGTACATCAGGCGGAACTGCGCCTTGCTGCTGAGGTAGAGGTTGACGCCGGCGGTGATGAGCGTCGTCTGGTCGTCGATGACGCTGTTGTTGGGCTCCGCGATGTCGTACCGGAAGGCCGGCTCGATCGCGTAGAGGAAGCTGGTGGGCGACTTCATCCGGATGTTGTACGCGGCCACGCCCTGGAAGCCCCAGATCTCGTTGGCGCTGTTGAGCGTGTTCTCGCCGCTGAGGTAGTCCACCATCACGTAGAGCCCCTCGTTGCCCGGCGCGCTCCACTGCGCGTCGAGGCCCCAGCCGGTGTTCGTGGCGGAGCTGTCGGCCGGCACGGTGGTGTCAGGCCGCTGGACGAAGTCGTGGCTGGCGTAGGACCCGCCGACGGAGAGCATCGGGGTGATGGCGAAGGTGGCGCGACCGTAGAACGACTTGCCGTTGTTGAGGTCGAGGTTGTTCGGCGAGAGCGCACCGTTCATGACGGAGCCCATCAGCGCGAGCCGCTTGTCGAGGCCGGTGAACATCAGGCCGGCGCCGATGTCGTGCGCCTCGAACCCGTTGGCGATCGCCAGGTCGTTCGACGACACCGGGACCAGGCCGCGGTAGGCACCGCGCTCGAGGGACGGCAGGTTGTTCGACGAGGTGAGTTCGTACCGCCCGAAATAGCGCTTGAACTGCCCGGCCCGCAGGACGAAGGCGCTCTTGGCCTCCGGCTTGGTGAAGGCGACGTCGAGGTAGGCGTCCTTCAGCGTGACGCCGGACTGGCCGGTGGTGTAGTTGGGCTGGATGATGAAGGTGATGTTCTCGGTCAGGTTGCCCTTGGCCTCGATGCGGGCCCGGCGGATCAGGAAGTTGCTCTCGGCGGCCCGTGCCGAGGCCGGCAGTGCGGCGTACAGCGCGTTTTCGCCGTTGTTGAAGTCGTAGAACTCGACCTGGAGGCGGCCGCCCACCTTGACGTTGGGGTAGGTCGTCTGCGCGGCTGCCGCGCCCGCGGTCAGCATGGTCAGGAGAGCGAGGCTCGAGGCCGAACGCCACATCGTGGAACGCATGTCCACCCTTTCGCACGGGGGCCGAGTCGGCGCCCCAGAGGTTGTCGTCGGCGGGCGGAGTGCCCGTCCGCGCGATGCCGGAGGGGACTCAGGCATCGCGGCGTAACGAACGCAACCGCCCGTCACGTCCCCGCGAGTGCCGCGTCACAACTCCGTAACATCGTGCGGCGACGGGACCGGGAACCAGCAGGTGACCCTGGTGCCGGAGCCCACCTGGCTTTCAATCCCCACCCGGCCCCCGTGTGCCTCCACGGTGTGGCGCACGATGGCCAGGCCCAGGCCCGTGCCCCCTTCGGCGCGCGACCGCGACGGATCCACCCGGTAGAACCGTTCGAACACGCGGGAGAGATGCTCCTGCGGGATCCCGCTCCCGGTGTCCTCCACCTGGAGGGCGATCCCCTCGTCCGCGGCCGCGCTTCGGAGGGTGATGCGTCCGCCGCGCGGGGTGTACCGGACGGCATTCTCGAGCAGGTTGCGGAGGACGAGCCGCACCCCCTCCGGGTCCGCCAGCAGCGTCGCCGCGCCTTCTCCGATCTCGGTCTCGAACGCCACCCCGGCTTCCGCGGCGCGGTCCGCGATGTCGGCCCACACTTCCGCCGCCGTGTCGGCGACGTCGAGTGCGGCCACCTCCGGCCGCCACCGCCCCGACTCGATGCGGGAGAGGTCGAGCAGGTCGTCCACCAGCCGCTGCATCCGGCGGGCGTTTCCCAGGATCGTCTCGAGGAACTGCCGCTCGGTCCGCTCGTCCGGCCGCTCGGCAAGAAGCGTCTCCGCGTACCCGGAGATGCTGGTGAGGGGGGTCTTGAGCTCGTGGGAGACATTGGCGACGAAGTCCCGGCGCACCGCCTCGAGGCGACGGACCTCGGTCTGGTCGTGCAGGACGAGGACCGCTCCCCCGTTAGGCAACGGCCGCGCACTGATGACGACTTTGCGCCCGTCGATCTCCACTTCCTCGCCCTCGACCGGGAGCCCCTCCCCGACGACCCGCACAATCTCCCGGGCCGCACGCACGCGGAAGAGCTGCTGGAGATCGGGCAGCGGCGCGTCGGGTCCGTAGCCGAGAAGCCGGCGTGCCGCCGGGTTGGCGGTCAGGATCCGCCCGCGACCGTCCGCCGCCACGACGCCTTCGACCATCGCCGTGACCATCGCGGCCGACTCGGCCTGCTCGTGCCGTATCCGGTCGAAGCGCTCGCCGAGCTCATGGTGCATCTGCCGCAGCGCCTGGACCAGGGCGTCGATGTCGCGGATGCCGGAATGGGGAAACCGCGGAGGCTGTCCGGCCGCGATGGCCCGGGCGGCCTCGGTGATGGCGGTGAGGGGCCGCGTGACCGAGCCGGCGGTGATCCACGCGAAGAGCGCGCCGATGAGGAGCGCCGCCAGGGCGGCGAGCGCCACCGCGAGCTGCGCGCGGTGGACCGTGGCATCGACCTGCTGGAGGTCCGTCGCTACCCGGACGACCCCAGGCCCCCCGGGGACCGCGACGTACATCAGCTCCCGCCCGACCGTCTCGCTCTTCCGCTTGCTGACCCCGATCGAATCGGCGAGCGCGGCACGGACCTCGGGGCGTGCGGCGTGGGACTCGATGGCCGGGAGGGGGAGGGCGGCGTAGTCGCTCTCGCCGGTGACGGTGCCGTCCGGGGCGATCAGGGTCACGCGATACCCCGTCTCCTGGGCGATACGGTAGATCCGCGCCTGCGCCGCCTCGGGCTCGGCGGGGAGCCCTTCCCGGATGATCTGCGCTTCCCGCTCCAGGGTGCGGGCGACCTCTCCCTCCAGATCGTGGCGGAGCGCCAGGTCGGCGGTCCAGAGCAGGACGAGGACGCTCACGACGAGGACCGCCAGCGTCCCTGTCACCACCCGCCCGGCGAAGGTCACGCGTGGCGTCCGGCGCGGTCGTTCGCGCGGAAGCGGTAGCCGAAGCCGCGCACCGTCTCGATCATCCGGCCGGCGTCGCCCAGCTTGGTGCGGAGGCGCTGGATGTGCATGTCCACGGTCCGGGTCTGGATGTCGGGCTGCGCCTCCCAGACGGTCTCGAGCAGGTGCGGCCGTGTCTGGACGCGCCCCCGCCGCTCGATGAGCGTCAGGAGCAGCTTGAACTCGGTGGCCGTCAGGTCGAGCTCCCGTCCGCCGAGGGTCGCACGGAGCGCTGACCGGTCGATCGCGATGTCGCCAGCCGTCAGGACGTCGCCATGCGCCACCGAGGGGGCGGCGAGGCGCCGGAGCACGGCGCCGACCCGCAGCGTCAGCTCCGCCGGCGAGAAGGGCTTCGTGAGGTAGTCGTCCGCGCCGAGCGTCAGGCCCCGGATGCGGTCGGCCTCCTGCTTCCGGGCGGTCAGGAGAATGACCCCGATGTCGCGGGTCTCGGGGCGCGCGCGCAGCTCAGCCAGCACGTCGTAGCCGGACATCCCGGGGAGCATCAGGTCGAGGATCACCACGTCGGGCCGCTCCTCGGTCGCGGCCTTGAGGGCGTCCGGGCCCCGGGCGGCGGTTGACACTCTGTACCCGGCCTTGGCCAGATGATACGCGACGAGGGCGGTGATGTCGGGTTCGTCGTCCACCACGAGAATCCGGTGCGTCATGTCGGGGACTCCACGAGAGCGGCGGTGCGGACCCGGGGATTGGCCCGGCTCCGGTCGGCCGCCTGGTGCCGCTCCGTCCGCAGCTTCTCCTCCTGCCCGAGCGCCTCGAGCGTGGCGGCCAGGAGCCGGCCCTGGACGCCCGGTTCCCGGCGCAGGCGGTAGAGGACGAACTGGGCGATGGGGGTGTCGCGGACCAGGTTCGCTTCCTTGAGGACCTTCAGGTGCCGCGAAACGGTCGGCTGGGGTACCCCGAGGATGGCCTGGAGGTCGGACACGAAGAGGGGCGCCGCCGCGAGGCAGTTCAGGATCCGAAGCCGGGTCGGCTCGGCCAGCACCACGAGCAGTTCCGTGGTCGAAAGCGGGGCGCTCATATGCGCGTAAACGAATATCCGGAAGAGAGGCGAGGCGCAAGTGCGCCCTTCGCGCGCATTGCCAAAGACGCGGGGAAGGGCGGATATTTCGTGAATGCTTCTGACCCTTCTATTGCTGGCGCCGATCGCGCCGGTCGCCCAGGACACGGCGCACCTCGTCGTCGTCGCCACCACCGACGTCCACGGCCGGGCCACCGGCTGGGACTACGTCAACGACCGCCCGTGGGCGGGCGGACTGGTCCGGGCCGCCCGCCCGATCGACTCGCTCCGCGCCGCCTATCCCGGTCAGGTCATCGTGGTGGACGCGGGCGACCTGCTGCAGGGCGATCCGTTCGCCGCCTACTTCGCCCAGGTGGCCCCGCGGGATCCCAACCCGATCGTGGACGTGATGAACCAGCTTGGCTACGACGCGGCGACCCCGGGCAACCACGACTTCAATTTCGGCGTGGCCACGCTGCGCGAATCGCTGCGCCGCGCCTCGTTCCAGGTCGTCAGCGCGAACATCATCGCTCAGCCCTCCGGCGAGCCGATGTTCCTGCGGCAGGCCGTCCTGATCCGCGGGGGGGTCCGGGTCGGCGTCACCGGCTTCACGACCCCGGGCGTGATGGTCTGGGACCGGAACAACGTCCGGGGCCAGGCGCAGGTCCAGCGGATCGGGGCCACCGCACCCGCCGAGCTCCGCCGGCTCCGCCAGCAGTCCGACTTCGTCATCGCGTTGATCCACAGCGGCATGGATGGCGGGAGTTCCTACGACTCCCTCGGCGTGGGTCCGGAGAACGTCGCGGCCACGTTGGCCGCCGGGCCGGTTCGCCCGGATCTCGTGGTCGTCGGCCACTCGCACCGCGAGATGCGCGACTCCGTCCTGAACGGCGTCCATTTCATCCAGGGCAAGCCATACGCCCAGACGCTGGCCGTGGCCCACGTGTCGCTCGTGCGCGACGGAGCCGGGTGGCGGGTGACGGCGATCCGCGGCGACCAGATCGACCTGGCGGGGATCGAGCCGCCGCCCGGCCGGTTCCGGCGTGTCGCCGAGGCACAGGACGAGGTGCGGCTCTGGGCCGCTACGCCGATCGCCGTGGCCACGGCCGCGATGCCGGGCACCGATGCGCGGGTGGAGGCGGTGCCGCTCACCACCTGGATCAACGAGGTCCAGCGCCGCCATGCCGGGACGGACCTGGCCGCGACGGCCGCCTTCAGCACGCGCGCCGGACTCCCGGCGGGAGAGGTTCGGCTGTCGGACGTGGCCGGCGTGTACCCGTACGAGAACACCCTCCGTGGCATCAGGATCACCGGTGCGCAGCTCCTCGCGTACCTCGAGCGGAGCGCGCGTTACTACATCGTGGATTCCGCCGGCAAGGTCGTCGCCGACCCCACGATTCCCGGGTACAACTTCGACATGATCACCGGGGCCGATTACGAAATCGACCTCTCCCAGCCGATCGGGAGCCGGATCCGCGGGCTCCGGGTGAACGGGCGCGACGTGGCTCCCTCCGAGACTTACACGCTGGCGCTCAACAGTTACCGGCAGGAAGGTGGCGGGGGGTTCGAGTCGCTGAAGGGCGCCACGGTGGTGTACGACCAGAACGAGAACGTCCGGGACCTCCTGGTGACCGACCTCCGCCGCCGCGGCCAGATCGACCCGGCGCAGTTCGCCGCGCGCAACTGGCGGCTGACCCCGCCCGCAGCGCTGGCGTCGGCCAAGCTGCTGACGCGACCGCCCGCGCGGGACACGCTGCAGCTCCGAATCCTGACGATCAACGACTTCCACGGCGCGCTCGAACCGAAGGTCCATAGCTGGTCCGACGGCCGGATGGTGGGCGGCGCGGCAGCGGTGGATGCGACGATGGACTCCCTGGCCGCGCGGTGCAATTGCACGACGCTCCGGCTGGATGCCGGCGACGAGATGCAGGGCACCCTGCCGTCGAACCTCGCCTACGGCAGGACCACGATCGAAGCGCTCGACCTGATGGGCATCCAGGCCGCCGCCGTCGGGAACCACGACTTCGACTGGTCGGCGGACACGCTCCGCGCGCGCATGCGGGATTCCGACTACCCCTGGGTGGCGGCCAACATCTTCGACTCCACGACCGGCAAGCGGCCCGATTGGGTCATGCCGTGGCGGATGGTGCGCGCCGGCAAGTACCAGGTCGCGGTGGTCGGCTTCATCACGAGCGAGACCAAGCAGATCGTCGCCCCGCAGAACATCGCCCGGCTCACCTTCGGCGCCGGCTACCAGCCCATTCGCGACGCCGTGGAAGAGGCGCGCAACGCCAAGCCCGACCTGCTCGTCCTCCTGGCCCACTCGGGCGGCCGGTGCGACTCGCTCTCCTGCGCCGGGGAAATCTTCGACCTCGCCGACTCCCTCCCGGCAGGGAGCGTGGACCTGATCGTGTCCGGCCACAGCCACACCCTGCTCGACACGGAGCGGAACGGCATCCCGATCGTCCAGGCGCGAAGCAGCGGGACGGCCGTGGGCGTGGTGGACGTCATCAAGACGGCTGACGGCGGGCGGAAGATCGACGTGGACGTGCGGACCGTCTGGGTGGACCAGGTCACGCCGGACTCCGCGCTCTCCGCGCTCGTGGCGCGCGCCCTTCGGACGACCGACAGTCTCGCGAACCGGGTCATCACGGACATCGCGCTGCCCTTGCCCCGGACAGGCAACCAGTATCCGCTCGGGAACCTGATGGCCGACGCCTTCCGGAACGTGCTGCGCACGGACGTCGCGCTGGTCAACAACGGGGGCGTGCGCGCCGACGTGGCGGCGGGCCGCCTCACCTACGGGCAGCTGTTCACGGTGATGCCGTTCCAGAACCAGGCCGTGACCGTCACCCTGACCGGCAAGCAGCTGCGCGAAATGGCCGAGGCCTCGATCACTGCCGGCGGGCCGGACGCGCACATCTCCGGCATGCGGGTCACCTATGACCTGTCGCGCCCCGCCGGGCAGCGCGTGCGGGAGATCCGCCTGGCCAACGGCAAGAAGCCGAAGGACAACGGCCGGTACACACTGGCGGTGAACTCCTTCCTGGCCGCCGGGCAGAGTGGATACACGATGCTGCGGACGGCGCCGCAGGTGCCGGACGGGATGAGCGACATCGAGGTGATGGAGCTCTACCTGCGCCGCCTGCCGCGTCCCGTTCAGCCGCCCGAGGACGTCCGTTTCGTCCCCGTGGCCCGATGACGGACACCATCGCGGTGTTCGTGAACGAGCGCCGCGTGCTGATCCCGCGGGGCGGGACGGCGGCGATGGCGGCCGGGCAGTTCGACGCCGCCTTCGCCGCAGATGCGGCGCCGGCGACCTTCACCGACGCGCGCGGGCTGCCGGTGGCGCCCGACGCCGTGCTCGCCGCCGGGGCCATCCTGCGGGTGGCGGTGCGTGCCCGGCGGGCCAGCGGGGCCGATGCTGAAGCCTGAGCTCCTCCGCCGGCTCCCGAAGGCGGAGCTTCATGTCCATCTCGACGGCTCCCTCCGGCCCGCGACCATGGTCGAGCTTGCGGCGGCGGCGCATGTGGAACTGCCCACGCGGGACCTGGAGCAGCTGCGTCGCTACATGCTGGTGGACGACGCCGCCAACCTCGAGGACTACCTCCGCCGGTTCGACGTCACGATCGCCCTGCTGCAGGCCCCCGAGGCGATCGAACGGGCGGCCTACGAGATGGTGGAGGACGCCGCCGCGGACGGCGTGCGCCTCCTCGAGGTCCGCTACTGCCCGGAGCTGAGCACCCGGGGCGGCCTGACGCTCGACGAGGTGATCGCGGCGGAATGGCGCGGCCTGTCGCGCGGCGAGCGGGACTTCGGAGTGCGCACCGGCATCATCAACTGCTCGCTCCGGCACTATGACCCGGCCGTGTCGCTGCGGATCGCCGAACGGTCCGTGGCCAACCGCGCCCATGGGGTCGTCGGCTTCGACCTGGCCGGGGGCGAGCAGGGCCGGCCGCCCGGCGTCCACCGGGCCGCCTTCGACGCGGCCCTGGACGGCGGCCTCGGCATCACGGTCCACGCCGGCGAGGCGGCCGGGGCCGACTCGGTGGCCGACGCCATCCGCCGCTGCCACGCCAACCGGATCGGGCACGGGACGCGGCTCGCGGAAGATCCCGCGCTGCAGGACTACGTGCGCGACCGGCGCATCCTGGTCGAGACCAACCTCAGCAGCAACGTCCAGACCCGCGCCGTGGCCCGGCTCGCGGACCATCCGGTCCGGCGGTATTTCGACGCGGGGCTCAACGTGACGCTCTGCACTGACAGCTGGCTGATGAGCGGCACGACGCTGTCGCACGAGTACTGGCTGGCCCACGCCGAACTCGGCTTCACTCGCCCGGAGATCGACCGGATGATCCTCAACGCCTTCGCCTCGTCCTTCCTGCCGTGGCCCACCCGACAGGCGCTGCTCGCCGAGGTCGGGGCGGAGCTGGAGGCCACCCGATGATGCTGCTCCTGCAGGTGCAGACGGCCGCCGAACGCCTGGCCGCCGCGCAGGCGGGGCTCGACACCCCGCTGGCCAGCCGCCTCGTCGGGCTGATCGGGATCGCGACGATGCTCGGGCTGGCGGTCCTGCTCTCCTACGACCGGAAGAAGATCGACTGGCGTCTCGTCGGCTCGGGGCTCGCGCTCCAGGCGCTCTTCGGCGTCATCGTCCTCAAGACCGGTCCCGGGAAGGTGGTCTTCAACGCCATCGGCCGCGCCATCACCGGGCTGCTCGGCTTCCAGGAGCAGGGAGCGCGGTTCGTCTTCGGCAACCTCGTGCAGTCGAACGTGCCCGTCGGCGTGCCCGGCCCGGCCGGCCTCGACACCACCGCGGGGTTCGTGGCCAACACCGGCGCCTTCTTCGCCTTCAACGTGCTCCCCACCATCATCTTCTTCTCCGCGCTGATGTCGGTGCTCTACTACCTCGGCATCATGCAGGTGGTGGTCAAGGGGATCGCGTGGGTCATGCAGAAGACGCTGCGCACCTCGGGCGCCGAGACGCTCTCGGCGGCGGGCAACATCTTCCTCGGGCAGACGGAAGCGCCGCTCCTCATCAAGCCCTTCGTGAAGACCTTCACCGCTTCCGAGCTGAACACCGTCATGGTGGGCGGATTCGCCACGGTGGCGGGCGGGGTGCTGGCGGCGTACGTCGGCATGCTGCAGGGGACGTTCCCAAACATCGCGGCGCACCTGCTGGCCGCCAGCGTGATGAACGCCCCGGCGGGCCTGATCCTGTCCAAGATGATCCGGCCCGAGGTCGGCGAGCCGCTGACGAAGGGCACGCTCAAGATGGAAGTGGAGCGGACCGAGTCGAACGTGATCGAGGCGGCGGCGGGCGGCGCAGCGCAGGGGGTGCAGCTCGCCATCAACGTCGCGGCCATGCTGATGGCGTTCGTGGCCCTGGTGGCGCTGCTCAACTTCGGCCTGCAGTGGTTCGGCACCTCGGTGCTCCGACTGTCCGGCGAGCCGCTCAGTCTCCAGTTCCTGCTCGGCCAGCTGCTCCGCCCGCTCACCTGGGTCATGGGCGTGCCGTGGCAGGACACGGCCTACGTCGGCGGCCTCATCGGGATCAAGACCTCCCTCAACGAGTTTGTCGCCTACGCCCAGTTCGCCGGGGACCTCGGCAGCGGCATCTCGCTCGCGCCCCGCAGCGCCATCATCACCACCTACGCCCTGCTGGGGTTCGCCAACTTCTCCTCGATCGCCATCCAGATCGGCGGCATCGGCGGCCTGGCGCCCGAGCGCCGCGGCGAAATCGCATCGCTCGGGCTCCGGGCCATGATCGCGGGCAACCTGGCGGCGTTCATGTCGGCGTCGCTGGCCGGGATGCTCGTCTGATGACGGGCCACCTGTCGGCGGCAGTGGCCGCGGTCCGGGGCCGGCTGGGCCACCGCGCGCCGAAGGTCGCCGTCGTGCTGGGCTCGGGCCTCGGCGGCCTGGCGGAACGGCTCACCGACGCGGTGCGGATACCCTACGCCGACATCCCCGGCTTCCACGTCCCGACGGTGGAAGGCCACCGCGGCGAACTCGTGGCCGGGATGCTTGCGGGCAGGCCGGTGCTCGCGCAAAGCGGCCGCTTCCACCTGTACGAGGGGCACGGGGCCGACGTCGCCGCGCTCCCGGCGCGCGTCTTCGCGGAGCTCGGTGTCACGGCGTTCATCGTGACCAACGCGGCGGGAGGTGTCCGGGCCGACTTCCGGCCCGGCACCCTCATGCTGATCACCGATCACCTGAACCTGACGGGCCGGAACCCGCTGGTGGGCCCGGTGGTCTCCGGGGAGCCGCGCTTTCCCGACATGTCCGCCGCGTACGACGTCAAGCTGCGCGCCCTCGCGCTCGACGTGGCCCGGCAGCAGGGCGTGGCGCTCGACCAGGGCGTGTATGCCGGCCTGCTCGGCCCCACCTACGAGACGCCCGCCGAGGTCCGGATGCTGCGGACGCTGGGCGCCGACGCGGTGGGCATGAGCACGGTGGCGGAGGTCATCGTGGCCAACGCCCGCGGCATGCGCTGCCTGGGGATCTCCACGGTCACCAATGCGGCGGCCGGCGTGACGGACGCGGTGCTGAGCCATGCGGAAGTGATGGAGACGGCGGGGCGGGTCGGTCGCCAGCTCGGCGACCTGATCGAGGGAATCGTCGCGCGGATCTAGACCCGGTGGTTCAGCGGGCCGTGGCCGCCGCCGAGGCCCGGGGCGCCAAGCAGCGCGCGATGCACGTAGTCGAGGGCGGTCGAGACCGACGGCTCGAGCGGGCGCCCGAGCGCCAGTCCGGCCGTGATGGCCGCCGAGAGTGTGCAGCCGGTGCCGTGCGTGGAGGTGGTCGCCACCCGCGGATGTGAGAACCGTCGTGTGCCCTGCACGGTGACCAGGATGTCCACCAGCGTGTCTCCCGGCAGGTGTCCTCCCTTGACCAGCACCGCGCGCGCGCCCGAGGCGAGGATTCGGCGTCCGGCCGCCTCCATCGAGGCGAGGTCCTTCACCTCCATCTGCGCGAGGATGGCGGCCTCGTCAAGGTTCGGCGTGACCACGGCGGCCATGGGCAGGAGCTGCTCCAGGATCACCGCTTCAGCGTCCGGTTCGAGCAGCCGGTCGCCCGAGGTGGCCACCATCACTGGATCCACGACGACCCGGGTCCATCCGTATCCGCGGATGGCGTCGGCCACCCGGCGCACGAGCGCGGCGCTGGCCAGCATGCCGGTCTTCACGGCGTCGGGGGGAAGGTCCTCGGCCACGGCGGCGAGTTGGTCGCGCACCATCTCAGGCGGCACGGCGTGCACGGAGCGCACGCCGCGAGTATTCTGCGCGGTGACGGCGACGACGACCGAGGTGCCGTAGACGCCGAACTGATGGAAAGTCTTGAGGTCGGCCTGGATGCCGGCTCCGCCTCCCGAGTCGGATCCGGCGATGGTCAGCGCGATCTGCATCATCATCCCGTGAGGAGTGTGGCCGTGGCCGGTGTCGAGACGTTGATCCGGGACCTTCGCCTGCGCCGCGGACGGGAGCGCCGCGGGCTGGCGCTCGCCGAAGGCGTCCGCCTGGTCGAGGAGGCGCTGCGGGCCCGGATCGGCATCCGGCACGCCGCCGTCTCGCCCGCGCTGGAAGGTACCCCGCGCGGCGCGGCGCTCAAGGCCGCGCTCGCCGCCGCCGGCGTCCCGATCGCCGAGATGGATGATCGTGCACTGGCCGGGCTCGCGGACACCGAGCATCCGCAGGGGGTGATCGCGGTGATCGAGCCCCCCTCCTGGACGCTCGACCGGCTGACCCCCCGCGCCGGCGAGGTGGTCGTGGTCCTCGACGGCGTGCAGGACCCGGGAAACGTCGGCGCGATCGCGCGCACGGCGCTCGGCCTCGGCGCCAGCGGGCTCATCGCCCTCAAGGGGACGGCGGAACTGACCAATCCGAAGGTGCTCCGCGGCTCGATGGGCGCGCTGTTCCGGCTGCCCGCCGTCTCCGCCACCGACGTCGAGTGCCTCGCCTGGGCCAAGCGGGTCGGCGCCTCGCTGTGGATCACCGACAGCGACGGGGAGCGGCCCGGTGGGCAGCGGCCGACGGCCCCCGTGGCGCTGGTCCTCGGGAACGAGGGGGCCGGTGTCCGTCCGGAGCTCGAGCGGGAGGCGAGCCGCCGTCTCGCCATCCCGCTCGCCGCCGGCGTGGAATCCCTGAACGTGGCGGTGGCGGCGGGTATCCTCCTCTACGAGGTGCGGCGTGACGCTTGAATGTCTGGTAACCATCATCGCCGGGATCTTCGGCCTGCTGGTGGGCAGCTTCCTGAACGTCTGCATCGTCCGCCTGCCGGCGAACCTCTCCGTCGTCCGGCCCCGCTCGCGCTGCCCCCGCTGCGAGAAGCCTATCGCCTGGTACGACAATATCCCCGTGCTCTCCTGGCTGGTGCTCCGCGGGAAATGCCGGGGGTGCGGGCTGCCGATCTCGCCGATGTACCCGGGCGTCGAGCTGCTGACCGGGGCGATCTGGGCGTTGATGGCGTGGTACTACCCGCTCGACCCCGAGGCGCTGCGCGGCGCGCTGTTCTTCACGATCCTGCTGGGGATCGCGCTGACGGACGTGCGGGAGTACATCATCCCCGACGAATTCACCTACGGCGGTCTCGCCATCGGCCTGCTCTTCGCCGTGGTGGGCGGCCTCCCGACCCTCGTGCCCGCGCTCGTCGGCGCCATGACCGGGTTTGCCCTCCTCTGGCTGATCGGCTTCGCCGGGCAGCTGATCCTGAAGGAGGAGGCGATGGGGGGCGGGGACGTGAAGATGATGGCGATGGTCGGCGCCTTCGTCGGCTGGCAGGGCGTGCTGCTGACCATCTTTCTCGGCGCCCTGCTCGGGACCATCATTTTCCTGCCGCTCAGCCTGCTCGGCCGCAAGAAGCTCGTCCCCTTCGGCGTCTTCCTGTCCGTCGGCGCGGCCGCCACCTGGATCGCCGGGGCGGCGATCATCGCATGGTACCGCGCCTACATCGGGCTGTAGCCGCGGCGCTCCTCTCGGCGGCCGGGCTGGCAGCCTGCCGCGGGGAGGCGCCCGGTGCGTCGGTCGATCCCGTGGGCCGACTGGTGGACAGTCTCCGCCCGGCGGTGGAGCAGACGGTCGGCCTGCCCTTCAAGGCTCCCCCGCGCTACGCGGTCCGGTCACAGGCCCAGGTGGCCGCCTACCTCGGCGCCAAGCTCCAGGAGGAGCTGCCGCCCGAGCGGCTCACCGCGCTGCACGACGTCTACCGCCTCCTCGGGCAGGTCCCGGACACCCTCGACATCCGCCGGCTCCTCACCGCGCTGTACGAAGAGCAGGTGGCCGGCTTCTTCGATCCCGACTCGGGGATGCTCTTCGTGTTCGAGGGGAGCGACGTGAAGTCGGCGCAGTTCCGGTTCGTGCTGGCGCACGAGATGGTGCACGCCCTTCAGTACGACTACCTCCCGCTCGACTCGATCATGCACCAGCGTCGCGATTCCGACCGGCTGGCCGCCGCGCAGGCGATGCTCGAGGGGCAGGCCACCCTGGCGTCCATGAAGATGATGACGCCGGGCCAGGACCTCTTGAACGACGACGCGATCTGGGAGACGTTCCGCGAACAGCTCCTCGCGGCGCGCGGCTCCATGCAGGTGTTCGCCGAGACGCCGCGGGTGCTGCAGGAAGGGCTCATCTTCCCCTACCTCGAGGGAGCCGAGTTCGTCCGCTGGTACGAGCGGGATACGTCCGTGACGGGCCCGCCGTATGGCAGCGCCGTGCCGGTGTCCACCGAGCAGGTGCTGCACCCGGAACGATACGCCCGGCGCGACATGCCGGTGGAGGTGCCGCTCGACACCGCCGGGGCGGGTCCGGGCGAGACGGACGTGATGGGGGAGATGGGGGTGGTGGTGCTTGCCGCCGACCTGGCGGGGGCGGAGGTGGTGAGCACGACCGTGCCCATCGGGTGGGCCGGCGACCGCTACCGGCTCTACTCCACGGCGGAGGGGCCGGCGCTCGTGTGGCTCATTGCGTGGGACGACCAGCGCGCGGCGGACCGCTTCCTGGTGGGGTCCGGCGCCCGGCTCACCGCGCGGGAGAGGGTAGGCTACCGCACGACCGTGGAGGCGATGGAGGTGGCGGGGCGCCCCGGCACGCGCGTGGTCATTGCCCCCGCCGGCTGGAACGGCTGGGCCCGGTACCGCTAGTTCAGCCGCAGCCGGGCGCCCGCCCGCTGGCGTTCCCGCTCGACATCGGCCAGGGCACGCGAGGACATCGCCGCGATTTCCATGACGCGCGCCAGGAAGGCCAGCCCCAGCGTCAGTTCCTCGTCCGTCAGGCGACGCGCCGCGGCGGTGGCGTGGCGCGGTCCCCGTCCGACCGCCTCCGCCAGGCCGTCCGCCACCTGTGCGGCCTTCTCGATGTCCGCCTCCAGTTCCCGCGGCTCCGGCGTCAATCCCATGCGATCCTCCCGGCGAGATGAGTCGGGCGCACCCCGCGCCCGCACCCCCACGGTAGGCGACGAGGCCGGTCCCTCGTCATCCTCCCGCCGCGGCAGGTGGCGGAAGGCGACTAGCGGAGCGCCAGATTGAGGCCGAAGGCGATCAGCCCGACGACGGCGCCGAGCACGTAGCCGAGCCGGACGATCAGGGTGAGCTCTCGGTGCGTCACGTTCCGGATGATCTCCTCCATCCGCTGGGTCGAGAAGCCCAGCACCTTCTGCTCCACCATCTCCTGCACGTTGAACTGTGCCACCACGCGCGGCACCTGCCGCTCCGTCCATCCCCACGCGGCATTCAGGATCGCCTCGCGGACCTTTCGCGTCGCGTCCTCTCCGAGCCACCTGGATGGCCGGCCGAGTGGGCGTCGGAGGAGGGCCCGGATCGCGTTGCGCGCCGCTTCCGCCACCCAGCGGCGCCCCTCCGCGCCGCCGGCCGCGTCGGCGACGAACCGGGCGATCCGCGCGGGGGGGACGGCACCGAGGAGGTCGTTCCAGGTCCGGCGCTCGGTGGCGTCGAGGAGACGGCCGACCGCCCGGCGGGCGACGGTCCGCGTCGTGTCGTCCCTGGCCACGTTGACGAGCCAATCGCCGAGGGTGCCGGCCAGCGCCGCCTGCTTTTCCGGTCCCATGCCGGCCAGGCGGTCCCGCAACGGGATGCGGAGGAAGCTCACCAGGCCGTCGTTCACCGCGCGCGTCAGCTGCACGCGCATCTCAGGGGTGGAGAGCGACTCCGCAAACCGCTCGAATCCCTCGCGCTCCAGCCCGTCGAGCAGTCGCGTGAATGTCTGGTCGGTCACCACCAGCTTCGCCAGGAGCCGCTCGTGGAGGAGGAGGTCCCGCACGGCCCGGTCGAACGCGGTCCTCAGGGCCACGTGGATCCGGCCCTTCGACTCGGGGTCGGAGAGCACCGCGCCGATCCGCTCGATGGCCACCGGGAGGTAGTCGCTGATGGAGGCTTCGACAGTGCCGACCAGCCCGGCCGGCAGACGGTCGATGAGCGGCTGATCGTCCGTGCCCAGCCGCTCGAGTTGCACCTCGACGAAATGCCGCAGCGCGCCCTCGAGGTCGGCGCCTTCCGTGAACTGCCGCAGCCACCCGTCCACCCGCTCCTCGAACGCGCCGCGCCGCTCGGGCGTGAGCAGGTTGCCGATCGGCCGGTCGCCGTATTCTGCCTGCCATTGCGCCATCCACCGCTCGGCCTGGGCCGCGAAGGCCGGCCCGGCCAGGTAGGCCGCCAGGTCGTCGGCCACCCGCTCGCCGATCTGGTCGATCCACCGGTCGAGCTCCGCCGACATCTCGGGCGGGAGCAGGTCGACCAGCGGACCGCGCTCCCGTTCCAGCATCTCGTCGAGGAAGCCGCTGAGCGCGCTGTCGAAGGCGGCCCGGACTTCCGGCGCAGACAGGCGAAGCGAGAGGTCCGCGGGCGTCAGGAGCTTCTCCCCGACCGTCTTGCCGATGCTCTTGGCCAGCCTGGCTTTGTTCTTCGGGATGGCGCCGTGCAGGCGGAGCGGCCATCGGCCGCGCTGCTCGTACGGGTGAAACAGCATCCAGATGGCCACTGCGTTGGTGATGCCGCCGGAAATGGCGCCGACGGCCACGGTCAGGAGGCCGGACAGGAGGGTCTGGGAGTCCATTCCGGAGTATAGGGGGGCGGCCCGGGCGTCCGGCAGGGTGCCAGACCGGCCGGATCGGGCTTCAGAATTGCATATGGAGGAGGTCTCGCGCCCGCCCGGCCCCCCCTCAAGGGGCTCCCCGGGGCTGGCTTGGCGCGGGCGTAATCCCGAGCAGAGGGCCCCTCAATGCCGTGTTCCGGCTGAGCCGGTGACGACCGCCGCGATCGTGCAAAGTTCCCCGAACCGCACGGAGGGAAGGAACGCCTTCCCCCCGGTCGGGCCGGTGGCATTGTTCACGGCCATCTACGGGCTGACCTATCTCTTCTGGGAGCGGTCCGGCTTCGGCAGCGCGGGCCTCCGCGACCTGGTGGGCAATGTCGGCTTCATGCCGCTCAACGCGACGCTGGCAGTGCTCTGCTTCCTCGCATCAGGGCAGATGGTGCTCGATCCGGCCGTCCGCCGGGCGCTCCGGATCCTGGGGATCGGCTCCCTCTCGGTGCTCATCGGCAACGGGATTTCGGTTTCGTACGTCGTCATGACCGGAGACAGCCCTGCCGTCAGCTGGGCCGACCCGTTCTACCTCGCCGACAGCCTCCTCCTCCTCACGGCGCTCCTGTCGTTTCCGCTCTCCCGGCGTATCCACCTCGAGTGGTGGAAGTTCGTCCTCGACGCGGCCATGGTGCTTGTCGGCGGCGGGGTCCTCGTCTGGTACTTCACCGTGCGCCCCGAGGCGTCGGGGCTGCAGGGGGAACTGGGCGCGACGGTCCTCAACTTCGCATTTCCACTCGCGAGCCTCCTGGTGCTCCTCGGCGTCACCACCGTGCTCCTCCGCGGGCCGATCGACCGGAATCTCTGGGCCTTCCGGTTGCTGGTGGCCGGTGTCCTGCTGAGCGTGGTGGCCGACCTCACCTTCGGGTTGATCCAGAATGAGACGGGCGAACGCGTGGCGAGCCTCGTGGACGGCGTGTACATGATGGTCTACCTGCTCATGATCGCGAGCATGGAGCTGTATTTCCGCCGTCCGGTGCCGCGCACCGCCGACACCGAGGACTACCAGCCGCGGTCCCAGCCGCTGAGCCCGCTCCCCTACGCGGCCGTGGCGGTCACCTTCGGGCTGCTCCTGGTCGAGGCGTTCCGGCCCGGCCGCGAACCGGTCACCCAACTCGCGGTCGCCGCGCTCGGCATCACGGGGCTCGTGGTCGTCCGACAGCTGCTCGCGGTCCGGCAGAACGTCCGGCTCCTTGCCGAGACCTCCGCGCGCCAGAACGAGGCCCGGTTCCGCTCGCTCGTCCAGCATTCGTCCGACGTCATCCTCGTGGTGGAGCCGGACGGCGCGATTCAGTACGTCAGTCCCTCCGCGTCGCGGGTCCTCCGGTACGAACCCGACCGGCTGGTCGGCCTGCCGGTGCAGTCGCTCCTGCTCCCGGACGACCGGGAGCGCGCGCTCGGCTTCCTGCGGGACGCGTCCCAGACGTCCAACGTGCCGGCGCCGATCGAGTGGAGCTTCCGCCAGCCCGACGGCTCGGCGCTCCAGACCGAGACGATTGCGACCAACCTGGTCGACGAGCCGACGGTGCGGGGGATCGTGCTGAATATCCGCGACGTCAGCGAACGCCGGCGCCTGCAGCAGGAACTGGTGCACCAGGCGTTCCACGACTCGCTCACCGGGCTCGCCAACCGGGCGCTGTTCCGGGACCGGGTGAGCCACGCGCTGGCCATCGCGCGCCGGCAGGGCCGGGCCATCACCCTGCTGTACCTCGACCTCGACGACTTCAAGAAGGTCAACGACAGCCTCGGGCATTCCGAGGGAGACCGGCTGCTCCAGTCCGCGGCGGAGCGCTTTCTCGCCTGCGCCCGTGCCACCGACACCGTGGCGCGCCTCGGCGGGGACGAATTCGGGATCCTGATCGAGGATGTCCACGGCCACGACGGCACCGCCGTGCTGATCGAGCGCCTCGGCAGCGCCATGCAGTCCCCCTTCCACCTCGGGCACAACGAGGTCCACGTCTCGGCCAGCTTCGGGATCGTGACCGCGGCGGGGGACGAGACGGCCGACGACCTCATCCGGAACGCCGACCTGGCGATGTACACCGCGAAGCGCCAGGGGAAGGGGCGCTTCGCGACGTACGAATCGCGGATGGTGTCGGACTCCCGCCACCGGCTCGAACTGGAGGCCGCGCTGCGGGGCGCCATCGAGCGGGAAGAGCTGGTGCTCCACTACCAGCCGATCATGCACCTGCGCTCCGGCCGGGTGTTCGGGTTCGAGGCGCTGGTGCGCTGGAACCATCCGCACTTCGGCCACCTCCTGCCGCAGCACTTCGTCCCGCTGGCCGAGGAGACGGGGCTCATCGTCCGGCTCGGCGGATGGGTCCTGCGGGAGGCGTGCAGCCAGATCCAGGCATGGCGCGAGGCGTATCCCGGCGCCGACTGGACGATGAGCGTCAACCTCTCCGGGCGCCAGCTGCAGGAACCCGACCTGATCCACGAGGCGCGCAAGGCCCTCGGCGTGACAGGCGTGGATCCGGCGGCGCTCGTGCTCGAGATCACCGAAAGCGTCCTGATGCAGCAGGCCGACTCGGCGCAGCAGCAGCTCCGGGCGCTGAAGGCCCTGGGCGTCGGCCTGGCCATCGACGATTTCGGCACCGGCTATTCGTCGCTCAGCTACCTCCAACGATTCCCGATCGACATCCTGAAGATCGCCAAGCCGTTCATCGATGACGTGGGCGCCGGCGTGGAGAAGTCGGCGCTGGCCCGCGCCATCATCGGCCTGGGGGACACGCTCAAGCTCCGGACGATCGCCGAAGGGGTGGAGGTGGCCGAGCAGCGGGAGGCGCTGGTGGCGCTGGGCTGTGAGCTGGGGCAGGGGCATTATTTCGCCAAAGCGCTCCCAGTCGAGGGAATAGAGCGGATGTTGCTCGAGGCGGGGAAGCGGGGAAGCGGGGAAGCGGGGAGGCACCTCGTCGGAAAAGGCGGGGGTTTCTGAGCCGCACTGCAGTCCTTCGATCACGACGGGCCGACGAGCCGCCCCCAGAATGCTTCATGACCACGCCTGCAAGGCGGGAACGCCGCT
>CAYUOK010000005.1:0-30919 GCA_964446395.1 uncultured Gemmatimonadaceae bacterium | reverse complement strand
TCCCGCTTGGCGCACGGATCATCGGCATCGCCGAGATCTTCGACGCCCTCACCACCTCCCGCCCCTACCAGGAGAAGATGCCGGCGAACTTCGCCGTCGACCGACTCCGGGATCTCGCGGGGACCGCCGTGGACCCCTCCGTCTTCGCCGGGCTCGAGGCGGTCATGGCCCGCCGCCAGACCCTCGTTTTCCTCGAAGACACCAACCCCGCCTGAGGTGCCGGCGCGCCGATCGCTGGCGCGATTCGTGCACCTCTGCCCTGAACTGTGCCCTGCGCCCCCACTGACGGCGGCGCAGGGGGGCCACACAACATAACCTGTTGACTGTCAACGTCTTGGAGCGCCTGTACTCGCATGGCGAAACTGATCCTCGTCATTGATGATGGTGCGGAGCAACGCCGGTTTCTCGAGCGGACCTTGTCCGCGGCGGGGTACCGGGTCGTGACCGCGCCCGACGGGGAATCCGGCAGCGCCGCGGCGCGCTCTCTCCTCCCGGACCTGATCATCCTGGACGTGATGATGCCCGGCATGAACGGCTACCAGGTCTGCCGCACGCTCAAGGCGGACCCGGCGACCACCGACCGGCCGATCCTGGTACTGACCGCGAAGGACGAGCCCACTGACCATTTCTGGGCGCGGGAAGTGGGGGCCGACGATTTCCTCACCAAGCCGGTGGACCTCCCGGAGCTCATCCGCCGGATCGAAGACCTGACGGAGCACCGGTGATCACCCTTCCCGTCATCCTCGGCGTCGCGGCCGCCATGGCCGGCATCGGGCTCGTGGCGGTGCTCTCGTGGTTGCTGTACACCTCGTACCTCAACCGGCTCGAGCGGCGACTCGCCTACCGGAAAGGGCTCTACCGCGACCTGGTGACCGGGCTCGCGCTCCGCGACCGCGAACTGCTCGAGCCGCAGCTCCGTGAGCTGACGACCCTCAAGGATTTCGAGGCATTGGAGGCGGTGCTCGAGGAGCAGGCCCGAGGCTCCACCGAGCGCCCCGCCTGGCTGCTCGACGCCTACGACCGCCTGGGCCTGGTGGACAAGTACGTGACCCGGCTCCGCACCGCCACGAAGTGGCGCGAGCGGGCCTTCGCGGCCGAGCTGCTGGGCCGGGTGGGCAACGCGAAGGCGGTCCCCGCCCTGCTCGACACGGTGGCGGCCACCCGTACCGAGGACGCCGACGTCCGCGAGATCGCGCTCCGGGCGCTGGCGCGCATCGGCGACCCGCGGGCGCTCTCCCCGCTGGTGAACGCGCTCAAGCAGTCCGAGGTATGGCTGGTCCCGCGCATCGCCGACATCCTGACGCGGCACGGCGACCTGGCCGTCGACCCGATGATCGCCTTCCTGGAGGATCCGGCCCGCCATCCCGCGCGGGCGTGGGCCGCCAGCATCCTGGGCGAGGTCGGCGCCGCGCGCGCCTTTCCCTCGCTGGTCCGCGCGCTGACCGACCTCGACGACGAAGTGCGCGCCAAGAGCGCCAGCGCCCTCGGACGGATCGGCGACGGCCGTGCCGTCGGCTACCTCCTCGACCACCTGCTCAGCGATCCGGCGCCGTTCGTGCGCGCGCGGATTGCGCAGGCGCTCGGACAGTTCGACCAGCCCGAAGTGGTGGAACGGCTCGTCCGCGCGCTGGGGGATCCCGCCTGGTGGGTCCGCATGCGGAGCGTCGAGGCGCTCGAGCAGGTCGGCGCCCAGGCCGAGGGCCCGCTCCTCCTCGCACTCGACGACACCGACCCCGAGATCCGGATCCGCGCCGCCGTCGCCCTCGAACGGCTGGGCGTGCCCGCGCGGCTCATCGCCGCCATCGAGCGGGGCGAGAACACCGTCGAGGCGACCGAAACGCTCGCGCGGTTCGGCAACGCCGGCGCCCGCGAACTGCTCGCCGAGGGGCTCGGGCACCTGGCCGCGCCGGTGCGCGGTGCGATGATCGAGGCGATCCGCCGGGCGGGGCGCCGGGACCTTGCCGCCGAACTGGTGCAGGTGTCGCGCACCGACGCCGACCCGGCCCTCCGCGCGACCGCCTTCGACGTCCTCCGGGCCCTCGGCGTGACCGAAGGGATCGCGGCGGCGCTCGACCACCTCAACGACCCCGACCAGCGGGTCCGCACCGCCGCAATGCTGCTCGTCGGGCAGCTCGGCGGCCCGGAGCTGGGCGGCCAGATCCGCCCGCGCACCGCGGACCCGGACCCGGCCGTCCGCGCGGCCACGGCGACCGCTCTCGGCCTGACCCAGGCGCGTGGCGCGGCCGACGACTTCATCCGGCTGCTCAAGGACCCCGACGCCGGCGTCCGCGCCGCGGCGGCACGGGGCGCCGCCGACGCGAACGTGCGCGAGGCCGGCCCGACGCTCCTCGGCCTCCTGACCGACACCGACCTCGACGTGCAGCGGGAAGCGGTGCTCGCGCTGGGGCGGCTGGGCGACCCCGCCGTCGCCGGCATGCTGCTCACGCACCTCGCGGGCGCGCGGCCGGAGATTCGCGGCGCCCTCGCGACCTCGGTCACCCGGCTCGACCTGGCCCAGGTCCCGGCGCTGCTCGACCGGCTCATCGAGGCGGGAGACCGGGAGAGCAAACTCGCCGTCGTCAGGACGGTGGCCCAGCTCCGGACGCCGGCCGCCCCGTCGATCCTCGGCGTCCTCTGGCGCGACCCCGACGCCGCGGTGCGCGCCGCGACCGCCGCGGCGCTCGGCCGTCTCGGTGGCCCCGACTCGGTGCGACTGCTCACGGCCGGACTCGACGATCCCGACGAGGAGGTGCGGGCCCAGGCGGTGGATGCCATCGCCCGGCTCGGCGCCGCCGACGCAGGCCCCGCCGTCCTCGGGCTCCTCCAGCGGGACCCCGCTGCGCGGGTCCGCGAGCGCGCCGCCCTTGCCACCGGGCTCATCCGAACCCCGGGCGGCGAAGCGGGCCTGCTCGCGGCCAGCGTGGAGGCGGAGGCGTCGCTGCCGGTGCGCGCCGCGGCGCTGCTCGCGCTGGGGGGCTACGAACAGGAGAGCATGGTCGGCCGGCTGATCGAGATGTCGGACAACCGCGCGTTGCGCGACCTCCTGGCCGACCGGATCAAGCACGATTCTGAGTACCGGCTGCTCGCCCAGCGACTCGGCTCGTCGCGCCACGTGGAGCTGCAGGCACTCGCCGCCACCACGCGGGAAGACATGGAGTCCTCGCTGACCGAGGGGATCCGCGGCGCCCTCGATCCGGCGGAGCGGCTTCGCCTGGTGAGCGGGCTCCGCGCCTTCCAGGGCGACCGGAGCCGCAACGCGCTGCTCCAGGTGGTGCGGAGCGACCCGAACCCGACGGTCCGGTCGGCGGCGCTGACGTCGGTGGCGGGCATGCTGGACTCGTCCGAACTGGAGCGCTCCGCCGTCCGTGCGCTCTCCGACCCGGACGCGAACGTCCGCAACACGGCGGTGGCGCTCTTCGCGCGGATCGCGCCCGAGCGCGCGCTGCCCAACCTGATCCGGATGCTCCGGCCGGACGACGACGACCCCGTCGTCCTGCAGGCGGTGGCCGGCCAGGCCGAGGCGAGCTTCGACACCTTTGTGGACCTGACCCTTGGCCTGGGCGCGGGCGGGTCGGAGCTGATCACGGTCTCGAAGGTGGCGCGCTACATCCGCCACCCGCACCTGCCCGCCCTGCTGCCGCCGATGGCGGCCAGCCGGGCGCCGGAGGTGCGGGAGTCCCTCGTGCGCCTCTGGCGCCACCGCCCCGACCTGATCGATCCCGTGCTGCTCGGTCGGCTCGCGCAGGACCCGGTGGCCTCGGTCCGCGCGGCCGTGGCCTCCGCCTGCGCCACCGGTCGCGCGCCCGAAGCGCTCGCGGCGCTGGCGGCCGATCCGGCGGAGGAAGTCCGGGCCATGGCGGGCCTCGCGGCCCTGCTGAGCGGCGGGCGGGACGCGCTTCCGTCGGACGCGTCCGTGGCCTCGCTCGCGGCGGCCGCCGAGACGGTGTTGCCCCGCGCCGAACTCCAGCGGCGGGCCACCGACACGTCGGCGGACCGGCGCCGGGCCGCGGGCATCGTGCTGGCCCTGCTCGGCGACCCGGCGGCCCGCCGGATGGCGGAGGACGATCCGGTGCCCGCCGTGCGCAACGCGATCCGCGCGGCGCTGCCGGAGGCGTGATGTACCAGACCTTCCTCGCCACCCTCACGGTCATCGCGATCGCGGCGCAGCCGCTCTTCCTGGCGTACTTCCTCCTGTACAACAGCTACACCCTGCTCCTGATCGCGCTCTCGGCGCGCCAGGTGCGGCGGAAGGTGGCGGGCCACTTCATCGAGGACCTCGACCTGATCGACGACAGCGGCTCGACCAAGCCGCTGACGATGATCGTCCCGGCCTTCAACGAGGAGGTCACCATCGTCGACTCGGTGACGAACCTCGTCCACTGCGACTACCCGCGGTTCGAGGTCGTGGTGGTCAACGACGGATCGAGCGACCAGACGCTGGAACGGCTCCGGCGCGCCTTCAAGCTTCGGCGCACCGACCTCCCCTACCGGGAGGCGATCGGGACTGCCCGGGTGCGGGCGCTCTACGAGTCCACGGCCGACCTGCCCAAGGGCGTCCTCCGGCTGGTGGTCATCGACAAGGAGAACGCGGGGAAGGCGGACGCCCTCAACGTGGGGGTCAACGCCTCGACCGCCCCGTATTTCGTCTGCCTCGACGCCGACTCGATCCTCGACCAGCGGGCGCTCAAGGAGATGATGCGGGTCATCCAGGAGGACCCCCGCGTGGTGGCCGTCGGCGGCCAGGTCGCCATCGCGAACGGCTGCACCATCCGGAACGGGCGGGTGGTCAGCGTGGGGCTGCCGCGCCACCCGCTGGCGCGGTTCCAGATGGTGGAGTACCTCCGCTCCTTCACCACCGGGCGCACCGGGCTCGACCGGCTCGACTCGATCCTCATCCTCTCCGGCGTCTTCGCCGTCTTCGAGAAGGAGACGGTCATCCGCGCGGGAGGCTACCTCACGCCGTTCGTCCGGCACCGGATCGTGGAGGAATACGTCGCGGCGCGCGCGGGCACCGTCTGCGAGGACATGGAGATCGTGGTGCGCCTGCACCGCTACATCCGCGACAAGCGCCTCGACCGGCGCATCGCGTTCCTGCCGCATCCGGTGGCCTGGACCGAGGTGCCGGAGTCGCTCGAGTCGCTGCGGAAGCAGCGCGGCCGCTGGTACCGCGGCCTCCGGGAATCGCTCTTCTATCACCGCGCGATGCTGCTCCGGCGCCGGTTCGGCCGGATCGGCGCGTTCGCGCTCCCGACCTTCTGGCTCTTCGAGTACTACGGCCCGATGATCGAGATGGCGGGGTACTTCTTCTTCGCCTTCCTGCTCTTCCTGCAGTGGGCGTTCGACATTCACCTGATCAACTGGCCGTACGCCGTCGCCTTCTTCCTGGCCGCGTTCGGTTACGGGATGCTGGTGAACCTCTTCGCGGTGCTGGTGGGGGCGTGGCGCTTCCGGCTGGGGCTGGCCGACCGCCTGCAGCGGGGGCTCCTGCCGTTCTCCCGGCGGCGGGACGTGCTGGTGCTCCTGGGCTACGCCATCCTCGAGAACGTGCCGTTCAGCTTCCGCCACGTTACTCTCTACTGGCGGCTCCGCGGCCTGCTGGACGCCTGGCGGGGCAAGACGACGTGGGAAAAGTTCGCGCGGGTGGGGTTCCGTACCGAGACGGAGGCGGCACGTGGCTGAACGGGGCGCATTGCGCATCCTTGTGGTAGACGACGATCCCGCGATGGTCCGCCTCGCGGCCGCCGCGCTGACGGCGCACGGCTTCACCGACCTCGAGCACGTGGCCACCGGCCGTGAGGCCCTGCTCGCCGCCGCCCGGGCCGACGTCCTGCTCCTCGACCAGAACCTCCCGGACCTGGCCGGGCGCGAGGTGCTCCTCGCGTTGCGCGCGTGGCCCGAGCCGCCGAGCGTGGTCATGGTGACGGCGCACGGCAGCGAGACATTCGCCGCGGACGCGCTCCGGGCTGGGGCGGAAGACTACCTGGTCAAGGACGCCTCGCTGGCCGCCATGCTGCCGGAGGTGGTGGAGCGGGTGCGCCGGATGCGCTCGCTCCGGGAGGCGCTGGCCACCGCGGAACGGGAGCTCCTCCACGTGGAGCGCCGGGCGGCGGTGGGCGAGATGACGGTGACGCTCCACCACGAGATCAACAATCCCCTCATGGCCGCCACCGCGGAGCTGGAGCTGCTGCTCGGGAGCGGAGACGCGCTCTCGGGCGCCCAGCGCCAGTCGCTGGAGACCGTCCGTGGGATGCTGGAGCGGATCCGGGAGATCGTGAAGCGGGCGGGAGCGCTCCGGCGCGCCGCGACGGCGGAGTACGCGCCCGGCATCCAGATGATCGACCTGCAGGCGGAAGGCGCGCGACCCGAAGCACCGCCGAGGGGCCGGGCACTCGTCCTGGTGCCAGAGGAGGGCACGGCACGCGTGCTCGAATCGCTGCTCCGCCGCGCCGGATACGCGGTGCAGCGGGTGGTGGGACCCGCCGCGCTGGTGCCGGCCTCCCAGGGCTTCGACGTGACGCTCGTGGTCGCCGCGGAGCGTTCGCTTCCGGCCAACCTTCCCGGCACGGCCCAGCGACCGTACCGCCTCTTCATCCTGCAGGACGGCGACGGCAGCGCCGCGCGCGCCGCCGAGCCCAACGAGACCCTGGGCCTGCCGCTCGACCCGGAAGGCCTCGCCGCAGCGCTCGCTCGGCCCTAGCCGCCTAGGCCGACGCGGCGCCCGCCTCCCGCTTCGCCTGCTGGAACGCCATCGCCTTGAGGCGGGCCACCCGCAGCCGGATCGGCGGGTGCGAGGCGAAGACATCCCCCACGATCCCCTCCCGGTCGCTGATCCGCCGCTCGGCGGGATCCACGATACACAGGTGCGCCGCCCCCTGCGCGATGCTGCGCGTCGCCGCGGAGGCGGCGTCCAGCTTCTCGAGCGCGCGCGCGAGCGCCTCGGGATGCCTGGTGAACTGCGCCGCGGTCGCGTCGGCCAGGAATTCCCGCTTCCGGTTGACCGCCATGGCCAGGAGCCGTGACACGACCGGCGCGACCAGCAGCGTGAGCAGCCAGAGCACGAGCAGGACCGCCCCCAGCGGATTGCCCCCCTTCCCGCCACGCCCGCCCCCGCCACGCGACCCCCCGCCGACCCGGCCCCCAAGCCGGAGGTAGCGACCCAGTGCGTCGGAAAGGAGTGCGATCGCCCCGAGCATCCCCGCCAGCAGCGTCATCAGCTTCACGTCGTCGTTCCGGATGTGCGCCATCTCATGGGCCACGACGCCCTGCAGTTCGTCCCGGTCGAGCGCCGCGAGGAGCCCCTCCGTGACCGCGATGCTGGCGTGCCGCGGATCGTGGCCGGTGGCAAACGCGTTGAGGTCCTGATCGGGCACCACCCAGACGGTCGGCTTCGGCAGTCCCGCCGCGACCGCCATCTCCTCGGCCACGTTCGTCAACTGGAGCTGGGCTGGCGAGGCGGGCGTGACGACCTCCCACGCCCCGGTCGCCAACAGCACGCGGCGGGGCCCGGTCTTCCACGCGAAATAGCAGAGGGCCGACGCGGCCGCCGTGACCAGGAGGCCGATGAAGGGGAGGGTGTGGCGGTAGGCGCCGGGCGGGGCGTCGGCGGTCAGCAGGTAGAACGCGTAGTCCCCGCCGAATCCCACCCACGCGAAGAAGAGCACGAACCCGGCGACCAGCCACACCGATCGGCGGCGGTTGGCCGCCTGCTGCGCGAAGAGGTTGGCGTCGCTCACGCGCCCGGGGCGCGGGACGACAGGTCCACCGCCGGAACGGCCCGCTCGCCCCCGTCGGTGATGACCCAGAGGTCCGCCGGTGTCGCCTTGGCGACCCCCGCGATCAGGTTGACGGGGAACTGCTGCTGCCGGGTGTTGTACTCGGTGGCCACGTCGTTGTAGTGCTGGCGGGAAAACCCGATCCGGTTCTCCGTGCTGGTCAGCTCCTCCTGGAGCTGGAGGACGTTGGCCGTCGCCTTGAGGTCGGGATAGTTCTCCATCAGCGCGAAGAGCTTGCCGAGCGCCTGCGTCAGCTGGCCTTCCGCCTCCGCCGTCGCCTTGACCCCCTGCGCCCCCATCGCCTTGGCCCGCGCGCTGATGACCGCCTCCATCGTGCCGCGCTCGTACTCCATCGCCCCCTTGACCGTGTTGACCAGGTTGGGGATGAGGTCGTGCCGGCGCTTCAGCTGCACGTCGATCTGCGTCCAGCCGTTCTGCACCTGGTTCCGGAGGCTGATGAGGCCGTTATACGCGCCGACGGCCCAGAGGAGGACCACCGCGAGGGCCACGAGAAGGATGATCGTCGTCATGCCAGACTCCGCGGAGAGTGTGAAGGCGTCAGGAGGCCGGCGGCGTGCCGGTCCCGGCCTGGTCGAGCAGCTGGGCGATGTCGCGCGCGAGGGCCGCCTCCGCGCCCGGAGCCTGGAGGGCGGGATGCCGCTCGTCGAGCAGCAACTCCACGCCGGGCCCGCAGGGAATGCGCCGGCAGGTGGTCGGCCGAGGCGGCTGGCCAGGCACCGGCAGGGCCGATTGCATGGCGCGCGCCACCCGACCCCTCGGCTCGTGTGTGCCCGGCCCGGACAGCACTCGCTCCGGCGACGGCAGCGCCGGACCCAGCACCCCCGCAACGCGCCGCTCGAGCATGTCACCCGCGAGTTCCGCCAGTTCCTTGCCGAGCGAATCGAGCGTGGCCCCTTCCATCTGCCTGAGCTTGATGGCCAGCACCTGCAGCAGGTGGCGGTAGCCGTAAGTGGCCGCCGTCCCTCGCCCCTCCGGCGGGCTCACCAACCCGCGGGCCACGTAGAAGCGGATGGTCCGCTCGCCAGGCAGTGCCCGGGCGGCGGCGTTGACGGGCACGATGTTTGACGCCTCAAGGAGCGCGCCGGCGAGTGCCGCGAGGTCGCGCAGGCTCCATGGCGCCAGCGGGCGGTACGCCCGGAGCGCCACGAGCGGATCGGCGCCCGACAGCGAAGCCAGCCCGGCGGGGAATGTCATGCGGAGTTCCCGGAGGAATTGGAGGTATTGGCCGCGGCAGCGAGGACGCCGCGCAGCACCGCGGCCAGTTCGAGCAGGTCGAACGGCTTGGGGAGGAGGCGGGCCCCCCGGCACGCCGCGGGGAAGTCCTCCACCGAGAGGGTCGGATCCCCGCTCACGAACACCATGCGCCCGGCGAGCCCGGGCCAGCGCGCGATGATTTCCGCTCCAAGCGCGGCGCCCGACATGCCGGGGAGGTGGTAATCCAGGAGGATCGCATCGGCGGTAACCCGCTCGAGGGCCGCGAGGGCCTCCCCCGCGGTGGCCACCGTCACCGGATCCCACCCCTCACGTCGAAGCAGCCGGCCCACGGCGTGCCGGATGGCCGGCTCGTCGTCCACCACGAGCACGCGCGAAGTCATGTGCGGGCAGCCCCTCGGGGGTGAGAAAGGACTCGCAACTTGCCTCCGGAGCAGGGCGGGAGCAAGGCCCGTGCGCCAGGAGGATGACGGCCGCCTCCGGAGGATGACGCCGCCCGGGCGCGGCGCCGTATCGTGGGCCCATGAACCGAGGCGTCACCCTCCCCGAGCTGGTCGCCACCGTGAGCATCATCGCGCTGGTGCTGGCCATCGCCGCGCCCCGGCTGTCGGAGCCGCTCGACGTGCTGGCCGTCGAGCACGCCGCGGGTGAGATCGTGGGTGCCCACGCGCGGGCACGGGTCGCTGCCGTGGTGGAATCGCGTATCACCCGGCTCACCGTGGGGCTCGACAGCCTGACCATGGACGTGGTCGAGCCCACCGGGCCGTCCAGGCGCTGGGCGTCGGCCGGCCCCGGCCGTTTTGCGGTGGCGATGACCGGGGGCCAGCGGACGCTGACCTTCTCGCCCACGGGGATCAGCATGGGGTTCTCCAACGCGTCGTGGACGTTGACGAAGGGATCGGCCAAGCGGCGGGTGGTCATCTCCCGCCTCGGGCGGGTGCGCATCGAGCGATGAGCGGAGCGAAGCCAGGTGTGGGCGGCAAGTCGAAGGGGGCGGTCGCCGCCGGAAGACGGCACCGGTGGAGGCCGGGTCCGGGGGTCTCGACGACTCCGGGCCACCCCCCGGGGTCGCTACCCGGCCGAACGCCCCCGCACCGCCACCGCCTCGAGGTGGTACAGCCGGACCTTGTGGAGCAGTGTCGAGCGGGAAATGCCGAGGAGGAGCGCCGCCTGGCGCTTGTTCCCCCTCGTGTGGCTGAGCGCGAGCGCGATGTGGCGCCGCTCGGCATCGGCCAGCGATCCGGGAGGCACGGGGCTCGCGGGGGTGAGCGAGCGTCGGAGTGCGGCCAGGTCGAGCCCCGGAAGGGCGAGGTCGATGCACACTCCGCCAAGCCCGGGGACGCCGAGCGCTTCCGCAGCCTCGGCACCATTCCCGGCGGGCACGGCGTGATGCCCCGCTGCGCTCACCGCCTCGGAGAGTCGACGGGCGCGCTCCGGGTCCGTCGTCACGACCAGCATCGGCAGGGAATCCATGACGGGAGAAGGTATCCCTCAAGCGGACGGGAGCAAGGATCGTGATCACGCGGAGGCTGTTACCTTTGCTCCGTTCTCTTCTCCCCGACCGAGCGGCCTCGATGAGCGACCCCACCGATCTCCCCGGACTTTCACCAGGACAGCGGGTCCAGGATCCACTGCTGATCCTGGAGGTCGAGCGCAGGGGCGGCGACACGCCGCACACGGTCCTCACCTTCGCGAATGCGTCGGGCCGGATCTCGAGCGCGCCGTTCTGGCTCGAAGACCAGCCCAAGATCGCCGGGCTGGCGCCGGGAGATGTCGCGCAGGTCATCGGTGAGGTCGCGCTGTACCGCGGCCAGCGGCAGCTCAAGGTGAGTTCCATCCGCCCGCTGCCGAAGGGCGCGGTTGACCTCTCACGGCTCGTCCCCTCCATCGGGGACCCTGCGCCATACTGGAAGACCCTCGACGGCTGGCGCGCCGAGATCGTGCGCCCGCGCCTGGCGGCCACGCTCGACCTCTTCTACCGCGACGACGAATTCCGGCTGCGCTACGAGGCCTGCCCCGCCAGCCTGGCCGGACACCACGCGTTGCTGGGCGGGTTGCTGAAGCACACGGTGGAAGTCGCGAGCATCGCCCGCGCCATCGCACGGGCTTGCCGGGCGGAGGCGGACCTCGTCCTGGCCGGCGTGCTGCTGCACGACATCGGCAAGCTCGACGCCTACCGGTGGGACGGGGGGATCTTCGAGATGACCGAGGCGGGCACCCTGCACGGGCACGTGGTGCTGGGAGCGCTCATGGTGGATCGCGCGGTGCGCGCCGCCGTGCCGGCGCCGTGCACCGAGCAGGAGCTGGCCATCCTGCAGCACCTGGTCCTCTCGCACCACGGCCGGCTGGAGCACGGCGCGGCCGTCGCGCCAATGACGCTGGAGGCCGAGGTCCTGCACTACGCCGACAACGCGAGCGCCAAGACGGCGAGCATGGCGGAGGCGCTGGCGGACGCAGGCAACTTCGACGGCGAGGGGCTGGTCAGCACGCGGGGCCTCTGGCAACTCGACCGGCGTCGCGCCTATCGTGGCCGGAGCGACTGGGGAGGCTGAGGGGTCTGCGGGGCCGAAATGCAGAGGCGGCCGTCCGGTTCTTCGCCGGGCGGCCGCCTCCCGCAATGATCCGTGAAGCCGAAACCTCACGTTGCGAGCGCTGCGAGTCGGGTCGGGTCGCGGACCGTCCCTTCGCAAGGCACCCCGAGGCGCCAGATCGGGGTGGGCGGAGCGCGCGACTGGCTCCACCTGGTCCGGACGGCCTTGGTCCAGGATCATCGGGGACCGTGCCCTTACGGCGGCGATCCCCTCCCCTGCTCCTCCGATCCGAACCCATCTGAGCCGGCCTGTTCATGCCCCGAAGGCACTCACCGGAACGGTCCAGACGCACCTCCAAGCTAGGGCCGCCGGAGAATCGCGCAAGTGCCTGTATTTCTTCGGGTTACGAGATTTTTTGTGTGGGAAATGTGGAGCGGTAATCCGATGCGTGGCAGCGCCGTAACGAGCTTGTCCACCGTTTGTGGAAATGTGTATCCACAAATCCCCACGGCCCGCCCGAAGGGCCGGAGGTCAGTTCTTCTTGGTTCCAGGAGGTGGGAGCTTGACGCCGATGAAGCGAAGGTAGGTCTGGGCGGTCCGGTTGAAGGCATCCAGCTTGGTCTGGAGCTGGTTCATCTGGTACGGTGCGTTTTCGCGGAGCGACACCTGGCTGGTGTCGCGAGCCAGTGCGGTCCAGCGTTTCTGGCATTCCTGGAGCTCGAGCGCGAAGCCGGGCATCGCCTTCAGGAGCTCGGCCTGGGCGTTCTTCTGCCCGGGCGTGGTCCAGACCCCCCGCTCGGTGACTGCCTTGGCGTTCGCGAGCGGGACCTCCGAACGGGCGCACGCCGCCACCACCGACCGCGCGCGCGCATGCATCCACGCGAGCGAACTGGAGGGGCTCATTTCGCTCATCAGCCGCGCGCCGGCCGCGGAGATGGTGGCGGTCGAGTCCCGCAGGACGATGAACGCGCTCTGCTGGACCGCGTGCGCGGCGTCGAGCGCGGTGTCCGGCTCGACGAACTGTTCCCGGCCGACCTGCGCTGCGAGCGGGGCGGCGGCCGCAAGTGCCGCGACGAGGGCGAGCACCCCCCGGCTCACGAGTCCATCCCGACTTCGATGTACCGGCAGACGACGTCGCCTTCGGGCAGGGCAAAGAGGCAGCCGCCCGACGAGGCGGCGAACCAGCCGGCCATCAGCGGCCGCGGCGAGTCCAATTCCTGGAGGATGGGACCGAGCCAGCGCCTGAGGTGGCGCAGTTCCGGCGCGCGCCGGCCGAGGAGGGCCATGACCGCGCCGACACCGGAAGTGGCCCGAAGGAAGTGGGCCAGGGCATGGGCCCGCTGGTTGAACTCGACCGCCTTCACGCCCGGCTCGTCGTAGAGGACCGAGCCCTCGAAGACGTCCATGGGCGGGGCATCGAGCCGGGGGCCGAGGTAGACGAACTGGCGGCCGCGGTCGGTCTTCCGCTCCACCACGGCCGCGGCGGTTTCGCTGGTCAGCCGGCCGGCGTGCAGGAGGTCGTCGTCCCGGAGGATGCCGACCACCCGGGTCCACTCCAGGGCCGCCAGGGCGGTGTCCATGGGACAGCCGGCCTGGTCGTCGATGGCGATGAAACGGGGCGCTTCGCCCGCCCGGAGCATGAAATGGGCGAGGCCTTCGGCGCGGTCGTTGAAGTTGCGAACGACGAGGTTCTGGGTCGTGGTCATAGGGGACGGAAGATAGGCGGATTCCGCCCCCGGGGCCACCGTGGGCCCGCTAGGGGGTCAGCTCGTTCTTCGGCTCGACCCGTACGATCCAGAGCCCCGAGAAGACGTCCGGCACGTAGATCTTGCCGTCCCGGTAGATGGCCCCCCAGGCCATGGCGGCGTTCGGGAAGTTCCCCTTCGAGTCGCCAGTATAGACGTGGGCGATCTCCCGGTCCTGCGCCAGCAGGTCGCCCCGGAGCTCCCCGCCGACGTCCAGCACCCGCAGCCCGCCCTGGTAGTCGCCGAGGTAGAGGGTGTCGCCGGCCACCCAGACGTTGTGCGTCCCGCCGTCCCTCGGCTCGTACCAGGCCACCTCGCGCGGCTTGGTGATGTCGGAAACGTCCAGCACGTGGAGCCGGCCGTAGGCCCGCCCGAGCCCGAGGAGGCTCGGGCCGGCGGTCACCTGCGGCTTGGCGGCGAAGACCTCGTCGCCCACGAAGACGTAGCGCCCGCTCCGCCACGCGGTGTGGGTTCCGCGGATGAAGCCGGGCCCGCCGACCGCCGCCACGTCGCGGTAGAGCGACTCGAGGTCGTACTTGTACTGCGAGACGAACTGCGGGTTCTCGGGGCTGCCGCCGCGCATCCCGTTCCCGACGTCGAGGATGACGAGGCCGTCGTTCCAGTAGCTGAGGTAGGCCAGCCCGTCCTGGACGTCGATGTCGTGCAACATCCGGCCCGCCCCGGTGCCCGGCGTCTCCCAGCGCGCCACCTGCCTCGGCGTCATCGGATCCCGGATGTCGATGACGCGCATCGAGCCCGTCGCGTCGTCGGTGAGGTACACGAAGCCCCTGTAGATGAAGGTGCTGTGCACGCCGCCGCTGACCGTCTCGGTGAATTCCGACACCACCTTCGGGTGCGCGGGATCCTCGAACGACAGCACGACGATCCCGTTCTTCCGCGACGACGCGCCCTCTCGGGTGAGGACGCCGTACCGGCCGTCCTCGGTGGTCATGATGTCGTTGATGGCGCGGGCGTCCACCATGACCGAGTCGGTGATGACCGGCGCGGCCGGATCGGCGAGGTCGATGGCGTACACCCGGTCGCCGAGGGTGGAGAGGTAGCCGTGGCGGCCATCGGGGTGGAGCCAGAACTCCATCGTGGCGAACCCCTTGACCGGGACGCGCCCCACGAGCGTGGTCGGACGCACGACGTCCCGCGGGACGACGGTGATCGTGGCGGTGGCGGCCCGCCCCGCGAAGGCGCCGACGGCCCGGTAGGTCCCCGGCTCGCTCGCCACGAAGGCGCCGTCCGGCTCGATCAGGCCGGAGCCCGGGTTCACCATCCATTCGGGGAGGACGTCGGGAACGGCGGCGCCGGACCGGTCGCGGGCCTCGAAGGCGAGCCGCACCACGTCGCCGGTGCGCACGGTGGCGACGGCGGGCTTCACTTCGACGGTGGCGACGGGGTTGGCCACCACCGACAGCTGGAGCGTGGTGCTCGCCTGGCCCGCGCGCGCCGTCACCGTGGCGCGCCCCGGCCGGACCGCGGTCAGGATGCCGGTGCCGGACACGGACACGACGCCGGGCTGGTCCGAGGTCCAGCTCACCGGATCGTGGCGCCGGTCGCCGTCGGCCGAGGTGACGGTGGCGGAAAGAGCCACCGCCTGGCCGGCGTAGAGCCGGCGGGGCGCCGGCTCGAGGGCGATGGCCGCCGCGGGGCCGGGCACGATGGTGACGACGGCGAAGGCGGTCTTGGCGCGGCCGCCCCCCTTCGAGGAGGCGAGGGCCGTCACGCGGAGCGCGCCGACCGCGCCCGCCGTCGCGAGCCCGGTGCTGTCCACCGTCCCCTCGAACTGGCCGCCGGCCTGGAACCAGCGGATCCGGACGTCCGTCAGCTCCCGCCCCGCGGAATCGAACGCCTGCGCGGTGAGGCGGAGGGTGTCGCCGACGGCCACGGCCGCCTCGGCGGGACGGATGGTCACGGAAGCGACGGGCGTGGGCGTCGGCACCTGCTGGAACACCAGGGCGAGGGCGAGCAGCATCGGACTACTCCGCAATGGGGGATCGCACAAGTTACACGCCGCCGGGCCGGCGTCCACCTCCCGTGCGTGGCCAACCCCTCCGCCCACGGTATAGATTGCCGCATGGAGAGGGACCATGCGCATTGAGTGGACGTCCTACCAGTCGCCGGTCGGCGTGCTCACGATCCTCGAGGCCCGCGAGGGACCGCTGATCGTCGAATTCGCCGAACGGACCGGGCGACTGAACCTGGCGGAGCGGCTGAGGGAGCGGGCGCCCGGGGCGGTGATCGACACCGGACCCTGCCGGCAGGCGAGCTCGTGGCTCACGGCCTACTTCGCGGGCCGGCCGCGGCCGTTCGCCTATCCCGAGTACCTGCCGGACTACCTGAGCGTGACCGACGCCCAGCAGGCGGTGTGGCGCGCGCTGACCACCATCCCCTTCGGCGAGACCCGCTCCTACGAGGAGATCGCCACGCTCACCGGCATCCACCCGCGGGCGGTCGGGCAGTTGAACGGCTCCAACCACCTGGCCATCCTGCTTCCCTGCCACCGGGTGGTCGGCAAGGACGGCGGCCTGGTCGGGTACGGCGGCGGCCTCGAGACGAAGGCGTGGCTCCTCGACCACGAGTTGCGCTCGGTCGGGCTGACGCTCTCCGCGCCGCCGGCGTATTGACAGAAATCCCCCCATTTCGCAGCTTGCACCATGCACGGCAGTCGCTCGAACGGAGTCGTCGTGGTTCTCGCCGCTCGGATGCGCCAGCTCCGGTCGGCCGTTTTTTTCCCGTCGAACTGAGGTTGCGGCAATGGCGAAGGGCACCGTGAAGTGGTTCAATGACGCGAAGGGCTTCGGTTTCATCGCGCAGGAGGGTGGGAAGGACGTCTTCGTGCATCACACCGCGATCACCATGGAGGGATTCCGGTCGCTGGCCGAGGGAGACGCGGTCGAGTTCGACATCGTCGAGGGACCGAAGGGCCTGCAGGCGGCCAACGTCCGGAAGTCCTGATCGTCATCCGGCGCGGCCTCGCCGCCGCCCTTGCCGTCCTCTGCGCCGCGGCGCCACTCGCGGCGCAGGGGACGCCCCTTTCCTTCTTCGGGTTCCGGGCCGGCGTCCCCCTCGCGGCCGTCGAGGCGCAGGTGCGCCTCCTGCTGGGCACCGGACTCTCCTGCCAGCGGAGCAAGGCCGATCCGCGCCTGCAGGACTGCCGCGCGACGGTGTCGGATCCCGTCGCGAACACGCCGGTCTCCATCTGGCTCGCCGCCATCGACAGCGTGACGGGGGTGCTGACGATTTCGGCGACACTGCCGACCGCGGACTTCTTGCGTTGGCGCGACGAGATCGAGGCGACGCACGGCCCGCGCGCCGCCACGGTGCAGGGGACGCAGGGGATGGCGCAGTGGATCGCGGGCGCGCAGATGCTGCGCCTCACCTGGCGCGCGGGGACGGGCCGCGTCGAGACCTCGGTGAGCATCGTCGACGGCCCGGTCCTCGACGGGTGGAACCTCGGCGACCACGCGCCCGCGCGGATTGCCAAGCCCCGTCCACCCGGCTAATCTACGGCATCTCCCCTGAGCACTCGTCCGCACGCGCGGATTTCCACAGCATCACGCCCGGAGTCTGACGTGGTTCTGCATGTTCCTCGGCCGGGTCGGACGCGCGCTTGCGCCGTCCTGCTGGGCCTGGTCTTCCTTGGCGCCTGCGGAAGGGGCAGCGGTCCCGTCCAGATCGGCGTGGCCGCCAACTTCACCGACCCGCTCAGCCTCCCGATCCGCTACGGCGCCCAGCTGGCGGCGGAGGAGATCAACGCGGCGGGCGGCATCAACGGCCGGCCCATCGAGCTGGTGGAGCGCGAAGACTACGCCGACGCCGATTCCGCGGTCGTCGTCGCCACCGATTTCTACAACTCCCCCGTGGTCGCGGTCATCGGCCACGGTTTTTCCGGACCCACCCTCGCCGCCGCCCCGGTCTACAACGGCGGCAGCAACCCCCTCCTCGAGATCGCCCCGGCCGCCTCCGCCCCCGCGGTGACCGACGCCGGCCCCTACACCTTCCGGCTCTGCCCCAGCGACCTCGCGCACGGCTCGGCGCTGGCGCGCTGGGCGCGCGAGCGGCTGGGGCTGACCCGGGGCGCGGTGTTCTACACGAACAGCGAGTACGGACGCGGCATCCGCACCGCGTTCGAGGCGGAGTTCGCCTCGCTGGACGGCGCCGTGGTGGGCTCCTACCCGTATCTCGGCGACACGCCCGAGGTCGGCCCCTACGTGGACCTCCTGTCGCGGGACAAGCGGGCGCAGTTCATGCTGATCGCGGGGTACGACCCCGACGCGCGGACCATCCTGACCGAGGCGCGGAAGAAGAACCTTGCCATCCCCGCCATGGGCGGCGACGGACTCGAGCAGATCGCGCTCAGCGGGCCGGTGGCCGAGGGCACCTACGTCACCTCCTCGTACTTCAGCCAGACCAGCACGCCCGCCAACCAGCGCTTCGTGAGCGCGTACAAGGCGCGATTCCCCACCGCCGGCGAGCCCAACGGCTCCGGCGCGGCCGCGTACGACGCCGTGTACATGCTCCGGGAGACGATGCAGCGGGTCGGCACCAACCGGCGGGCGGTGCGCGACGCCTTCGCCGGCATCGGGACCGCCACGCCGGCGTTCGAGGGGGCCATGGGCACGATCGCCTTCGACGAGAACGGCGACGTGCCGAGCCTGAAGATCTACGTCGGCCAGGTGCGCGACGGCGTCATGCGGCCGGCGGAGGGGCAATGAACCCGCTCAAGAGCCTGCGCAGCCGGGTCAGCCTCGGCATGACGGTCCTGGTCACGCTCGTGCTGCTCATCGCCGTCAGCGCCACGCGGGCGGTCCGCTCGATCAGCCAGGCGGTCGAGACCGAGACCACCGCGCTCCTGTCCGGCACCGAGGCGGGCAGCGGCCTGGTCGGCGCCATCCTCAACGAGATCCGGAGCGCCGAGCAGTACCTGCTCGACCCGTCCGCCGCCCTGCAGCAGGAGTTCATCGCCAGCGGCGATTCCGCCTACGCCTACCAGCAGACGTTCCGGCAGCTCAGCGGCCTCTCGACGCAAGACCGGTACATCACGAACAAGATCGCCGAGGAGCAGGCCGCCATCGAGGTGGCCTACGCGATGGCCCACGCGCTGGCCGACCTCGGCCGGGACGCCGAGGCGCGCCGCTTCGCGAACGCGGCCCGCCAGCCCGCCGACACGCTGGTGGCCGACGTGCGGGCCCTATCCCGCTCGCAGAGCACGCGGGCCCTGATCCGGATCCAGTCCCTGCGCGAGGAGGCCGGCCGGCGGGAGCGGAACGTCTGGGCGCTCTTCGGCCTGGCGCTCATCCTCGGCGTCGCGACCACGATCTACACCGTGCGCACCGTGGACCGCCCGCTCCGGCGGCTGGTCGGTGCCGCGGAGCGCTTCGGCGCCGGCGACCTCCGCCCGGTCACGCTCGGCGAGATGCCCACCGAACTCGGCCGGCTCGCCGCGGCCATGGACGAGATGGCGGCGCGGCTCCGCGAGGTCGTCGGGATCGTCGTGAAGGAGTCGAACCAGATCAGCGGCAGCGCCAGCGACTTCTCCGCCATGAGCGAGGAGCTGGCGGCCAGCAGCGGCGAGATCTCCACGGCCATGGTCAAGATGTCCCACAGCGCCGAGTCGCAGGTGCACGGGATGCGGGACGCCGACGGGCTCCTCGGCCGGCTCCGGGCCACCGCCGCCGAGGCCGACGAGGCGTCGACCCGCGTCGTGGCGCTGGGCGACACCATCCGGGACCTGGCCATCCGGCACCGTACCGACGTGGCCGCCGCGGGGCAGACGCTGCTCGACGTGCGGGAAGTGGTGCAGACCTCGGCGCAGCAGGTGCAGGAGCTCGCCCGCAAGTCGGAGTCGATCACCGAGTTCATCGACCTCATCAAGCAGATCTCGTCGCAGACCAACCTGCTCGCGCTGAACGCCGCCATCGAGGCGGCGCGCGCCGGCGAGCACGGACGAGGCTTCGCCGTGGTGGCCGAGGAGGTGCGGCACCTGGCGGACTCCAGCGCGCGCGCCGCGGAGGACGTGACCAAGACGGTGCAGTTCATCCGGAACCAGGTGCGCGAGGTGTCCGGCACCATGCAGGTGGGGACGACGAAGGTGCGCGGGATCGAAGGGGTGGCGAACGCCGCCGCCCGCGCGCTCGACGACATCGGCGCCGCGGTGCAGGAGGTCCGGACGGCGGCCGCGGTCGTCTCGGCGCAGGCGGCGCTCAACCGCACCATCGTGGACCAGCTCGGCGGCAAGACGGCAGAAGTGGCCGCCTCGGCCACCGAGCATGCGTCGGCGAGCCAGGAGGTGACGGCGGCCGCGGAAGAACAGAGCGCGTCCACGGAGGAGATGGCCGCCGCCGCCGGCGACCTGCTGCAAGGCGCCACCCGGCTCACCGACGCCATGAGCGCCTTCCGGACCTGACACGGCGGCATCAGCCCGGACGCAAAGCGCCCCCCGGCCTTGGCCGGGGGGCGCTTTCGATTCCAGGCGACCGCCTAGCGCTTCTTCTTGGCCTTCTTCGCGGCCGGCTTCCTGGGGTGCGACTTCGACTTGGCTGCCTTGGCCTTCGCCTTCGGCTTGGCCTTGGCCGGCGCCTTCCCCTTGCCGGGCTTGGGGCGGGCGGCGATCCGGTCGAGCTTCTTCTGGTGCGCCGCCTTCAGGTCGGTCATGAGGCGGTCGCCTTCGTCCTCGGCCAGGAGCCCCCGGCGCGTGGCGTACCGGACGAGCTCGTCGGCATCGGCGATGTCGAACTCCGAGAGCCGCGCCGCCGCGCGGATGACGTTGACCAGCGCGTCCGCGACGGGACTCCGGAGCACGGTTGCGATACCCGGGAGGCTCTCGAGCAGGGTCGAAATCTGGGCGCCGCCAAGTTCAGAAACCACGGGAACTCCTTCAGACCGGGACAGCCGGCGTGCTGGCGCGGCGTAACGCTATGTCGCGTTAAGCCTTGCAGGCGCCAACGTACCACACCGGGACGGCCCCGTCAAGCCGCGGCTGGTGGCGGTGGCCAACCAGGGTCACTTCGTGCTCGAGAAGAGACAGTAATAAACCAGTATCGCGGCATCATAATGCCAGTGGGGCGGATTTGTCGGGGGACGGGTCCGCACGAGGCTGCCGGCGCTTTGCGCGTCCCACATTCGGCCCATACATTGGTGGGAAGGGGTGCCGGATCGCCCCTGGAAGGACCGCCCATGGGACGTCGGGGCATCAAGGAGTTCCGGGCGCCCGAGGCGCTCGCACTGGTCGCTGCCGACCGTGACCGGAAGCCGTTGGTGTGCCCATCGTGCGGCACCGCCACCATCAGCCGGACCCCCAAACGCCCACCGCCGGACGCGCCACTCGAGCTCGGGCGGATTGCGTTGCTCTGCTCCAAGTGCGGCCGCAGCGCCGCCTACCTGCCGCGCGCCCCCGATCCCTCCCGCTCGCCGGAGTCCCCGTACCATCCTCCGGGTGCGCCCTAGGGAGCGACCACCCCGCGGTAGATCACGTAGGGGAGCAGGACGTAGAGGATGAGATCCCGGACCAGGTAGAACAGCACGAACGCCGCCACGGCCCGCCAGCCGAGGCGGCGGACTTCCGCCCAGCTCCTCGGGAAGCGCAGCCACCGCCGGAGCCCTCCGGCCGGCGCGCGCGCGGCTACTTCGGGCGGCTGAAGGTCCGTCCCCATCGGATGGCCGTCAGGAAGGGGATCGGTTTCCAGCTGTTCGCGTCGTAGCTGTAGTAGATGAACATCGGGCGGCCCCGCACGTTCTTCCGCGGCAGGAATCCCCACATCCGGCTGTCATGGGAGTTGTCCCGGCTGTCGCCCATCATGAAGTACGAATCGGCGGGCACGACGATCGGCCCCCAGTCCTGCAGGTCGGGATTGTAGGTGGCGGTGTCGCGGCCGACGAGGTACTTGACCTGCCACTGCCGCATCTGGAACCGCTGCTCCGGTCCCGCCAGGGGCAGCGGGGAGGCGTGCACGACGTACGGCTCGTCGAGCCGCTCGCCGTTGCGGATCAGCTGCCCCCCCTCCATCGCCAGCGTGTCACCCGGCATCCCCACCATCCGCTTGACGACGTCGATCGGCTCCTCGACGGAGTCGAAGACCAGGATGTCGTTGCGCTGCGGCTCGCGGAAGGCGGGGAGCCGCTTGTGCACCAGCGGAATCTCGGCGCCGTAGAGGGCCTTGTTGACGAAGAGGAAGTCGCCGACGAGCAGCGTATTTTCCATGCTCCCGGACGGGATGCGGAAGGCCTGCACGAGGAAGGTCCGGAGCACCAGCCACACCAGCAGCGCCACGGTGATGGACTTGATCCAGTCCCACAGCCAGAGCACGAACGAGTGGTGGGCGGGGGGGGACTTCGGCTGGGCCATGAGCGGCGTCACATCCACGTGAAAGTGAGGGGACGGTAAGCTAACCCCACGGGCCGGACCCGGTGAAGTCCCACGCACCGCGGGGCACCGACGCCACCTACGCGCGCCGGTGCCCCGTAGTTTCCCCAGGCCGGCCGGGCTACTTGGCCCAGTCGGCGATGAAGAGGTTCGTCTCCCCGCGCGTCTTGGCGTTCCGGTTCGAGGCCCACACCAGCTTCTTGCCGTCGGGGCTGAACATCGGGAACCCGTCGAAATCCGGGTCGAAGGTGACCTGCTCGAGGCCGGTGCCGTCCACGTTGACCAGGAAGAGGTCGAAATTCCGCCCCTTCGGGTCGAGGTGGTTCGACGTGAAGATGATCCGCTTCCCGTCGTGCGTGAAGAAGGGGGCGAAGTTGGCGCCGCCGAGCTTCGTCACCTGGCGCGGCTCGCTGCCGTCGGCGTTGGCCACCCAGATCTCCAGGGCCGCCGGCCGCACGAGGCGCTGCGCGAGCAACCCGCGATAGTCCGCAGTGTCCGCCGCGGTGGCGGGATACGACGCGCGCCACACGATCTGCTTGCCGTTGGGAGAGTAGAAGGCGCCGCCGTCGTACCCGACCCGCGAGGTGATCCGCCGGACGTCGGAGCCGTCGATGTTCATGCTGTACAGGTCGATGTCGCCGTCGCGCGTGCTGGTGAAGATGATCCGCTTGCCGTCGGGCGACACCGTGGCCTCGGCGTTGTAGGCCTTGTCGTCGGTCAGCTTGGTCAGCTCGGTGCCGTCGCTGCGGGCGGCGTAGATCTCGAAGTGCCCGAGCGGCCACACGTAGCCCTTCGACATGTCGGGGCGCACCGGGCAGGCGGCGTCGTGCTCGAAGGTGCTGCTGTAGAGGATGCGCTTGTCGTTGTCGTAGAAATACCCGCAGGTGGTGCGGCCCAGCCCGTTCGACACGCGGTGGACTCCCGACCCGTCGATGTTCATCACGTATTCCTGGTCGCACCCGGCGGTCAGGTCTTCCTGGCGCTGGAAGATCAGCTGCCGGCCGGAGCGCGAGAAATACGCCTCCGCGTTGTTGCCGCCGTGCGTGAGCTGCTGGACGTTCCGGAGATGCGTCTCCCCGGGAAGGGCGGCGACGGGCATGGCGGGGGTGGCCACGACCGCGACGGTGCTGCGGCAGGCAAGGAGCGGGGCGGCGGCGATGACGAGCGCCAACGATGCGGTGCGAATGGTAATCTCCGGGTTCTTGGGCCCACCAGAGTACGGACGCCGCAGGGGCACGGGCAATCCGTAGGATTACGGACTCGCAGCGTCAGCCGGACAGCGCCGCCAGCACTTCGGCGGCGTGGCCGCGCGGCTTCACCTTCTCGAACACCCGCGCGATCTTGCCGCGCGCGTCTATGATATACGTCTTGCGGAGCACCCCGAAGTACTTCCGCCCGTACATGCTTTTCTCGCCCCAGGCGCCGTACGCCTCGGCCACCGCGTGGTCCTCGTCGGCCAGCAGCGTGAACGGAAGCTCATACTTCTTTTTGAATTTCTGGTGACTTGCGACGCCGTCGGGCGACACGCCGAGCACCACCGCGCCGGCCGCCTGGACCGCGCGCCAGCTGTCGCGAAACTCGCAGGCCTCGGTCGTGCAGCCGCTGGTGTCGTCCTTCGGGTAGAAGTACAGCACCACGGGACGGCCCGCGAAGTCCTTCAGCGCTACGGGCGGGCCCGCGTCGGACGGCAGCCGGAAGGCGGGCGCCTTCGCGCCGGGCGCGAGGACCGCTGGCGCCGGCGCCATCAGGCCGCGAGCCGGTACAGGGTGCGCCGATAGCTCTTGTGCCGCCGGAAGTGCTCGCCGGTGCGCTTGCCGGTGAAGTGCTTCTCCTCGAGCTTGGCGATCTTCTTCCGCCACTTCCACTGCACGAATTTCATCAGCGTCGGGTTCGAGGCCTCGAACTTGGCGCGGAGGAGGGCGTACGCCGGCATGATGGCCTGCTGGTAGGCCAGGTTGAGCAGGTCGAAGGTCGGCGCGATCTGCGCCGTCATGTCGGTGTCCTTCAGCATCGTGAACCGCGAGGCCGCCATCATCGCCTGGTAGCGCCGGATGTCCTGGCCACCGCCGATCGGGCTCTTGGTGTCCGAGGGGACCTTGAAGATGTCCGAGATGAGGATGTACCCGCCGGGGTTGAGCATCGCTTCGGCCTTGGCCAGCGCGACCTCGGCCTTCATGAAGAGGAAGCTCTCGCTGAAGAGGATCAGGTCGAACTTCCGGTCCAGCTCAAACTCCTCGAACTTCGACAGGTACACCCTGGCGCGGTTCCCCACGGCGGCCTGCGCCTCGTCGTTGAGCCAGGCGTTGGGCGACAGGCACACAACGTCGTAGCCGCGGTCGAGCAGCTTGCGCGCGGTGTTGCCCGCGCCGCAGCCGACGTCGAGGATGGACTTCACCCCCGCGGGGATGTCGTTCATCAGCTCGTCGGTGTAGCGGGCCTGGGCCAGCGGGAGGTTGGCGGGGATGAGCGGCAGGTCATCGGTCCAGTAGCCGTAGTGCAGGTCGCGCATCCCGAGCGCGAACCGGCCGAGGACCAGGCCCAGGGCCAGGCCGAATTCGGGCGACTTGAGCGCCGGAGCGCGCGGGACGAGCGAATGCGGTGCGTCGGTCATGATCGAAGGCTACCTGTCGTCCGGGGGATCGGCCGGTACGCGGATGCGCACGCCGGTGACGTCGCCGACCCCGTCTTCGACGGTAAAAATAGTCTCGGGGACCAGCCGCCGCTGGCCGCGCACCGGAATCACCAGCGCCGGAACGGCGGCGCCGCGCCACGCGGAAACGGCGTCCGCCACCTCCGCCGGCGAGGCGGCGTGGGCGAGGACCAGGGACCGGGCGGCGTCGGCTGAGCCCGTCGCCTCGGCGAGCGCGCGCAGCATCCTGAGGCCGAGCGCGTGCGGGTCGGAGGCATTGTCAGCCGCGAGCACCGTCAGCTTCTGCGCGTCGCCGAACCCCACGATCGGCGCACGATCCAGTATCGGCAGCAGCAACCGTTCCGTCATCCACTCGGCAAGTCCCTCGGCCAGGAAGAGATCCGACCTCACGACCTGCAATCCCGTCCCCACGTCCCGCAGCGTGCCGCCGGCCGGCAGCGCCAACCGGTGCCGCTCCATCACCAGGTGTTGCCACTCGTGCAGCGCGGTCGCGACGGCGAAGAGCGGCGGGGTGCCGGGATCCTCGATGATCTCGTCCTTCGACTCGAGAAACCCCGCGGGGCTGCCGGCCGCCTCGCCGGCGACGCTCGCCAGGATCCACGGGCCGTGGTCCTCCAGCGTCGCATTGGGCCCCAGGTCGAGTTTCAGGCGGCGGAGGACGTCGAGCAGCGCGCCCGTGCCGCGGCGCCGCACCCACTCCTCCGCCGCCCAGTTCTCGGCGGCCACGATGCGGCCGACCGCCTCCCCGGGGACCCCAACCCGCGGCACCGCCTCGGGGATGCCGAAGTAGCGCGGACGAATCGCGGGCACCGGCAGGTCGGGGCGTCCCCAGGCGGCGCGCATCAGCCCGGCCGGCGAGTCGAGCCGTCCATCCACCCGCACCCAGCTCGCCGAAAGGAGGAACGAGACCGCCTGCCCCTGCCACGAGGCGGCCTCGCGATAGCTGTCCACCACCGCCTCGGCCATCTGCGCCGAGGGCTGGCCACCCCGGAAGAGCCGTTCACGCGCGGCCTGGTACGCGGCGCTGTCGCGCGCGCGCAGGACCGCCAGCTGGTAGAGGGCCATGGGCACGACGGACGCCGAGGGAGGGACCGACGCGGGAAGCAGCCCGGCCGCCGCCAGCGGGGGGCGCGCGTCTTCCCACGTGAGCGTCCGGAAGCGGCGGCGCGCTCCGTCGAGGGCGGCCGCGTGCAGATCCACCAGCCATTCGCCGCGAGGGCGGAAGAGGGCGTCGAACCGCCGCTGGTCCGCGCCCGGCAGGTCGGCGCGGATGGCGGTCAACGTGCGCACCATGGCCGCGACCATCTCGTCGCGGCGCGCCAGCCCGAGCGAAGGAAGGAAGCCGTAGTCGCGCACGGAATCGGCGGGAATCGGGGCGAGGCCGGCGGCGAGCGCCAGCGCGTCCGCGCGCCCGGCGGGGCCGGGCTCGCGACCGGCGGCCTCCATCCAGGCGCCGGGGAGGCGGAGGTCGGTCGTGTCGCGGCCCAGCATCAGCTGCACGGCCCGGAACCGGGGCAGCGCAGCGTAGAACTCCGCGTCGTCCGGCAGTCGCTCGGCGTTCCACTGCCAACCGCGCCCATGGCCGCTGGTCGCCTGCCCGGAAAGGGTGGCGCCGACGAGCCGCCCCGTGAAGCTCATCGGCTCGGGGGAGTCCACGGCGAATTCCACCGCGCCGCCCGAGCCGGCGCGGCCCGCGCGGATGGGCGCCGGCGGACCGTCGCTTGATTCCAGCGCCAGCGTCCCGGTCAGCACGCCGCCGCGCAGCTCGAGGCGCAGGTCGCCGCGCTGCATGGTGGCGCCGCTCGTGAGCCGCACGTGCCAGCGGCCGGCGACCGACGCCTGGGCGGCGAGGGTCCCGGCCGCGAAGCCGAGCAGGATGACGAGCGCCGCGATGGCCCGGCGGACCCTCCCCGGGGCCTGGTTCAGGAACCCTCTCCGGGAGCCGGCGCGGCGGGCTGTTCGGTCGGCTTGACCATGACCGGCATGCCGTCCTGCAGCCGCTCCTGTCCGCCGACGACGACGGTGTCACCGGCGTCGAGCCCGCTGCGAATCTCCGTCGTGCCGGGGGTGCGAATGCCAAGCCCGACCTGGCGCTTCGACGCCTTGCCCTCCCGCACCACGAACACGAAGTTCGCGCCCTGGATCGGCACGATGGCCTCTTCCGGCACCACGACCGCGTTGGGTCGCACCTCCGCCGCGAGGCGCAGGTCCACGTACATCCCCGCCTGCAGGGTCCGCTTCGGGTTCGGCACGAGCGCCTTGACCGTGATCGTGCGCCCTGGCAGCTGGACGACCGGGTCCACGAAATCCACCACGCCGAGGAATTCCTGTCCCGGGAGGGCGGCGACGCGGAACGCGACGCGCTGGCCGCGGCGAAGCCGCTCGGCGTAGCGCTCCGGCACCTGGAAGGCGGCGCGGGTCGGGTTGACGGTCTGCAGGCTGACCAGCTCGGTCGAGGAGGTCACGTAGTCGCCGAGGCTGACCATGCGCTGGCCTGTGACGCCGCCGAAGGGAGCGCGCACGGTGGTGCGGGCCAGTCGCAGCTCGAGCAGGTCGAGCTGCGCCTGGGTGCTGCGGGCCGTCGCCTCGGCGCGCTCGAGGTCGGCCTGCGACGAGGCCTTGTCGGCGATGAGCTGCCGGGTACGCACCAGCGCCTGCGCCGCGAGGTCGCGGTCGGCCTCGGCGCGCGCCACCTGCGCCTTCAGCTCCGCATCATCGACCTTGAACAGGGCGGTGCCCTGCGCCACCTCATCGCCCTCGCGGAAGAGGATGCCGGTGATGCGGCCGTCCACCTCGGGGCGGAGCCGGATCGACTGGACCGCCTCGATCTCGCCGGTGGCCGCGATGGCGTCCACCACGGTGTCGGTCTGGGCCACGGCGACCTCGACGAGCGCGCCCGGCGGCGGGCCGCCACCACCGGGGCCGCCTCCACCGCCGGCAGGAGAGTCGCCCTTGGAGCAGGCGGTGGCGGCGAACGCGAGCAGGAGGAGGATCGAGTGTCGGGTCACTGGGGGCTCTCACTGGAGAAGAGGCGGCGGCCGAGAATCACTTCGAGCCCGGCCAGCGCGAGCTTGGTGGCGTAGCGGGCCTGGACGAGCCCGGCTTCGGCGTCGGCCAGGTCCACCTGGCCGTTGAGGAATTCGATGATGTCGACGGCGCCGGCGCGGTACCGGGTGTCCTGCACGCGGTAGTTCTCCCGCGCCACGATCACGGCCTCCGCCGCCAGGACGGCCGCCGCCGCGGCGGTCTCGTAGGCGCTGTAGCTGCGGGTCACGTCGGCCAGGGCGCCGCGCTGCAGGTCGTCGCGGACCGCGACGGCCACCTCGTTGGCCGCCTTGGCGCGGGCGAGCGCAATCTCCCGCACGCCGTTGTTCCAGATCGGCAGCGTGACCGTGAGCGAGCCGGACGTCCGGTCGGCGGCGGTCGGCCAGAACTTGTCGTCGTACGCCGCCACGGTCCCTGAGAGCGTGACCCAGGGCAGGTAGAACGCCTTGCGTGCGCGCACCGTCGCCGCGGTCGAGCGCGCCTGCGCCTCCGCCACGCGGATTTCCGGGCCTTGCGCGAGCGCGATCTGGACGGCCTGTTCCAGCGTGACCGGGAGCGCCGGCGCCAGCGTAGTATCCGCGCCGGCCGCGTCCACCGCGACCGAGCGGCCGACCCGGCGGCCCAGCTCGGCGCGCGCCACGTCGAGCCCCGCCTCCTCGCGGAGCAGGTCGACCTTGGCACGGGTCAGCTCGAGGAGCACCTGGAGCGAGTCGGTCTGCACGGCCGCTCCGGACAGGACCCGCGCGCGCGAGGTCTGGAGCTGGGACTCGGCCCGCTCCAGCCGCCGCCGCGCCACCGCGACGAGCCCCTTGCGTGCCAGGACGTCGTAGAACGTGGCTTCGGTCTGGGCCGCCGCGAGGAAGCCGGCGCCGACCTCGTTGGCCACCGCCCCCTGGAGCTCCGCCGTGGCGCGCTGGTAGTCGGAGATCTTCCAGCCGCCGGTGAAGAGCTCGTACCGCGCGTCGAGGCGCGCCGTCACGATGGTGTTGGACAGGCTGTTGGTGCCGAAGTTGAACGACGGCGTGCTCGAGCCGGTGAAGTCGGCCGAGGCGGTGATCGACGGCAGCACGAACACCAGCATGGCCGCGCGCCGCACCCAGGTGGCCTCCGCCACGAAGCCGGCGGCCTGGACGTAGTTGGGGTCGAATCGGGTGGCCTCGGTCAGCGCCTCGGCCAGGGTGACCTGCGGCAGCGTGTCGGCCTGTGCGACCTGCAGCGCCAGGAGCAGTGAGAGGATCATGCGATCCCCGCGGAGGCCGGCTCGGACGCGACGCGCCGGGCCCCCATCTTCTCGCGCAGCGTTTCGAAGAGCACGTACACCACCGGAACGAGGTACAGGGTCAGGAAGGTGGACACGAACATGCCGCCGACGATGACGTAGCCGAGCGGCTGGCGGCTCTCGGAGCCGGCCGAGAGCCCGAGCGCGATCGGCAGCGCGCCGAAGATCGTGGCGAAGGCCGTCATCAGGATGGGCCGGAGCCGCACGCGGCCGGCCTCCAGCGTGGCCTCGAGGAGCCCGAGGCCCCGCTCGCGCAGCTGGTTGGCGTACTCCACCAGCAGGATCGAGTTCTTCGACGCCAGTCCGATGAGCAGGATCATCCCGATCTGGCTGTAGAGGTTGAGCGTCGAGCCGGTGAGGAACAGGGTCACCAGCGCGCCGGTGACGGCCAGCGGCACGGCCAGCAGGACGGTGAAGGGGTGGATCAGGGACTCGAACTGGGCGGCGAGCACCATGTACACCACCAGCAGCGCCAGCCCGAACGCCAGGTAGAGCGCGGTGCCGCTCTCGGCGAACTCACGCGACTCGCCACTCAGCGCGGTCGAGCTCCCGCGCGGCAGGATCGTCGCCGCCGCGGCGTTCAGGCTGTCGAGCGCCTCGCCCAGCGTGAAGCCCGGCATCAGGTTGGCCGTGATGGTGAAGGACGGCACGCGGTTGAAGTGGAAGAGCCGCTGTGGGCCGACCCCCTCGTCCACCGTGGTGACCGCCGCCAGGTTGACAAGCTCGCCCCCGCGACCCCGCACGTAGAGCGAGCTCATGTCGGACGGGGTGGCCCGGTCGGCGGGGTCCATCTGCACCATCACATCGTAGAGCTTGTTGTCGCGGGTAAAGGTGCTGACCCGCCGGCCGCCGAGCATCGTCTCCAGGGTGGAGCCGACGTCCGACACCGACACGCCGAGGTCCTCCGCGCGGTCGCGATCGTAGCGCACCGTGAGCTCGGGCTTGTTGACCTTGAGATTCGACTGGACGTTCACCAGCCCGGGGATCTGCATGGCCCGTCCGAGGAACGCCGGCATCACCGCGGTGAGCGAGTCGAAGTCAGGGTGCTGGACCACGAACTGCACCGGGCTCCCGAAGCCGCCGATGGGCGAGGGGGCGAACGCGAACGCCATGACGCCGGGGATGCTGAAGAGGCCGGGCATCACGCCGCCGATCACCTGCTGCGTGCTCCGTGCGCGATCGCGCCAGTCCTTCATGTTGACGAAGACGAACCCGCCGCTCACGTCGCCCCCCATGCCCACGACGCTGAAGTAGCTGTTGATCTCCGGCACGCCGGCCAGGACCTGTTCCACCTGCTTCTGGTAGGTGTCGGTGTACTGCACCGTGGCGCCCTGCGGGCCGGTGGTGGCCGCCATGAAGAAGCCGCGGTCCTCCGCCGGGATGAACTCGCTCTTGAGCGCCTTGAAGGTGACGGCCGCCAGCACCAGCGACCCGAACGCGCCGCCGATGATGACCCAGCGCCGATGCACCGCCCAGCCGAGGGTGGCGGCGTAGGTGGTGGCCATCCAGTCGAGCCCCGCCTCCAGCGCCTTGTACACGCGGCCGTGGCTCTTCGGGACCCGCAGGATCCGGGCGCAGAGCATGGGCGTGAGCGTCAGCGCCACGAAGCCGGAAATGACGACCGACCCGGCCAGCGCCACGCCGAACTCGTTGAAGAGCCGGCCCGTCGTCCCCGTGAGGAAGGCGAGCGGCGCGAAGACCGCCACCAGCGAGATTGTGGTCGCGATGACCGCGAAGCCGATTTCGCTCGTGCCCTTCATGGCGGCGCTGGTCGGGTCCTCCCCGAGCTCCTCCTGGTGGCGGTAGGCGTTCTCGAGCACGATGATGGCGTCGTCCACCACGAGCCCGATGGCCAGGATGAGCGCCAGCAGCGTGAAGGTGTTGACCGAGTAGCCGAGGACGTACATCGCGCCGAAGGCGCCGACGATGGAGACCGGAATGGCCAGGCCGGGGATGATCGTGGCGCGGAGGTTCCGGAGGAACAGGAAGATGACGACCACGACCAGCACGAAGGCCAGGAAGAGGGTGTCGATCGTTTCGCTGATCGAGCGCTTCACGTAGACGGACTGGTCGAAGGCGGTGCGCAGCGTGACGCCCGGCGGCAGCGCCTCGTCGATCCGGGGCAGTGCCGCGCGGATGGAGTCCGCGACGTCCACCATGTTGGCCTTCGACTGGCGCACGATGCCGACCGCCACCGCCGAAGTGCCGTTGAAGCGGAGCATGCTCCGCTCGTCGCGGGGGCCGAGCTCGACGCGGGCCAGGTCCTTGAGCCGGACCAGCTGGCCGCCCTGGT
>CAYUOK010000004.1:0-33940 GCA_964446395.1 uncultured Gemmatimonadaceae bacterium | reverse complement strand
GCGAATACGCCAAGCGCATCAACCTCTTCGCCGCCTTCACCAGCGCCGCCTCGGCCGCGCTCTGGTTCCTCATTGCCGAGCGGTGGCTCCGCACCATCGTCCCGGTCCGGTGGGGGCGCCTGCTGGCAGCGGCGGCGGGCACGCTGGTGTCCGCCACTTCGTGGACCATCTGGAACCAGTCCGCCGTCAACGAGAAGGTCTACACCGTCTCGCTGCTTTCCATGGCGCTGGTCACCTGGCTGGCGGTGCACTGGGGCGACGACGAGCCGGGGCCGCACCGCGACCGGTGGGTCATCCTCATCGCCTACATCATCGCGCTCTCGACCACCAACCACCTGATGGGGCTTCTCGCGGCGCCGGCGGTGGCCATCTACATCCTGTGGACCGACTGGCGTGTCGTGACCCGGCCGTGGGTCTGGGTGGGCGTGGTGTCCGCGGTCGTGGTGGGCGTGTCGCTGAACTACCTCTTCCTCCCGATCCGTGCGGCGCAGTTCCCGCCGATCAACGAGGGGGAACCGGTCGGCTTCTTCAGCCAGGCGCTGATGGACGTCATCAACCGCGTCCAGTACGCCAAGCCCTCGGTGATGGACCGCCAGGCCGACCTCCTCTCCCAGTTCGCCAACTACCTGCAGTACTACCGCTGGCAGTACGCCCGGGACTGGGGCTCCGCCGCCGGCGCGGCGGCGGCCCTCTTCGGCATGCTCGGCCTCTACGGCCTCTGGGAGCTGATCCGCCGCGACCGGCGGGCCGGCCTGGCCGCCCTGGCCATGTTCGGCACGCTGACGGTGGCGCTCATCTTCTACCTGAACTTCAAGTACGGCTTCTCGATGCACCCGGAGCGGGACCTGCCTCGGGAGGTCCGCGAGCGCGACTACTTCTTCATGGGGTCGTTCGCCTACTTCGGGGTCCTCATCGCGCTCGGGCTCGGGGCGCTCTACCGGGGCATCGCCGACTCGCTGGCCATCCGCCTGCCCGAGGCGAAGCGATGGGCGGCGGCCGCGCCGGTCTTCCTCATCGCCCTGATCCCGCTGGCCGGCAACCACGCCTCGGCCTCCCGGGCGAACGAGTACCTGGCGCGGGACCTGGCCATCGACATGCTCGAGTCGGTCGAGCCGTACGGCATCCTGATCACGGCGGGCGACAACGACACCTTTCCTCTCTGGTTCGCCCAGGAAGTACTCGGCGTGCGCCCGGACGTGACGCTGGCCAATCTTTCCCTGATGAACACCCGCTGGCACCTCCGCCAGTTGCAGCGGCGGGAAACCCCCGAGTTCGACCCGGCCAAGGCTGCCCGCGTCTGGCGGCCGAGCCCGGCCGAGACCGGTCTGCCGCTCGCGGACACCACCGCCCTCGCGCCGGCGGCGGCCTGGCCGAGACCGGAAGGCTCCGTCTTCCAGAGCTTCTCCGGACCACAGATGGACAGCCTTCCGGAGGCGATCGCGGTCAAGCAGGGCAGCGGCCTGCGGGTGGACAGCCTGGTGATCGCGTTCGGCCAGGACTACCTGACGCTGCAGGACATCGCCACGGTGGCGCTCATCCGCGACAACCTCGGCAAGCGCCCGATCTACTTCAGCTGGAGCGACGGCAACTACCCCGACGGCACGCTCGGCCTGACCGAGTATCTGCTCACCACAGGCCTGGTGCGGAAATTGATGCCGAAGCCGATCCAGGAAGGGAACGGCATCGTGCTTTCCAAGACGCTCGGCTTCGTGGACGTCGGCGTCACCCGGCAATTGCTTTGGGAGACGTACCACTGGCAGAGCGCGACGCGGGAGCGGCCGCGGGGATGGGTGGACGTGCCCTCCTCGTCCATTCTCCAGCTCTACGGTATCATCTACCGGGAGACCGGGGTGATCCTGAAGTCGGAGGGCCTGGTGGAGGAGGCGGCACGCGCCGATTCGATCGCGGCAGCCGTGCAGCAGACCATCATGCGGGGCGAGCGGAACTAGGGGCGCTCCGCATCCGTCATCCGAAGAGGCGTGGTGGCCGAGTGGTTTAAGGCAGCGGTCTTGAAAACCGCCGAACCGGAAACGGTTCCGTGAGTTCGAATCTCACCCACGCCGCTGGTGGCTTCGCGCAGGCAAACGAGGGCGGGGCGGACGAACCGGGAACGACCCGGCTCATCCGCCCCGCCCTTGTCAGTGCATGCTGCCCGGGACCTACCGGCGCGCCATCAGCGAGATGCCGACGCTCAGGTACTGATACGAGCCCGACTCCCCGCCGATGTACTTCCCGGCGTTCGCGGGGTAATTGTACTTCCCGAAGATGGCGATCTCCTTCTCGGCGCCCTTGTTCAGGATGAACCCGAGCTCGGGCGCGAACCCCATGATCCAGTTCGTGGTTTCCACCGTCCCGGATCCGACGTCCATCAGCTGCCTCATGTAATAGACGCCGACCCCCAGCCCGATGTAGGTCTGGATCCTTCCGCCGGCCTTGCTGTAGAGGTGGCCGGTCAGGAGGAGGGGGAAGACGTTCATCGAGCGGTACTGTTCGCCCGAGACGGTGCCGCCCGGGAAGTAGATCGCCTCGGTCGTGCTCTCGTAGAAGGCGGTGTACCCGGCCGAGATGCCGACCGTCATGTTCGGGTTGAGGAACCGCCGTCCCTCCACCGAGACGCCCAGCCAGCTGTCGTTGCCGATGAACTTGTCCGAGAGATCCCCGGCCGGATTGGCCCAGGAGTAGGTCAGGCCGCCGAGCACCTGCGCGCCGGCGGGCGCCACCCCGGCCATGCCGAGGGCGGCGAGAAGCATCGCAAGACGGAGACGCGGCGTCATGGGGTCACCACCCGGCGGATATAGAAGGATTGGTCGAAGGCCTGGTCGATACCGTCGGCGATCGACTGGGCGAGGGCGCTCGAGGAATTGCCGGAGATGACGCCGTTGATGCCGGCGATCCAGACGACCGGCGGGCGCGAGACCACCGGCGGCACGCCGCCGGAGAGGTCGGCCATCGGGATGAAGATGGTGCCGGTGGTGTAGGTGTACCCGACCACGTCGCCCGGGTAGTCGGGAATCCAGCCGGTGCAGGACCAGGGGTAGGCCCAACCCCAGATGTCGCACCAGTCGCCCCCCGTGTAGTCGTAGTTCTCGGACACCGTCACCGCGGGGTTGAGCGTCAGGTCGGCGGTAAGCGGATCGAGCACCCGCGTGTAGCCGGCCGCGACCATGTTGGCGGCGGTCCTGGCGACGATCAGGCTGTCGTAGACGTGGCTGATGTCATCCGTGCCGCCGAGATGCACGACGCTGTCGGGGACGTAAAAGGTCACGGCGCTGCCAAACGAGAACAGCGTATCGTAGACCGTCGTGATGGAGGCGTAGTCGTTGGGCTGGCTGGCACGTTCGGGGTAGCAGGCGGCGAGCCCTGCCCCGACCGCCATGGCCAGCCCAGTCGCCCGCAAGAACTTGCGCATCAATGGCTCCGTGGGTGGTGGATGGTGTCCTGAAGATAGCCATATGACGCCGGTGGAACCACCTGCCACACATCCCGTCGGGGTTGCGTAAACCCTTCCCCGGTGGCAGTTTCCTCGCGCGCTGGAGCGGTGGCCGAGTGGCTGAAGGCATCGGTTTGCTAAACCGACATAGGGGTCTAAAGCTTCTATCGGGGGTTCGAATCCCCCCCGCTCCGTTCTCCCAAGGACTGAGGGCCGAGGACTGAGGACTGGGGCCATCGCCCGTCCTCAGTCCCCAGTCCTCGGTCCTCATTCCTTTCTACCGGGTCTTCCCATGTCCGTTCGTGTTCGATTCGCCCCCTCCCCCACCGGTTACCTCCATGTCGGCGGCGCCCGCACCGCCCTCTTCAACTGGCTGTATGCCAGGAAGATGGGCGGCGTGCACATCCTCCGGATCGAGGACACCGACCGGGAGCGGAGCACCGAGGCTCACACCCAGGTCATCCTGGACGGCCTCCGCTGGCTGGGCGTGGAGTGGGACGAAGGGCCCTTCTTCCAGGGCGCCTGCGGTGCGCGCCACCGGGCGGACGCCGAACGGCTCCTGGCAGAAGGAAAGGCGTACCGCTGCTTCTGCACCACCGCCGACCTCGACGCGCAGCGCAAGGCGATGGCCGGCATGAAGACGGCGTTCCGGTACGACGGCCGCTGTGGCCGGCTGGCAGCCGCCGAGGTCGAGGCCAGGGTGGCGGCCGGCACGCCGAGCGCCATCCGGTTCCGGATGCCGCAGGGGGAAATCGCCTGGGACGACGCCGTGCACGGCCGCATCAGCTTTCAGGGCCACGACCTCGACGACCTCGTCATCCTGCGGAGCGACAACACCCCCATCTACAACCTTGCCGTGGTGTCGGACGACATCGAGATGCGGATCACGCACGTGATCCGGGGCGACGACCACGTCTCCAACACCCCCAAGCAGATCGCCCTCTACCGGGCGCTCGGCCACGAGCCGCCGGTCTTCGCCCACGTCCCGATGATCCTCGGCGACGATGGCAAGAAGCTCTCAAAGCGGCACGGCGCCACCGCCGTCGGGGACTACCAGGACAAGGGCATCCTGCCGGCCGCCATGCGGAACTTCCTCGCCCTCCTCGGCTGGAGCCCGGGCGGCGACCGGGAGATCCTCCCCGAAGCGGAGATGATCGCCGCCTTCTCGCTGGAAGGGATCCAGAAGAAGCCGGCGGTCTTCGACACGGCCAAGCTCGAGTGGATGAACGGCCAGTACCTGTCGCAACTGTCCGCCGAAGAGCTCCTGGCGCCGACCGAGCGCGAGCTGGCGCGGATGGGCGTGGCAACGCCTGGCCGGGACCTGCGTCCGCTCATCGACGCGGTCAAGGCACGATCTCGCACCATCCTCAACATCGCCGAGCAGGTGGCGGTGCGCCTCGATCCGAGTCGCGTCGTGCGTGACGCCAAGGGGGAGCAGCTGGCGGCGAAGCTCGGTGCCTCGTTCGGCTCCAACCTGGCCGTCGTGGCGGACGCCCTGGAGCGGATTCCGGCGGGCGAGTGGCATTCCGAGCGTATCCTGGCGGACATGAAGGCGCTGGCCGAAGCGCGCGGCGCCAAGCTGGGCGACCTCCTGCAACCGGTCCGGGTGGTGCTGACCGGCTCCACGGTGTCCGAGCCGGTCAACGACCTGCTCGTGGTGGTGGGCCGGGAGCAGAGCCTGGCTCGACTCCGGGCCGACACGAGGGGTTAGCCCACGCGCACCCTCCTCGATCCCGAGCATCGCCGGGTCATCCTCGAACGGTTTCGGTCGCTCCACCAGGACGCGCCCGCGCGCTGGGGGCGCATGGATGCGCCGCGCATGCTCGCCCATCTCAGCGACCAGATGCGCCACACGCTCGGCGACGCCCCGACCGCCCCGCGGTACGGGCCGCTCCGGTGGCCCATCATCAAGCCGCTCGCCATGTTCTGGCTGCCCTGGCCGAAAGGGCGCGTGAAGGGCCCCCGCGAGGCGTTCGTGACCAGGCCGACCAGCTGGGACGCCGACCTGGCCGCGTTCGAACTCCTCGTGGAGCGGTTTGTGTCGGCCGAGAGCCGGACCGAGTGGCCGGACCACGCCCTCTTCGGCGCCATGAGCCGGCAGACCTGGGGCAAGTTCTGCCACCGGCACTTCGACCACCACCTGCGGCAGTTCGGGGCCTGATGTCCCCGCACGCACAGATCATCCCCGCCTCACAGGTCGAGGAGATCCTCGACGTCCTGTGTGACGCCTTCTTCGACTACCCGGTCATGCGATACGTGCTTGGCGACAAGTTGGATTACGCGCGCCGCCTGCGCGCGGTCATCGGGCTCTTCGTCGCCGTGCGCGTCGCCAGGGAGGACCTGATGCTCGGCGTCCGCGACGGCTCCGGGATGCTCGTCGCCGCGGCGCTCGTAAACCTGCCGGGAGGGCGGCTCCCTCCTCCGTCGTTCGAGGCGTACAGGAACTCGGTCTGGGCCGAGCTGGGCGCGGAGGAGCGCCTCAGGTACGAAGCGTACGGGACCGCCAGCAGTGGCTTCCACCCATCCGAACCCCACCACCACCTCGGCATGATCGGCGTCCGTGCATCGCATCACGGGGAGGGACTGGGCCGGGTGCTTCTCGATCACCTGCACTCGCTGGTGGCGGCCGACCCCGGCAGCCGTGGCGTGTCGCTGAACACCGAACTCCCGCGCAACGTCGAGCTCTACACACATTTCGGATACCGGATCACCGGCCACGCGCAGGTGGCCCCTGAGCTGGAGACGTGGGGCTTCTTCCGGCCGAGTCAGGCCCGGGCTGGCGACTCCGCGTAGCGCGCACATCCGCCGGTGCTTGACACTATCGCCTCCCGACGACAATACTGGGCAAGCGGACATCATGCCGGGACGGCCCCCTGCCCCCGGGACTCGCCCGATTGACATGCCCCCTGGAGGATCCGCATGCCCCGCACGTCCCCAAGGCGATTGGCCCTCCGCACCGCGCTCGCCATCTTCTGTGCCGCAGCAATCCCGACACCAGCCATCGCGCAAACGGGAGCCACCCGCGCCGTGTTCATCAATCGCCATCGCCTGCCCGCCGACACCCTCCAGATGCTCGAGTCGCTCTTCCAGGTCCGGGTGCCAGACGGCCGCTACTGGTACGACGCGACTTCCGGCGGATGGGGCCAGGAGGGCGGACCGACCATCGGCTTCACCGTTGCGGGCCTCCCCATCGGTGGCACCCTTCCGGCGAACATCTCCGCGGGCAACACCGGCGTGTTCGTCAACGGCCGGGAACTGCCGGCGCAGGACCTCGCCGGGCTGCAACAGCTCGTGGGGCCGATCGCGCCCGGACGGTATTGGCTCGACGGACAGGGTTATGCGGGCAGCGAGGGTGGGCCCCCGGTGGCCAATTTGCGGGTCCTGGCGTCCCAGCTGTCCCGGATGGGCACCGGGGTGAACGAGCGCTATGGCGGCGGGGCGGCGGCCTACGGTAATCTGAACACCGGCATCGGGGTCATTACCGACGGTGAAGGCGGGGCCGCTGTCTTCACGCCGTGACGGGCACCCGAAACCGGCACGTGAACCCAGGGGGCACGGATGAGCAACCTCGTGGTGGCCCGGTACCTCGACGGCAAGCTCCTCAAGGGCACGAGCCTCGACGTGGACCCGACCCGACCCACCTTCCATGTGCGCCCGGCGGAGGGCAGCACCGCCGAAGTGAAGCTCAAGGACTTGAAGGCGCTGTTCTTCGTCCGGTCGCTCGAAGGCGACATGGCGCGCCACGAGGTGCACGCGCTTGATCCAGCCGACCCGCGCGGCAAGGGCTCGACGCCGGTGGCCCTGCACTTTCCCGACGGCGAGGTGATGGTCGGCCTCACCAATCGGTTCCCGCCCAACCGCCCCTTCTTCTTCATCGTCCCGGTGGACGCCCGGAGCAACAACATCCGGATCCTGGTCAATCGCAGCGCCATCAAGAAAATGGAGCCGCTCGGAGGCGGCCCCATGTAACGACGCGGATTCAGCGCCGGCTACTTCGGGCCGATGGCCCCCGCCGCCGGCCAATCGGAATCTCCCACGCGTACGAGATTCGATTCGTAGAACCGCACGGGGTCCTTCCCGGCCATCAGGCGGTCGCCAACTTCGTTCCACTTGCCGTCCTTGACCACCGCCGTGTACCTGATCGTCATCGGTCCCGCGGGAATTTCCCACACGAAGCCGTCGGCGGTCGGCGTGAGGGTGAAGTCGCCCACGCTGCCCTGTGCATAGGAATGCATGGTATAGGTCTTCGTGGCGGGGTTGAACGAGATCGTCGCGAAGGCGTTGAACGCGAGATTGCCGTCGGTGTCGTAGCCCCTGCCCTCTACCACCTTCACGGCCCCATCGAGGAACGGCCCGACCCGCTCGGTCTGCACCAGGGTGTGCTTCTGGCCGGAGTAGTCGACATTCCAGGCGGTGCCGCGCCAGACGCCGTCCATGAATGCAAGCGGGGCCATGGCCTGCCGCTGGGCCGCCAGCAGCGCCACGGGATCCGGCCGCCCCTGTGCCCCGGCCGCGCCTGCCCCCATCAGCGCCAGTACCACGCCTGTCGCCATCCATCCGATCGTTCGCATCGAGTGCTCTCCTCGGTCAGAGTCGGTGATCGCGCCACTTCCCGGAGGGGGCGCACGTCACCCAAGGTACCGCTGGCCGTCCAGGATGGCTTGAAGAAATGCGACGTCAGGGGCGCACGCCATCCAAGCCGATCTGGCGCACCCGCTCCGCAACGGCCACCGGGGTGAGCCCGGCGAGGGCGCCGAATTCCCGGATGAGGTGTGCCTGGTCGGCGAAGCCGAGGTCCGCCGCCACCGCCGCCCAGCTCATCGGGGATCCTTCGACCACGTGCAACAGGGCGCTGCGAAGCCGCCGGACCCGGGCGAACTGCTTGGGCGAGAGCCCCACCGCCGCGCTGAACCGCCGTTGGAGTTGGCGGGGACTCACGCCTACCGCCGCCGCCAGGTCGGCGAGCGGCGCCTCCCCCCTGGCGGCCACGATGGCGAGCACTGCCGTCCGCACGACGGTGTCGAGCGGCGGACAGGCAGCGACCATGGGCGCCAGGAGCGATTCCCAGGCCGCACTCGCATCGGCCGCCGTGTCGCAGCGCGCGAGCCTCGCCGCGAGGCTGGCGGCCGGCGATTCAAGGCGCGCGGCGGCCGGTTCGAGCACACCGAGCAGCTCCCGCGCCGGCCGCCGAAGGAGCAACGCGCCGGCGTCCGGCCAGAATCGGACGCCCCAGAAGCGATCTCCCCGCTGCACCGGTATCCAGAGCGCGTCCAGGCGGGGGCCCTGCAGCGTGAGGTGCGTCGAGCGGTCGGCGCGCCGGGTCGCGACCAGTCCGACGCATCCGTCCGGGATGACCTGGTGAACGTGCCCCGGCTCCACGGCGTGGATCTCGGCGCCCCAGTAGCATGCGACATGCTCACGGAGCCCGGGAGTCGGCTCGAACTCCTGAAAGGACATGGGGCTCACTTGTCCGTCGCCTCACGCGAGGAGGCCCGCTGCTGCTGCCGGAGCTCCTCCTCCCTGGCGTTCCGTTCCCGGATGGCCCTGATCTGCTCCTTCTGGTCCGCCGCCGCCGCCTGCCTCGACAATGCCAGCTCGTAGTCCTGCGCCCTCATCCACGCGCCCTTGTCGAGCGCCTTCGATTCGTTGCCCGCCACCGGCAGCGGGATCAGCCCGAGCACCAGCGCCGGAATCTTCACCCCGGCCACGGTGATGTAGGTGCCGTCGAGCCCATACTCCTGCCCGCCGATCGTGGCCTTCCACGAGGGGAGGGGCATCGCACCACCCCCCGGAAGCGCCGCCAGGGAGTCGAGGTAGTGACGGATGATCGCCTTGACGGCGCTGTCGGTCAGCTCGGCGTGGGTCCGCGCATCCAGCAGGGGCACCATTGCGCGGCGATCCCACAAGACCCCGCTGCCCAGCGAGCGCCACGGAATTGCGCCCCGTGCGACCGGGCCGGGCCAGGCCGTGGCCGAATCCGGCGGCGTAGTCGAGCCTGCTGCGGTAGATGCGCCTGGAATGGAGGCTGTTATCGCGACAGGATTCGCCGGTCGGGACCGGACAGCGGCGGCCTGTGCGATGGCCTCGCCGGTCGGGAACGACATTGCCGGCATGGCTCGGGGCCTGGCGGCCGGCTGGGGGGCGAGCGAGAGGAGCAGGTGGCGCCCTCCGCTCCGGCGGGATGGCACGTACAGCAGAATCAGGGCCGCGAAGATTGCCAGGTGAACGGCAATGCTCGCGGCGACAGCCCACGGCGGCCACCTGGCCGGCCGCGGGAGCTGGAGCTCAGGCGGCCGCCCCACCCCCCGCTCCCTGCACTCCCGCGAGCGCCCTGGCGAGTCGCTGCACCGATTCCTTCAGCCGCTCCGCCGGGACGGTAAGTGCGATCCGGAAGAAGCCCTCCCCCGCCGGCCCGAACGCGCTTCCCGGAAGGACGAGCACACCTTCCACCTCGAGTGCGTGGCGCGCGAACGCCTTCGAATTGACCCCGGCAGGCAGCCCGACCCAGAGGTACATCGCCGCCTTGGGAAGTTCGACCTCGAAGCCGGCCTTCCGGAGCACGGGCACGGCCGCGTCCCGCCGGCGAGCGATCTCCGCGCAGATCGGTGCCGTCAGCTCCTCCGCCTTGTCGAGAACGGCGGCCCCCGCCTCCTGCACCGCGAGGAACGGCCCCGTGTCGGTGTAGGTCTTCACCTGGGTGAGCGGGCCGACGAACGGCGCGCGTCCCACCGCGAATCCGATCCGCCACCCCGTCATCGAGAAGCTCTTGGAGAGCGAGAAGAACTCGATCGCGACCTCGTCGGCCCCCGGCACCTCGAAGATGCTGGGCGCGCGGTAGCCGTCGAAGACGATGTCGCAGTAGGCGTTGTCGTACGCGAGAATGATGTCGTGCTTCCGGCAAGTGGCCACGACCCGCTCGAGATACTCGAGCGACGCCACGGCGGCGGTCGGGTTGTTGGGATAGTTGAGGAACAGCATCCGCGCCTTCTGCAGGACCGCCGCCGGCATCCGGTCGAGCTCCACGAGGAACCCCGAATCTGCGCGGAGCGGGGCGATGTGCGGCTCGGCGCCGGCGAGGACCGTCCCGCCGAGGTAGGCCTGGTAGCCGGGTTCGGGCACGATGGTCACGTCGCCGGGATTCAGGAAGGCGAACGGCATGTGCGCCAGCCCCTCCTTGGAGCCGATCAGCGGCACGAGCTCCGTGACCGGGTCGAACCGGTGCCCGAAGCGCCGGTGGACATAGTCGCTCGCCGCGCGCCGGAACGCCGGGTGCCCCTGCTGGAATCCGTACTTGCTGTTGGCGGGGTTCTCGATGGCGGCCTTGAGCGCGTCGACCGCCACCCGCGGCGGCGGGGTATCGTTGTCCCCGGCGCCCAGGTCGATGACGTCACGGCCTTCCGCGATGAGGCGCCGCTTGATGGCGGGCAGCTCGGCGAGTGGGTACCCGGGCAGGGCGGCGAGCCGCGCGCTCGATGAGATCATGACTGTGCGTCGCTCCGGACAGGATTGGAAAGGATGCCGACTCCAGGAATCTCCACCTCGACCACGTCGCCGGGCGCCAGCGGCCCGACGCCGGCCGGCGTGCCCGTGGCCACCAGGTCACCGGGCTCCAGGGTCATGATCGCGCTGATGTAGGCGAGCAGGTGGGGTATGTCGAAGATCATCTCGGAGGTGCGGCCCCGCTGGCGCTCCTCGCCATTCACGCGCCCGATGACCTCGAGGGCGCGCCAGTCGAGCCCCTCCGCCATGGTCGGCCCCGCCGGACAGAAGGTGTCGAAGCCCTTGGCCCGGGCCCACTGCCCGTCGGTCTTCTGGAGGTCGCGCGCCGTGACGTCGTTGACGCAGGTGAACCCGGCGATGCCCAGCTCCGCCTCGACCGGCGTGGCGCGGCGCAGGCGCCGGCCGATCACCACCCCGATCTCCGCCTCGTGCTCGACACGCGAGGAGGCCGCGGGCAGGACGATCGCCTCCCCTGTCGCGATCAGCGAGCTCGGCGGCTTGAAGAAGAGGAGCGGGCGCTCCGGAACGGCGTTCCCCAGCTCCTTCGCATGCTCGGCATAGTTCCGGCCCACGCAGACGATCTTCGACGGCCGCAGCGCATTCATTCCAGCACTCCCATTCCGTGGCGTGCGAAGAAGTCCTCGCACTTGGTTCGCACCTGCGCCCAGGAGCCGATGACCCGCTCGGCCCTCGGCAGCCCAGCAAGCACCAGTGGCCCGTAGCGCTTCGTCACCACGCGCCGGTCGAGCAGCACCACCACGCCGACATCCGACGTGGACCGGATGAGGCGTCCGAAGCCCTGCTTGAGCTTCAGCGCCGCATGCGGGAGGAGATACCCCATGAAGCCATCCTCGCCGCCCTCCGTCAGTCGTTCCAGCCGAGCGGCGGTGATCGGTTCGGACGGCACCTTGAACGGCAGCTTGCAGAGGACGAGCCCACGGAGCGCCCGTCCGGGCACGTCCACACCTTCCCAGAAGGAGTCCGTCCCCAGCAGGATGGCGTTGCCGGCGTCGCGGAAGCGGCGCAGCAGGGTGTCCCGGCTGCTCTCGCCCTGCACCAGCAGCGGCCAGCGCGGATCGAGCATCCCGCGAAGCTGTTGCGCCGCGCGTCGGAGCGCGGCGTGGCTGGTGAAAAGCACAAAGAGCCCGCCGTCCGCGGCGTGCGCCAGGTCTGTCACCGCCTGGGCAAGCGCGGCGTCGTGCGCCGCCTCGTCCTCGCGCGGGTCCGGGAAGTCGTCCGGGATGCCGAAGAGGCACTGCGATGGATAGTCGAAGGGCGAGGAGAAGATCTCCCGGATCGTCACCGGGCTCGGCGCAATCGCGAGCCCCAGCCGCCGCTCGAGAAAGTCGAACTCGCCTCCGGCCGCCAGCGTGGCGCTCGTCAGGACGACCGTCTCGAGCCGTTCGAACAGCAGCTGCCGGAGCACCGGCGCCAGGTCGAGGGGGACGGCGGACAACTGGGTGTGCTGCCGCTTGGCCCCTGAACGCTCGATCCACCGAACCGTCGGGTCCCCGCCCGCCGACGGGCGCAGGGTGCGGTTCAGCCCGTCGGAGACGCTGTTCAGCCGGCGGACGACGGCGCGCATCTCCTGCAGGAGCTGGTCGCCCCGATCGGTGGACTCCACCTGCGCCAGGCGGTCTTCGACCGTCTCGACCTGGTTCTTGATCTGGTCGAAGCTGGACAGCAGGGCGTCGAGCTCCAGCCGGAGCCCCTCCTCCCAGACCTCGTCCTTCTCGAAATCCTCGGTGAGGCGGCGCTGCCCTCCCCCTCCCGCCTCCGCGAGTCCGTGGAGCCGGAGGAAGAGCTGTTCCGCGGCCCGCCGTGCGTCGCCGATGGCCGGCATCAGCCGCTCTCGAACGAGGTCCAGGCTGGCGCGGCTGAGCAGGTCCCCGCGACCCGACAGCTCCATGACCAGCGACGGGATCAGTCCCTTCCGGTTCCGCTCGAAGCGGCCGAGCAGGCGCTGGACGCCACGGCTCGTGACCTGGGTGCCGAGGTGCGACGCCGCGACGTCCTCGAGGTGGTGCGCCTCGTCGAGGATCAGACGTTGGTAGGGCGGAAGCACTGCGGCCTCCTCCCAGTTGTCCGAGGCCTGCCGCACGGCAAGGTCGGCCGCCAGCAGGTGGTGATTGACCACCACCACATCCGCCTCCGCCGCCCGCCGGCGCGCCTTGAACAGGAAGCACTGGTCAAAGAACGCGCACTGCACCCTGGTGCAGAGGTCGGCCTCGGCCGACACCTCGTCCCAGACCTCAGTGGTCGGGTGGACGGCCAGGTCGCTGAGCGTGCCGTCCGCCGTGCGCGACGCCCATTCGGCGAGTGACACCAGTTCGTCCTGCCGCTCCGGCTCCAGGAGACTCTGCTGCGCGCCGGTGGCGTGGTGGAGGCGTGACAGGCAGAGATAGTTACGCCATCCCTTCAGCAGCGCGAACTTCGGGGCCCAGCCGTCCTCCGCCAGCGCCTCCCGGAGCATCGGGAGGTCCTTCCCGACCAGCTGCTCCTGGAGGTTGATCGTGTTGGTGCTGATGACGGTGCGCTCCCCGTTGACCCGGGACCAGGCCAGCGCGGGCACCAGGTACGCGAACGACTTCCCCACCCCGGTGCCGGCCTCCAGCACCAGCACGCCCCCGTCGTTGTACCCGTCGGCGATGTACGCCGCCATGTCCCGCTGGCTCTGGCGGTCCTCGTACTGGCCAAGCACCCGCGCCACCGGCCCGTCCTCGCCGAGCGTCGCGACGACGGCGTACGGATCGAGGCGCTCGATCGTCCGGCCGCGCGGTACCTCGACGACGACGTAGAGCCGTCTTCCCGTGTTGTCGATGATCCCGAAACCGACGCCCGCGTCGTGGAGTCGCGCGGCCACCGCCAGGTCGGGCTCGGAGGGCTCAAGCTCCCCGCTCGGGTGGTTGTGGAGCATCATCTGCCCCTGGCGGGCGGCGCCCGGCAGGGCCAGCACCATCTGGACCGTCCCGCGGGCCACCGCGCGCACCGTGGTGACCACGCCCGCCTCGTCCAGGTCGGCCACGAACGAGACCTCGCGTCCGCCGGCGGCGCGGATCTCGGCGGCCAGCAGCGCGGTCGCCGCGGCGGAGATGCGTGCCTCGGACAGCTTCACGGAGCGGGGGCTGGATCGATGAGGATGAAGGGGGCGTCGTCCTCGCCCATGTCGCGGAACCAGGTGACGAGCTCCCCGACCCTGGACGGCGGGAAGACGCCGCGAGTGCCGACGATGCGCCGCGTGATCTCGAGGGTGCCGTCGGTAAAGGTGTAGGTGCCCCAGTACTCGCCGAAGACGCTGCTGGCGTGCACCGACGGGGGAAGCTGCGGCCGCCACCCTGGCGGCAGGGTGATCCTGACCCGGATGACGTTTTCTTCCGGCCCGAAGACCTTCGAGGCGTCGATCGGGAAGAGGCGCACCGGCTCCGCTTCCAGGGCGTCGGCGGCGTCGGTGAACTTCCCGATGCTCCCCACGGGATTTTCCAGGATCCAGTTATCTCCCGACCGGCGGAGCGCCCGACCGTCCTGCACCGCCAGCGACACCCGGGCCGGCTCCGAGAGGTCAAGGCCGCTGAAGGTGCGGAGGCTGTCGCCCTTGGCGCCCGGGAACCACCCCTGCGCGATGCGCCGCGCAAAGTTCGCGCGGCCCGCCGAGTCCATCGGCGTCTCGAACGCGTCCCGCAGCTCCCACTGCCGGGAGCCGGTCATCTCCTCGGAATAGGCGCCGTGGAACCTGCCGTCCGGGTCCAGCCTGCCGCTCAAGTCGATGAGCGAGAGCCGCTCGGCCGGGGTCTCCTGCGGGAAGGTGAGTTCCTCGGGTGCGCCCCTGGCCGGCACGGCCAGGCCGAACTCGCCCTGCAGCGCGGGCGGTAGCAGCCCGAGCGGGAGCAGCGCGACCGTGAGGTCGGTGTAGAGCCGGCCCCCGGGAAGCGACACGTATGCGATGGCGTGATCGAACTGCTCCATCGAGGGGAGCCCACGCTCCACGCCACCCGAGCTGCTCGCGAGCACCGTGACGGCGTCGAAGCCGAGCGAGCGAAGCGCGGCCACGAAGAGCGTCGCCTTGTCCTTGCAGTCGCCGAAGCCCGACGACACGACCTCCGCCGGCGTCCGCGGCTGATACCCGCCGATGCCGAGCGCGATCGAGACGTACCGGATGTCCTGGGCCACCCAGCGCTGGATGACCGCTGCGGTGTCCCGGGCGCTCCGGGCTCCGGCCACCATCGCTCGCACCCGCGCCGCAAGCTCGGGAGAGAGGGCGTACCTGTCCCGGGCCAGCGTGCCGTACCAGCCGCCGATGTCGCCCCAGGTGAGCGGTGACGAGACTGCCACCGACATGTAAATGTCGTTCGAGTCCGCGGCGTAGGCCTCCGGCTTGACCTGCTCCAGCCCGCCGGTCGCCCAGGTGAGGACCTGCCGGTCGCCGGCGCGTGTCGTCTGCCTGCGGAAGTTGAGGTTCCGTTCCCTGATCCGGAGCGCCTCCGTGGCCGGGGCGTCCACGATGAGCCTGGACCGCTGGACACTGAGCCCGGTGCTGACCCCCCACGCCTGATAGAAGTCGCCCGGCACCCATGCGCGCGTCTTCACGGTGGTGACGCTGTAATCCACGATGGTGCCCACCGCCACTCCGCTCAGCGAAACCCGGAGCACCTTGCGGTTCGCGTACACCGGGGCGCCCATCGCCGCGGGGACGTCGCTCTCCTGCTGCTGGGCCGGTCCGGCGCTCACCACCGAGCCGTCGGGACGGACGACCCGGATCCAGTTGAGCGTGAGTCGCTCGTTGTCGGGGGACCAGGAGAAGGAGTGCTCGGCGAGCCCCTCGACCGCGGACTGCTTGAGGACCTGGACCACCTGGCGGAACGTCCGCGACTCGCGCCCGTCGGCCTCGACCACGATCACGCCGTCGTCCAGCAGGAAGACGGCCGATTCGTCGGGATGGTCGCCGGGGCCGACCGCGAGCCGGTAGATCGTGTCCGACTGCACGGAGGGATCGCCCGCTGGGGTGATGCGGGGCGCCTGCGCGGCCAGGCCGCAGGGAAGCAGCAGGAGCCAGATGAGGAGCTGGCCGCGTCGTGTCGTCTTCACGTCTTGAGTTCCTTCTTCTTCGCGGCCGGAAACAGCACGTTGTTCAGGATGAGACGATAGCCCGGTGAGTGCGGGTGCAACGACAGGTCGGTCGGCGCGTCGCCGATCTGGTGCTGCGGATCTTCCGGGTCGTGTCCCCCATAGAAGGTCCAGGTGCCCTGCCCGTGCTCACCATGAAGATACTTGGCCCACGGCGCGCCCGGCTCGTCGGCCAGGATGGTCACGCCCGGCTTGATCCGGCTCTTCCGGAAGGAGGTGGTCAAGCCGTAGAAATCGGGGATCGTCTCCCGGTGATTCTGCACCAGCATCGTGGCCACCGGATCGATCTTGGCGCTGAAGTTGAACGACCGGAAACTCCCCAGCTCCTGGCGCCGGCTCATGGCGTTGACCTCGTGGCCGTCGATGTCGGAGAACTGGGAGACGTTGGGGCTCAACTCGAGCCGGGCGTCCTGGAATGCGAGGGCGCGGCTCCAGTCCATCTTGGCGGTCGCGTTCGGGTCCATCGGGGTCTGGTCGGCGTAGGCGGCCGCGATGTCCACGCCAGCCCCCGCCAGGGCCAGGTCGAGGGTCTCCGTGGCCGCGCACATCGCGAACAGGAAGCCTCCCTGGTGGACGTAGGCGGCGATCGCCTCGGCCACCGCGCCCTTCTCGGCCGGAACGCTGGAGAAGCCGAGCGCCCTCGCCATGGCGGTGTTGCGCTCCACCATTTCCGCCAGCCAGGGGGCGCCGGCGTAGGTGAGGTAGAACTTCGAGTACTGGCCGGTGAAGTCCTCATGGTGCAGGTGCAGCCAGTCGTACCGGGCCAGCCCGGTGCCGCCCGGGGCAAGCACCTCGGGGTCCCACACCTTGGCGAAGTCGATGCCGGCGTACCGGAGCGCCATCGTGACCGCGTCGTCCCACGGTGCGGCGTTCGGCGGGGCGTACACCGCCACCCTCGGCGCCTTCTCCAGCGGCACCGCCTCCATGTTCTCCATCTGGATCTCCGCGCGGATTCCGAGCAGCGCGCCGTCGTCGAGCGGCTCGCTCGTCACGCCCGCCAGCGCCGCATCGCGCGCGGTCACCGCGTCGCCGGGGACAAGGAACGCCCCGTTCCGATAGTTGAGAAACCACTCCGCGCGGCCGCCGCGCTCGAGGAGGCGAAAGACCACGCCGTATGCCTTGAGATGGTCGGCCTGGGTGTCGTCCATCGGGACGAGCAGCCAGGGTGCACGCCGGAGGAGCGGGCCGGGGAACGCGAGCAGGGGCGCCCCCGCGATGGCGGCCGTGGCGCTCCGGAGCAAGTCGCGGCGCCGCATCAGCTCTCCGGAATGCCGCCCCTGGCGGCGTCGAGGACACGGCGGGCCTGCGGCACTGCGGCACTGCCCGGGTAGGTGAGGATCAGGTGTTCGAGCTGGGCGATGGCTTCGGCCCCCCGCCCAAGCGACAGCAGGAGTCGGCCCAGTTCAAGTTCGGCCGCCGGCGCGGTGGCCGGCGCGGAGGAGTCGGCCGCCGCGCGCAGCAGCCGCTCCGCCTCGTCGGGGCGGCCCAGCCCCACTTCGATGCGCCCGGCCAGGAGCCGCAGCTCTGCGCCCCCTCCCGCGACGGGGAGCCCGTCCGCCACGATCACGAGTCTGGCGACGGCGGCGGCGGAATCGCCCTGGGCCAGCGACAGCAGCGCCGCGCCGAGTGCCGGCAGCGAGTCGGTCTCGATCGGCTGGATCAGGGCGAGCAACGCGGTACGCTGGGTGGCCTCTTCGCGGCTCCCGGCGAACGGCCCCGCAGAGCGAAGGGCGCTCGCCGCACCGGAGAGGTCGCCACGATACAGACGGATGACCCCTGTCATCGCCAGCGCCTCGACCGTGCTGTCCCCGGCCAGCACCGATTCCGCGCGGTCGAGGTTGCCGTGACGGACCCAGCCGTCCGCCACCTGGAGCGTCAGGCGGGCGGCGTTTTCCTCTCCCAGGTTCCGCCGCAACTCACCGAGCTGGCGCTCCGCGTCCTCGACTTTCCCTTCCCGCAGCAGCACCGTGACGAGGGTGGCCGTGGCGCCGGCCGCCATGTCCGGCGGCGTGCTGCCGTCCGCGGCGAGCGCGGAGAGCATCCGGCGCGCCGATGCGGCGTCGTTCCCTTCGGCGTAGGAACGGGCCGCCTCGAGCCGCATCCGCGACGCCCCCGCACCCGCCGTCCGCTCCGCGATCTGCTCGAGGACCTGGCCCCGGACCCGTGCCGCGGCCGGTCCCTCGATTCCACGCGCCGCGTCGAGGAATTGCCGCAGCGCATCGAGCGACTCGTTCTCGGCCTCGGGCAGGTTGGCCATCAGCAGCGTGTAGGCCGCTTCCGGATCCTCCCACTGGACGCCAAGCTCGGCGGCGAGCCTCCGGGCGGCGGGAGTACCGCGCGACAGTTGCCGCAGGACCCCTTCGTGATCCGCCACCGGCGCCCGGGCCAACGCGTTGCGCGCGGTCAGCCGGTACCCGGGATATCGGTCCATGGCGAGGCCCCACTCCCGCGCGGCTTCCTCCCAGTTGTTCTGGGCGGCGGCCAGGAGCGCCAGCTCCCCGGCCATCGCCGATGGATCTCCGAGCCGCTCACGCCCCGCCAGGTAGGCGCGACGCGCACCGCTGCCGTCCCGCTGCGCGATGAGCGTGTTGCCCCATTCCCGGTAGGGCGCCTCGTTTCCGGGCTCGACCCTGGCCCACCGCTTCGCCACCGCCGCCACGCTGTCCGGCCGGTTGGCCGCGGCCCAGCCACGCATCGCGACCGAGTAGGCGGCCAGGTTGGAGGGATTCCGCGCCAGGAAGGCCTCGGCGGGGCCGGCCAGTTCGGCCTCACGACGGAGCGGGGTCAGTGCGCGCTCGAGCCCGAGCAGCGCCGAGAGGTTGTCAGGATACTGGCGGAGGACCTCGAGATACACCTGGGCCGCGCCGTTGAAGTCGCTGCGCCGCTCCTGCTCGTAGGCGCGCGTCATCAGCTCGGTCTGGCCGGCCAGAGGGCCCGCGGCGCCGAGGAGCACGAGTACGAGGGAGAGCACGCGCCTCACTTGGTGGGCCGCTCCGTCAACCGCCGGAAGTACTCGAGCACGAGACGCCGGTCCTCAGGGGAGAGTTGCTGCAGCTGCTCCCAGGTCGGGATCCGCACCTGCATCGACTCATCCTCCAGCTGCGCCCTCAGCGCGGGAGGAAGGCGGACCTCGTCCTGGGCGCCGGTGGTGCTCTTCCGCTCCTTCTGGTCGTCCTGCTCCTCCCCCTGCAGCGTGCGGCCCGCGTCCAGCATCCGCCGGAACAGCCGCTCCTGGCGCTCCACCGTCCGGCGATCGAGCCGGCCCGCCTCCATCTGACGCGCCAGGTCGCGGGCCTCGCCCGCCAGTTCACCGGCGCCCTCCGATTGCGTCTCGGCCCGAAGCCTCTCGAGCTGCTCGGCCAGGGCCCGCTGCTGTGCCGAGAGCTGGCGGATCTGCTCCTGCATGGCACCGCCACCCACCATGGGCAGCATCTGCGCACCCTGCTGGCTGAGTTGGCCCTGCTGCTGGGCCATCTGGTTCATGCGCTCCATCGCCTCGGCAAGCCCCGACCCGGAACCGGAGCCCGACACATCTCCCCGCGCGCGGGCCATCTGGTAGGCGGCCGCGTTAAGGGCGTCCACCGCCTCCCCTGCCCTCGCGCCCGCTTCGCGCTGCCCGGGCACGGCCGTCGAGAGCGCCGCCCTCGCCTCGCCCATGTTTCGGCGGGCCGCCTCGAGCGTCGCGCCAATCTGGGGCGGCACCAGGGCGTTCTCGCCGGACACCTTCTTGTACTGCTCCGTCAGCTTCTCCACCCCTTCTTCCACCGCGGCCTGCTGCGCCCGGAAGGATGAGGAGGACTCGCCAGTCCGCAGCGATTCAGTGATGGCCAGCTGCCGATCGGCGAGCCGGCTGGTTTCGGCCATCATCTGGTCGATGGCCGCCATCACCTCCGCTTTCCATTCGCCCTGGACCTCCTCCCGCTGCTGCTCCAGCTGCTCGCCCGCCGCGTCCAGCTGTTGCTCTGCCTGCTTCCCCTGCTGCCGGGCGGCGTCGCGCTTGCCCTGCTGGGCCGCCGCGGCTGCCTGCTTCATTTGCCGGGCGGCCGACTCCGCCGCTGTTGCGATCGCCTCGAGCTGCTTCGACTGCTCCTCGCCCTGCATCTTCCCCATGTCTCCGGCCGCCTCGCGCAACTCCGAGGCGAGTGAATCGGCGCGGGCCGAGAGCGATTCCTCCTGCCTCGCCGCCCTGGTCGAATCGGTCCGCCCCACATCCTCGTTCCACCGCCCCTGCTCGTCCGCGAGGTCGCGCGCTTCGGCCGCGAGGTTCGCCATCTGGCCCTCCATCGCCGCGCGCTCGAAGAGCGTCTGGCTCCGCTCCAGCGCCTCCCGCAGCTGACGCTGCGCCTCGGCCAGCTCCTCGAGCGCTCGACGGGAGCGGGCGGCGTCGAGCTGGCTCAGCGCCTGCCGGAGCTCCTCCAGCTGTTGCCGCATTTCCGGCGTCAGCGCGCGGTCGAGTTGCTGGGCGATCTCCTCCATGCGGCGCTTGAACTCGGGATCCTCGACCCCGGCCTCCTCCGCCGCCCGTTGGAGCGCGGCGATGGCCTCCCGCGTCTCCTCCGCCTGCCGGACCAGCTCTTCCTGCTGGCGCGCCACGGCCTCCGCCCGCTTCGCGTCCTCGAACGACATGGACGACGCTTCCCGACGGCCGGAATTTTCGGCCCCCGACCGGGAGGCCTCCTTCGAGAGATCCTCCGTTTGGCGCTGCAGCTGTCTGCTCGCCGCGGCGAGCGCGTCGAGCTGCGCGCCGACCGATTCCGTCGCGGCGCGTTCCGCGGCACGCATCTCGGCCACGGTGGGCAGGCGCAGGATGTACTCCCGCGAGCGCCCGGTGCGGGGCCTCGGCGCGTTGTCGACGGCCACGGCGAAGTACCGGACGGTGTCGCCCGGGAGGAGCGCGCGCGATTCCAGCCCGAGCAGGAAGGGCACCATCACCCGCTCGGGTGTGCCCGCGGGAAGGGCGACCGCCTCGCGCCGCTCGGGGTCCTCGATGCCCAGCCGGCTGATGCGCCGGCTCACGATCGTGACCGAGGCGAGGCCGTGGTCGTCGTGTGCGTCGATGACCAGCGGGACCGTGAGCCCGAGAGGCGCCAGGGTGTCGGCCCCTGGGACGGGGATGCTCACCGCCGGCGAGCTGTCCGGGGCGATCCGGAGCAGCAGCGTCGCGTCGTCACCCGCGAGGGGCGAACCGCTCGCCGTCGCCAGCGCAAGCCGATACGCGCCGGACGCCACCGGCACCGCGCGCCCCGCGAAACGGCCGCCCTCCACCACGAGCGCGATGGCGCCCTTCGGGCCCAGCAGCTCGGCGGTGGCGAGTGGGGCCGTGGCCTCCCCTTCCACCAGAAGGCGCGTCCCTTCCGGCAGCAGAATCGAATCGGGACCGATGTCGAGCAGTTCGTCTTCAAGCCCGAGATAGGCTGGGTAGAGCGCCGTCACCGACAGCGAGCCGAGGAACGCGGGGATGCGAACCGTCACGTGCAGGGTGTCCGACTCCCTCCCGCCGCTGGTGGCGCGGACGAACAGGTCGGTCGCGAGCGGGCCCGTGGAGAGTCGCCCCTCCCCCAGCGAATCGAGCTGCACCTCGTCGGCACGCCAGGTCTCCCCCGGGGCGCGCCGCCAGAGCGTGACTGCGCGCCGGCCGGGCGCCCGGACGGTGAGCGACACCGCCTCCCCCCGGTCCACCGCCAGCGCGGACGATTCCAGCTGCACGGCACCGAGCGCGAGTCCGAGCGCCTCGGCCGGATGCCAGAGCATGCGCACCGGCGCACGCCCCGGCCCGGCCCCGAGGAGCCCGATGGTGCCGACCAGCAGCGCGAGCGCGCCCACCCTGTTGTACCGTCGAACCCCATCGCCGACGGCGGAAAGCGCACCTGGGCCTCTCGCCGCGAGGTCGGCGGCGCGCGCCTGGTCCGCCGCCGCAAACAGGTCGGCGCTCAGGCCCGTCGCCGGCGCGGCGAGCATGCCAGTGAGCGACCCGAGCCGCCAGCTGCCCCCGGCCTCGAGGTATCGGGCCAGCGAGAATGCGCCGAGCGAGCGGAAGCGCCTCGACGCCAGGCGGACCGCCGTCGCCGAGACCGCCACCGCGACGACCCACGCCGCCGGAACCCACCAGAGGGTGTGGACCACCCCGAGCCTGGCCAGCCACGCGGCGGCAGCGAGCACCACGAGCAGCGCGCCTGCCACCAGCGTGATCCCGCCTACGGCCATGCGCCTGAGCAGTGGAGCCGAAAGCTCGTGAAGTGCCCCCCGCGTGGTCCGCTCGCTCACTGGCCGGTCCCCACCGCATACGCGACCAGGTTCACCCCCATCCGGAGCGCGGCCTCGCGGGCTTCCGGAGTGTCCTTGTGGACGTCGGGATCCTCCCACCCGTCGCCCAGGTCGGATTGATAGGTGTAGAACACGGCGAGGCGGCCGTCGAGGAAGATCCCGAAGCCCTGAGCCGGTTTCCCGTCGTGCTCGTGGATCTTCGGAACGCCTCGCGGGAACTGGTAGACGAGGTTGTAGATGGGGTGATCGAGGGGAACCTCGACGAGCGGCCGGTCAGGGAAGACCCGGGCCAGTTCGCGCCGCAGCGACTCGTCCATTCCGTAGTTGTCGTCGGCGTGGAGGAAGCCGCCCTGCAGCAGGTAGCGCCTGAGCGTGACGAGGTCGGACTCGCTGAAGCGGACGTTGCCATGCCCGGTCATGTACAAGTAGGGCACCTCCCAGAGCGCCGGCGAGGAGAGCGTCACGACCCTCTCGCGCTCGGCAGGCTGGAGGTCCGTCCGCGCGCGGACTGCCGCGAGGAGGTTCGGCAGGCTGGAGGGGTTGGCGTACCAGTCCCCTCCCCCGTCGTAGTGCAAGCGACCGATGGTCACGCCCCCCGCCTCCTGCGCGCCGAGCGGGGATACGCCGGCGAGCAGGAAAAGGGACAGCAGCGGAAGGAAGAGGCCCCGGATGGCGGGCCTGGTGTGCATCACGGCAGCTCCATGACCAGGCGATACACCTCATTACGGCCGAGACCGCTCGATTCCGTCAGCCGGCGGACGACGTCCTTCCGTGTCAGGCCCCCGGCCAGCAGCGAGGCAGCGTCTCGGCGGAGCGCCTCCAGGTCCGGCGGCACGGCGGAGGCGAGCGGGGCGCCCTCGACCACGAGGGTGATCTCCCCCTTGGGCAGGTGCTCGGTGTACCACGCCGCCAGTTCCTCGAGCGTGCCGGCTCGGAACTCCTCGTGCAGCTTGGTCAGCTCCCGCGCCACCACCGCCCGCCGCCCCGGTCCGCAGGCCTCGGCGAGGTCGCGAAGCAGGGCGACGAGGCGGGGCGGCGCCTCGTAGAAGACGACCGTCCAGGGCTCCGAGGCCGCCCGGGCCAGTTCCGCCTCCCGTTCCCTGCCCTTCCGCGCCGGGAACCCGAGAAAGAGGTACCGGTCGGCCGGCAGGCCCGAGGCGGAGAGCGCGGTGGCCACCGCCGAGGCTCCCGGGATAGGGACGACCGGGCATCCAGCCGCCCGCACCGCCGCGACAAGGCGGGCGCCCGGATCACTGATGCCGGGGGTCCCGGCATCGGTTACCAACGCCACCGACTGCCCCGCGTGGAGCAGCGTCAGGATCGGCTCCGCCTGGCTCGCCTCGCTGTGGGCGTGCACGGCGATCATTCGGGGCGTCGCTCCGATGTGCTGGAGGAGAGTCCGGCTCCGTCGGGTGTCCTCCGCCGCCACGACCTCCACGGCCCGAAGGACCTCGGCGGCGCGAGTCGTCAGGTCTCCGAGATGTCCGAGGGGGGTGGCGACGACGTACAGGGTGCCGGGGTCTACCAGGTGAGGCTCCAGGGAAAATGCGAGTAGAAGCCGGCGGCTTGCAGCAGGTGGCGCTGTTCGCGAGTGGTGGCCTGGAGGATCCGGGGACCCGCGCCCGGGGACACCACCTCGATTTCCGACAGCAGCGCGCCCGTCCAGGCGGCCAGGTCAGCCGTCAGTTCGGCGGCCGGCGTGGCGACCATGGACGGGTCCCCGCCGTTCGACGGGAGGATGTGCCCGAGGGCGGGGCGCACCGGCAGCAGCCTGCCGGTCACCCGGTCGACCCTGCGGTGTCCGTCATCGGGGAGTTCGGCCTCGATGGCGCCGGCAATCCGCAGGTACAACTCGCGGTACATCCGGACCTGCGACGGCAGCACCTGGACCGGCAGGCCAGCCGCAGGAGGTACGCCGCTGACGGACAGTGCGGGCTGGGCGCCGTCCGCATCCGGCTGGAAGATCCCCTCGATGTAGGCCGGCAGCGGCACCGACTCCGGCCGCGCGTAGAAGTAGCCGCCGGAGAACTTCCCGTGGTCGAACTGCAGGTAATTGACGCGGCCGTTCGAGATGATCTCGAGCGCGCCGGTGAGCGACTCCTCCACGACCCGGGGGAAGATCAGCTCGGGGTGCTTCGAGTCCACCACCCAGGGCTCCGCCGGTGCCGCGCAGGCCTGGTACATCAGCTCGAGTTGCGCGGTCGGGGCCGCGCAGTAGGCCGCCTCGCCGCGCTCGGGGTCCGCCTTGAGCCGGCGCACCGCCTCGGCGATGGGCAGCACCGTGCGCTGTCCCGAGCCGATCCCCGCGGCCGTCACCAGCTCGCCGCGCTGGAAGAAGAGGAGGATCAGCTCGTCCGGCAGGTAGCCGAGGAAGTAGGCGTCCACCTTGCCGTCCCGGTCGCGCTTGGCGAACGAGAGCAGGTTGTCGAGGTGGAGATAGATGAGGCGGGTGCGCGCGACCAGTGTGTCCGACGCCGGGAAGGCGACGTCGCTCAGCCGGATGGCGGAATGGAGCAGTCGTGTGCCGCTGACGAGCATAGACCCCCGGCAGGACGGGCCGCCCGATCGGGCGGCCCGGGACGCGACGCCTTACGCCGCGAGGTGGTGCTGGATCTTTGACGCGATGGCCGGCTTGGGGACGGCGCCGATGAGTGTGTCCACGTGCTTGCCGTCCTTGAAGAACAGCACCGCGGGGATCGAGCGGATGTTGAACTTGGCCGCCACCCGCTGGTTGGCGTCCACGTCGAGCTTCGTGATCCGGACCTTGCCCGCGTATTCCGCGGCCAGCTGGTCGAGCGAGGGCGCGATGATCTGGCAGGGCCCGCACCACGTGGCCCAGAAATCCACCAGCACCAGCCCCTTGTGCTGCTCGACCTCGGCGGCGAAGGTGCTCTCGGTTACGTCAATCGTGTTCTGCCCCATGTCCGTCCAACCTCCCAGTGTGCGGCAGGGTGCGCGCTCGCGCGCCCCGCAGTTAAGTTCAAGCCAACCAACCTGACACGCCGGAGTCTCCGTGCCGGACACCCCTCGCATCGCTCACATCGGCATCGCCGTCCCCGACATCGGCGAGGCCCTGAAGTTCTACCGCGACGTGCTCGGCCTCGCGCCTCATCCCGCCGAAGTGGCCGACGGCGCCACCATCGTGTCGCTCCCCTTCGGCGATTCCGAGGTGGAGCTGCTCGAGCCGCGCGCCGCCGACTCGCCGATCGCGAAGTTCCTCGAGCGCCGCGGCCCCGGCATCCATCACGTCTGCTACCGCGTGGCCGACCTCGACGCTGCGCTGCAGCAGGCGCGCGAGGCCGGCTACCGCCTGGTGGACGAGGCGCCGCGCCTCGGAGCCGGCGGGTGCCGCATCGCGTTCCTGCACCCCAAGTCCACCGCCGGCATCCTGATCGAGCTCACCGAGTAGGGGAGCCGGAGCCTACATCGGGTTTCCCTGGTCGTCGCAGGGCCGGCCCGGGCTGGCGGCCGCCGTGACGTCCACGTTCTGGACCAGGTACTGGTCCTTCCACTTGCCCACGATGAAGGGCACCGAGTTCTGGCACTTGCCCACGAAGATCCGCATCGTCACCATGACCTGGTCCGGGTGCCCGTCCACCGTGCCGAGGCTGGCGACCTTGGCCGAGTCGTTGGTCAGGTACTTCTGCATGATGCGGATGCGCTTCTCGTAGTCGGGCGGCTGCTTGCTCGTGGCGGCCGGACCGGACGAGCCGCCCCAGTAATTGGCCATCAGGGTGAGGTTCGTGTCCTTCGCCGCCGCCAGGAACGCCTTGACGGTCGTTTCGGGAGAGCGGTTTGCCATCGGACCGCCGCTCCCCGCGCCGCCGCCGGCGCAGGCCGCGACGAGGAGCAATCCGGGAATCCAGCGCAGAGTCACGGGCCATCCGCCTTGTGAAGTGAACTGCCTCAAACGTAAACCGCGCGCGGAGTGCGAGCAATGATGCCAGTCAGGCTGTACGTGAACATCGATCACGTCGCCACCGTGCGGCAGGCGCGGAAGACGGACGAGCCCGATCCGCTGGACGCCGCGCGCGCCGCCATGGCCGGCGGCGCCGACGGCATCACGGTGCACCTCCGCGAGGACCGCCGGCACATCCAGGACGCCGACGTCGTCGCCATCGCGACGTCCCTCCCCGCCCCGCTCAACTTCGAGCTGGGCGTCAGCGACGAGATCGTGGACCTGGCGTGCCGACTCCGGCCGCTCCAGGCCACGCTCGTCCCCGAGCGACGGGAGGAGGTGACCACCGAAGGGGGGCTCCTCGTCAGCTCCCGGGACGCCCGGCTCCGCAACGCGATCCGGCGGCTCGACGAGGCCGGGTGCCGGGTCAGTCTCTTCATCGACCCGGTCCTCGACACCATTGACGCCGCCAAGGACCTCGGCGTGCCCGCCATCGAGCTCCACACCGGCGAATACGCCCACCACTGGCGCGAGGGCCCCGCCGCCCTCGACCAGCTTAGGCGCGCGGCGAGCCACGCCGCGGAACTCGGCCTCGCCGTCCATGCGGGGCATGGGCTGACGTACCTCAACGTCGGAGAGGTGGCGGCGGTTCCCGAAATCGAGGAACTCAACATCGGTCACAGCATCGTCAGCCGGGCCGTCTTCGAGGGCCTCGAAGGCGCCGTGCGCCGGATGCGACGCCTCATGTCCGACGCCCGCGCCGGCTCCGGGCGGCCGTAACCTTTCCCGGGAACCCGGCACACCCTAACTTGATTCGACATGCCCAATCCCCTCGGCCCGACTGACTTCTTCGCCCTGGAAGCCGGCGAGTACCTCGAGCGGCTCGCTCGCCTGGCGGCTGCCGGCGGCGGCCCGCCGCCCGAGGAGTTCGTCCGGTATGCGCGCGCCCTGCGCGGCTCCGCCCTCATGGCCAATCAGCCGGAAATCACCAGGGCCGCCGGGGCGCTCGAGGGGGTGGCCCGCGCGTACCACGACCGGTCGCGCGCGTGGGACGCCGCGCTCGCGGAGGTCGTCGCCCAGTCGGTGGACGACCTCAAGCGGCTCGTCCGCCAGGCCCGCGAGTGGACCGCCGACGATTCCGCCCGGGCCGACCGGCTCTCGCGCGCACTCGAGTCCATCAGCGGACGCCCGCCCGAGGGAAGCCGGCCGGCCACCCGGAGCCGGGGCGAGCTCAACGCCGGCGTGCGCGCGTTCGTCGCCCGGGAGGGTGCGCTGGTGGCCAGCGCCCTCGACCGCGCCGGCCGCGCCCTCGAGGCCGATCCCGGCGCGCGCGACCCGCTGCACAACATCCTTCGCCGCATGCAGTCCCTCCGAGGGCTTGCCGCGCTCACCGACCTCTCGCCGCTGCCCGAAATGCTCGACAGCCTCGAGATGGCGGTCGGAGGCCTGCTCCGGACCAGCGCACCCCCCGCCGGCGTCAGCGAGGTCTTCGACGCCGCGGCACAGGCGCTCACTCGCGCCGCCCGCGACGTGGCCGACTCCGGCCGGCCGGTGGCCAGCGCGCCCGAGGTCCGCCACTTCGCCTCGCTCCTCATCCGGCGCCTCGCCGACGACCGTGACGTGGTCGGCATCGAGACCCTGAGCCCCACCGGCCAGCCCAGCATCGTCCGGCCCGGGACGCCCCCAGAACAGCCTGCGGCGGTCACCCTCGGATCGGTCGAACTCCTGACCCACGGCGAATTCCTGGTGCAGGCCGCGGACGAGCTGGAGCGGGTCGAGTCGGATACGCAGCGCGACCTGCGCCTCTTCAGCCTCACCGGGACGCTCGACTCGCCCCGCCTCGCGGCGGCGGCGATCGGGCACGGGCTGGAGACCTTCGCTCGGGCGGTGCGGCTCGCGATCGTGAACGGGACCGCGGCGGGAGACCCGTCCGGCTTCGCGGCGGCCCTCCGGTCGGCCGGCACCCTCATCAGGGGGCTCGGGCCCCGGAGCGACCCGGAACAGGCGTCAACAGAACTGGCCGGACTGGCGGCGGTGCTCGGCCAGGCGCCCGACGACATCGTACCGATCGAATCGCTCGCCCCTGACGACGACGTCGTCCCCGTGGAACGGCTGGCGCCGGAGCTGGAACCCGAAGACCTCGTCGTCGCCGAAACGGTCGAAGACGCCTCCCTCGCCGGGAGCTTCCTCACGTATGCGCGCCTGTCGGGAGCACGGGGCCGCACGTCAGGGAACGGCGGTGGTGCGCGAACCTCCGCTCCCTCACCGGCGCCGCCGGTGGCCGCAGCCGAGGAAGCGGTGGAGATCGGCACCCTGCTCTACCGCGGCGAGGCCGCGCTTCGCCGGGCCGACCAGGTGCGGCGCGACCTCTCCGGCTTGCTCCGCGGCGGCGCCGAACTCCAGCGCATCCGCCCCCTGCTCGACGAACTCCTCGACCTCGTGCCGCTGGCCCTCGAGCCCTCCGCTTGACCAGTTCGCGGCACCGCATCTGGCAGCTTCTCCTCGCCATTGCCGTCTCGGGACTTCTCCTCTGGTGGGCGTTCCGCGACGTCGACCTGGCCGAGGCGGCGGGGTACCTCCGCGCCGTCCGGCCGGGTTGGCTGCTCGCGGCGGTCGTCGTGGCCACCTCCCTCTTTCCGCTCCGCCTCATTCGCTGGCGCCTCCTCCTGCGGGCGGAGAACGGCGACGCCTATCCATGGCTCCCGCTGTGGCACGCCGTGGCGATGGGGTTCGCCGCCAACAACCTCCTTCCCTTCCGGGCGGGCGAGGTGGTGCGGACCGTCGCAGCCAGCCGGCTGACCGGCGCGCGCCTGACCACCTCCCTGGCGTCGGTCGCGGTCGAACGGGTCTTCGACGCCCTCACCGTCGTGGGGCTGCTGGCGCTCGCGCTGCTCATGCCGGACATGCCACCGGGCCTCGCCGTGGCGGGGATCCCGGTGCAGCGTGTGGCCACCACTGCCGGGCTGCTCGCCCTGGCGGCGCTCGCCTGCGCCGCGCTCGTCGTGGCATTTCCCAAGGCCGCGGAGGGCGTCGTCCGCCGGCTCATCCCCTCCGACAGGATCGCGCTCCGCCTCATCGAGATTATCGAGGGGGTGCGCCAGGGGCTCATCGTCCTCAAGTCCCCCGCCCGCCTGGCGGGCGTCATCGCCTGGTCGGTCGTGCTCTGGCTCGTCAACGCCCTCTCGTTCTACCTGGCCTTCTTCGCCTTCGACCTCCCGGTCAGCTACAGCGGCGCCGTGGTACTGCAGGGCGTGCTGGCCTTCGGCATCGCCGTGCCCTCCGCGCCGGGCTACGTCGGTCCCTTCGAGGCAGTCATCACCGCGGTCCTGGCGCTCTACGGCATCGGCGCGAGCCAAGCGATCGCCTACGCCGTCGGGTACCACCTCACCACCTTCGTGCCGATCACGGTGCTCGGCGTCTGGTCGGCCACGCGGACCGGACTCGGGCTCTCTGCCACGGCGCGCTCCGCCCCGCCAAGTGCCTGACGGACCGCTCACCCGGAAGGCGCCGGCCAAGGCGAACCTCTTCCTGCGCATCCTCGCGCGGGAGGCGTCGGGCTACCACTCCCTCGAGACCCTCTTCTGCCTGCTGGACCTGGCCGACGACCTCATGGCGGAGCGGCGGCCCGGAAACGGGGTCACCATCGACGTCGAGGGCGCCGATGTCGGACCCGCGCCGGACAACCTCGCCGTGCGGGCGGCGGAAATGGTGCTGCAGGCGACCGGTCGGCGCTTCGGCGTGCACCTCACGCTGGCAAAGCGGATCCCGGTGCAGGCCGGACTGGGCGGCGGATCGAGCGATGCGGCTGCGGCGCTGATCCTGGTCAACCAGCTGGCGGGCGGCCCGGTGCCGAGCCACGAACTGCTCCAATTTGCTGCGCGCCTCGGGAGCGACGTGCCGTTCTTCCTGAGCGAGGCGCGGCTGGCGCTCGCGTGGGGTCACGGCGAGCGGATGCTGCGACTCCCGCCCCTGCCCGCTGCGCCGGCCCTCCTGCTGGTGCCTCCCGAGGGGATGCCCACGGCCGAGGCGTACGCCTGGATCGACCAGGGGGGAGATTCCTCGAAGCGGGGCGGGCTGGCGCTCGGCCTCGACGCGCTGCACAGCTGGGGCGACATCGCCCGGATGGCGGGGAACGACTTCGAGGCCGCCCTCTTTGCCAGAAAGCCGGGCCTCAAGGCCGCTTTCGAGGCGCTGGCCGGCACGCGTCCCCTCCTCTGCAGGCTGACGGGTTCGGGCTCGGCGTTCCTGGCCGTCTACCGGACCGCCGCGGATCGCGCCGACGCGGCGATGATGCTCGGGCGGAAGCATGGGAAGATCCTCGAGGTCACTGCCGGCTGAAGCCACCCCGCCGTCCCCAGTCCTCGGTCCTTTCTCCTTTGCCTCCAATGCTTTACCTTTGAATTCGCTGGCCCTTCGTCCAATGGCAGGACAGCAGACTTTGGATCTGCGAATGGTGGTTCGAATCCACCAGGGCCAATCCTCCCGCCGTCGGATCCTGTTGTCCCCGCGCGAGTTGACTCCCCCCCGTTTGCCCGGTTAGATTTGAGGGCTCTATGGCGCCGATTTCGCTGGAACGCAGCCACATCCTTCTCCTCAGCGGCACGGCCAACCGGCCGCTCGCGGAGGAAGTGGCGCAGCACCTCGGCCAGCCACTGTGCAAGGTGACCATCAAGCGGTTCGCCGACGGCGAGATCTTCGTCAAGATCGACGAGAACGTGCGCGGGCGGGATGTCTACATCATCCAGCCCACCAACCCGCCGGCCGACAACCTCATGGAGCTGTTGCTCCTGATGGACGCGGCCAAGCGGGCCAGCGCGGCGCGGGTCACACCGGTCATCCCTTACTTCGGGTATGCCCGGCAAGACCGGAAGGACCAGCCGCGGGTGGCCATCAGCGCCCGTCTGGTGGCCAACATGGTGACGATGGCCGGCGCGTCCCGGGTGCTCGGAATGGACTTCCACCAGCACCAGATGCAGGGGTTCTTCGACCTGCCGGTGGACCACCTGTACGCGGCGCCGGCGATGGTGAACCACTTCCGGCAGAAGCGCCTGAAGGACCCGGTGGTGGTGGCGCCCGACGTCGGCTCGGCCAAGATGGCGCGCGGCTTCGCGAAGCGGCTCAACGCGACCCTGGCCATCATCGACAAGCGGCGGCCCTCGGCCAACATCGCCGAGGTGGTGAACGTCGTCGGCGAGGTGAAGGACCGGGACTGCGTCATCCCGGACGACATGATCGACACCGCGGGCACCATGTCGGAAGCGGTGCACGCGCTGAAGCGGCTCGGGGCCAACGACGTGTACTGCTGCGCGACGCACGCCCTGCTGTCCGGGCCGGCGGTCGAGCGGCTGGCGGCGTCGCCGGTCAAGGAAGTGGTGGTCACCAACACGATCGCCATTCCGCCGGAGCGGCACTTCAAGCAATTGACCGTTCTCTCGATCGCCGGCCTCCTGGCCAAGGCGATCGGCTACACCCACAGCGACCAGTCGGTCAGCTCGCTGTTCGATTGAGGGCGCCGCGTCGGCGTCCATTACCTCGAAGGATCGGACTATGGCACAACAGGTGAATCTCGCGGCGGCCTCCCGCTCTCAGACCGGTACCGGCGCCGCCCGCGCCCTCCGCCGCTCGGGCCAGGTGCCCGCCGTCATCTACGGGCACGGACGCGAGCCCGAGCCGCTCGCCATCGACGCGGGCGTCCTTTCCCGGCTCCTGCCCTCCATGACGGCGAGCACCATCCTCGACGTCACCGTCGACGGCCGCGCGCCGATCAAGGCGCTGCTCCGCGACATCCAGCGGCACGCCCTGCGCTCCTCGACCATCGTGCATCTCGACCTCTACGAGATCCACGCCGACGAGGAAGTGGACGTGCGGGTGGCGGTCCACCTCAACGGCATCCCCGACGGCGTCCGGAACTTCGGCGGCGTGCTCGACTTCGTGCACCGCGACATCGAGATCCGGGTCCTCCCGGGCGACATCCCGGCCAGCATCGACGTGGACGTCACCAACCTGGCCATCGGGCACTCGATCTTCGTCCGCGACCTCGTCCTCGAGAAGGGCGAGATCCTCGACGACCCGAACGTTCCGGTCTGCACGGTCGTGGCGCCGCGGACGGAAGAAGTCGCGGCCCCGGTCGCCGAGGCAGTGTCGACCGAGCCCGAGCTCATCCGGAAGCCGAAGGCCGAGGACGGCGACGACGACAAGGAGTGACGCCCTGCGCGCCATTCTTGGACTCGGGAACCCGGGCCCCGAATACGAACGGACCCGGCACAACGCAGGGTTCGTCCTCGCCGACCACCTGGCGCGGCGCTGGGGCTTCGGGGCGTTTCGGCGGGCGGAACGGGCCCGCGAGGCGAGCGGCCGGCGCGACGGCACCGACGTCCGGCTGATCAAGCCGACGACCTACATGAACCGGAGCGGGGCGGCACTCGCCCCGCTCCGTTCGTTTCCGGGATTCGACCCCGCGCAGGATCTCCTCGTCCTGGTGGATGACGTGGCGCTCCCCGCCGGCCGTTTCCGGCTGCGCGGGGCCGGCAGCGCCGGCGGGCACAACGGACTGAAGAGCGTGGAAGGGGCGCTGATGCGCCAGGACTACGCTCGCCTCCGGATCGGGGTCGGCCCCGTCCCTCCCGGCGGCCAGGACCTGGCGGACTTCGTCCTCGACGAATTTGCGCCGGACGAGTGGGAGGCTGTGACAGGACTGCTGGATCCGATGGCGGACGCCGTCGAATGCTGGCTGGCGGAGGGCATCGAGCCGGCCATGAACCGATATAACGGAGGCTGAGTGACGAACTTCCCCGTGTACGCGATGGCCGGTGGCATCGCCGGGCTCCTGATCGCGACCTCGATCTACGTCTACCTGCGCCGGCAGCCCCAGGGCACCGCCGCCATGCAGGATCTCGCCGGGCTGATCCAGGACGGCGCGATGGCCTTCCTGCGCCGCGAGTACACCGTCCTCACCCCGTTCCTGCTCCTCGTCGCCGCCCTCCTGGCGTGGGCCATCGGGCCGTGGACGGCCGGGGCGTACCTCTTCGGCGGCGTCTGCTCGGTCGCGGCCGGCCTCGTCGGCATGAAGGCCGCTACCAAGGCGAACGTCCGGACCGCCGAGGCCGCCCGCTCCGTCGGCCAGGGCAAGGCGCTCTTCCTGGCGTACAACGGCGGCGCCGTCATGGGGCTCGCCGTCGCGTCACTCGGCCTGATCGGCATCGGCGCCGTCACCTGGCTGGTGCTCGACCCCGCCACCGCCGACCTCCTCGGCTTCACCCGCTTCGCCGAGGTCCTGAGCGGCTTCGCCATGGGGGCGTCCTCCATCGCCCTCTTCGCGCGCGTGGGCGGCGGCATCTACACCAAGGCCGCCGACGTCGGCGCCGACCTCGTCGGCAAGGTCGAGGCCGGGATCCCCGAGGACGACCCCCGCAACCCCGCCACCATCGCGGACAACGTCGGCGACAACGTCGGCGACGTGGCGGGCATGGGGGCCGACATCTTCGAGAGCTACGTCGGCGCGGTCATCGCCACCGTCGCGCTCGCGGCGACCAGCCCCGTCATCCCCGACATGTTCCGGATGAACGCGGTGGCGCTGCCCATCCTGATGATCCTGGCCGGCCTCGGCGCTTCGGTGGTGGGCATCGCCGCCATGCGCCTCCTCGAGCACGGCGATCCCGCCAGTGCGCTCCGAAACACCACCCTGATCGCGGCGGGGCTCTTCCTGGCGGCGGCCTGGTGGCTCGCGG
>CAYUOK010000003.1:0-34014 GCA_964446395.1 uncultured Gemmatimonadaceae bacterium | reverse complement strand
GCGGGCTGCCCGGCGGGTTCGCCGAGCCGATGTACGTCGTGGCCATCCGGCCGGAACGCCGTGAGGTCGTCATCGGGCCGGAGGCGGCGCTCGAGGGGAACCGGCTCGCCCTGGCCGAGGTGAACTGGCTGGCCGCCCCACTGGCGGTCGGCGACCGCTGCGGCGTCCAGATCCGGTACCGGTCGCGGGCCATCCCCGCCACCGTCACCGCGCGGAGCGACGACGGCGTCTCGCTCCTGCTGGACACGCCGGCGCGGGCCATCTCGCCGGGCCAGTCGGGCGTGCTGTACGGCGCCGACGACCAGGTGCTCGGCGGCGGGGTGATCGGGTGAGCCGATCTCTCCTCGCCGCCGCGTTCGCCGTCGGGGTGATGGCCGCTGCCGGGAGCGCCGCCGCACAGTCGGCCCGGGCGCCGATGACCATCGAGACCTTCCTGGCCGTGCGCGCCGTGTCGGATCCGCAGCCGTCACCTGACGGCCGGCTCCTCGCCTTCACGGTCTCGGTGCCGTCGCTCGACGAGGACCGCAACCGGAGCCGGATCTGGCTCGCGGACATGGGCTCGGGCGAGACGTGGGAGGCGACGTCGGGCTCGGGCAGCGAGCGCTCCCCGAGGTGGTCGGCGGACGGCAGGACGCTCTCCTACATCTCGACGCGCGAGGAGGGCGCCCAGATCTGGCGCCTGCCGATTCGCGGCGGCGAGCCGACGCGCCTGACCGCGGTACCCGGCGGGATCTCGGAGTTCTGGGTGTCGCCGGGCGGGAAGGCGCTCTTCTACGTGAAGGACGTGAAGTGGCCCGCGCAGACGGAGCTCGACCTCCGCAACGGCGGCTTCCCCACCGAGGCCAAGATCTGGACGGAGCTGTTCTATCGGCACTGGAATGAGTGGCGGGTGGGCCTCCGCCAGCACCTCTTCCGGCTGGAGCCGGGGGACACGATCGGCGCCGACGTGACCCCCTACGATCGCGACGTGCCGACCCTCGCGCTCAGCGGCGTCGGCGTGGCCCTTTCGCAGTTCGGGACCGAGGTGGCGGTGGTGGTGAACCCCGACTCGTCGCTGGCCACCAGCACCAACAACGACATCTTCGTGATGGGGCCCGACGGCAGCGGACGCCAGGCCATCACGAACAACCTGGCCAACGACAATTCGCCCGCGTACTCGCCGGACAGCCGGTACGTCGCGTACCTGGCCATGACCGTCCCCGGCTTCGAGGCGGACCGGCAGCAGGTCATGCTCTACGAGCGGGCGACGGGCCGGCGGCGGTCGCTCACCGCCGACTGGATGTCGAGCGTGGACGCCATCAGCTGGACCCCCGACTCGCGGGCGCTGATCGCGGAGGTGCCGGAGCGCGGCGGCGTTTCGCTCTACCGCATCGAGGTGGCCAACGGGCGGCGCACCCTGCTCGTCGCGGGCGGGGTCAACCGGGGCGCACGCGTCCCGCCGCGGGGTGACGAGATGGTGTTCGTCCGCAGCACCGCCGACCGCCCCGCCGAGGTGTGGGCCGCCAACTGGACGACGGGCGGCGGGCTCCGCCAGGTGACGAGCCTGAACGGGGAGTGGCTGGCGGGCGTCGAGCTCACGCCGCTGGAGCCGTTCGGCTTCGTGGGCGCTCTCAACGACTCCGTGTTCGGCTGGGTCATGAAGCCGCCGGGGTTCGATCCGGACAAGAAATACCCGGTGGTGTACCTGATCCACGGCGGCCCGCAGTCCGCCTGGAGCGACGAGTGGCACCCGCGGTGGAACTACGCGATGTTCGCGGCGCGCGGCTACGTCGTGGCGGCCGTGAACTTCCACGGCAGCACCGGCTACGGGCAGGCGTTCACCAACAGCATTTCCCAGCACTGGGGCGACTACCCCTACGAGGACCTGATGAAGGGCCTCGACGTCGTGACGAGCTACCCCTGGGTGGACCGGACGCGGGTGGGGGCGGCAGGCGCTTCGTACGGCGGGTACATGATCTACTGGATGGCGGGGCAGACGAACCGCTTCCGGACCCTCGTGGCGCACGACGGCATCTTCAACCCGCTGAGCTTCTCGGGGTCCACGGAGGAACTCTGGTTCCCCATCCACGAGTTCGGCGGCACGCCGCTGATGCCCTCCGCGCGGGCCACGATGGAGAAGTGGTCGCCGGCCAACTACACGTCGCGGTGGCAGACGCCGATGCTGATCGTGCACGGGCAGGAGGACTACCGGGTGGACGTCTCCGAGGGGTTCCAGGCCTATACGGCGCTCCGGCTGCGGGGCCTGCCGGGCAAGTTCCTCTACTTCCCGAACGAGGGGCATTTCGTGCTCCGCCCCCGCGATCGCCGACTCTGGTGGGGCACCGTGCTCGACTGGCTCGACGCCTCACTCCGCCCCACGCCGTAGGCGGACACTCCGATGCTCTCCCGAGTCCAGGTGAAACCGTTCCTGATCCGGTGGATGATCAACACCATCGCCCTTTCGGCGGCGGTGCAGGTCATTCCAGGCATCCACTTCACGGACGGGCCGCTCCAGCTGCTGGCGGTGGCGCTCGTCTTCGGCGTGGTGAACGCGGTGCTCCGTCCGATCCTCACCGTGCTGTCCTGCCCGCTCGTGCTCCTGACCCTCGGGCTCTTCACGCTGGTCATCAACGGCGTGATGCTCATGCTCACCGCCCGGCTCGCCGCCGTCTGGAACCTCGGATTCACCGTGGACGGATTCTGGCCGGCCTTCTGGGGCGGCCTGGTGGTCGGCATCGTCAGCCTGATGCTCGCCCTGCTGGTGAGCGGAGACCAAGGCCCCGGCCCGGGGTGACGGGAGTCACGCCGGGCGAAGGACACGCCGCTTAACGTTCCTGGACGGTCGTCGTCTACCGGGCGTAGTGCCCAACCGACACGACCATCACAGGAGCCGTTCCCATGCGAATTCACTCCACCGCCTTCCTGGCGGCGCTCGCGCTGACTGCAACGGCCTGCAGCGACGATGCACCCACCGGCGTTTCCGGCGACGAGGCCGCGGTCCAGCAGGCGTACCTCGACGTGGACGCCGGCTATTTCGACGAGAATCCCGGCGGCGACGACATCCTCGAGGGCGCTGCCCTCACCTCTTCCCCCGGCCTCTACTCCGCCCCCGGCGATCCGTACGTGGCCCCCGAGCACTGGGGCCGGCGTCGCGCCCCCGTCCGTCCGAGCCGCGACCGCGTGGTCGTCATCGAGGGGGACACCGCCAAGGTGGCGGTGGCGGTGCGGTTCGACGGCCGCTTCCTGGTGGACACCACCTTCGACGGTGTCCTGAACCCCGGCGCCAAGCCGATGCACGAGACGCTCCGGCACCGCGCGGTCTTCGTGAAGGACTCCACCGCCCCGCGCGGCTGGCGGCTCGTCGGGATGAGCATCGGGAACATCGTGGACAGCGACCCGGCACGGCGCACCGTCCAGATCACCTCGATGGCGGTGGCGGTCAACGGCGTCGCGATCGGGACGGTGACCGACCCTGATCACGTCTACCCGCTGGACGGCGGCGTGCCCACCCTCCACCTCGGCGACAGCGTGGTGGTGACGGTGGCGGTCACCAACACCACAGGCACCGACCTCGTCCCGCCGACACAGCTCTTCCTCCACGTGCGCCACTGCCGGGCCGACCGCGACGCCTGGTTCCGCCTCCCGATGCACGACAACGGCGACGGCACCTGGACGATCGGCTGGACCGTGCGCCGGCCGGGCATCGCCCGAATGGCCGTGGACGCGATCGACTCCGAGGCGCTGCAGACCCAGGGCGGCGACAACTACCGGTCGAACATCTGGGCGTTCCCCTATCGCTCCGTCCAGTAGCCGCTTCCCGCGGGTGAAACGGCCGGCCCCGGAGAGCACCCCGGGGCCGGCCGCTTCCGTCTAAGGTATTCATTGACAATATGTTACACGTTCGTGACAACCCTTCCCGGGGCTTGGCCGACGGGGTAGATTGTTTGGGCCATGACATCGCCCGCCGAAGTCTCCGCTCCCGCGCACCTGCCCGACCTCAAGCACGCCGGGCTCTACTTCAACCGCGAACTCTCGTGGCTGGAGTTCAACCGGCGTGTCCTCCACGAGGCGCAGGACCCCCGGACCCCGCTCCTCGAGCGGGTCAAGTTCCTGGCGATCTTCGCGGGCAACCTCGACGAGTTCTTCCAGGTGCGCGTGGCGGGGCTTCGGCGGCAGGTGGACGCCGGCTACAGTGAGCGCACCGCCGACGGCCTGACGCCGGACGAGCAGCTGCGGTCCATCGCGCAGGTGGCGCGCGCCATGGTGGCCGACCAGTACCGCTGCCTGCTCGACGAGGTGGTGCCGGAACTGGCGCGGGCGGGGGTCCACCTCCTCCTGGACATGCGCGAGACGACCGAGGAGGACCGGGCGCACCTGCGCGAATACTTCCGCCGGAACGTCTTCCCGGTGCTGACGCCGCTGGCGGTGGATCCGGCGCACCCCTTCCCGTACATCTCGAACCTCAGCATCTCGATCGCGGTGTTCCTGCGCGGGGCCGACGGCGAGGAACGGTTCGCGCGGGTCAAGGTGCCGAAGATCCTGCCGAGGTGGGTGGCGCTCCCCGGCGCGCACCGGTTCCTGCCGCTGGAGCAGCTCATCGGTGCGCACCTCGAGTCGCTGTTCCCCGGCGTCGAGATCCTGAGCTGGCACTCGTTCCGGATCACGCGGAACACCGACCTCCAGATCGACCACGACGAGGCCGAGGACCTCCTGAGCCTCATCCAGGAGGAGGTCCGCAACCGACGCTTCGCCGAGGTGTCGCGACTGGAAGTCGGCGCGGGGACGCCGAACGGGCTCCGGCAGCTGCTGCTGGCGGAGTTCAACGCGGTGCAGGAGGAGGGCATCGACCTGACGCTCGACGACGTGTACGAGGTGCCGGGTCCGCTCGACTGTTCCGACCTGATGGCGCTGGCTTCCCTCGACCTCCCGGAGCTGCGCGATCCCCCCTTCCTGCCCGTCACGCCGGCTCGGCTGGCGTCGGGCCGGAGCGTCTTCGACGTCATCCGGGAGGGCGACCTCCTCCTCCACCACCCGTACGACAGCTTCCAGACCTCGGTGGAGCGGTTCCTCCAGCAGGCCACCGACGACCCCGACGTGCTCGCCATCAAGCTGACGCTCTACCGCACCGGCGGCGACTCGAGCATCGCGCGGCTCCTGGCGCACGCCGCGGAACGGGGAAAGCAGGTGGCGGTCCTGATCGAGCTGCAGGCGCGGTTCGACGAGGAGAGCAACATCATCTGGGCCCAGCGGCTGGAAGACGTGGGAGTGCACGTGAGCTACGGCGTGTCCGGGCTCAAGACGCACACCAAGATCATGCTGGTGGTCCGCCGGGAGGGGAACGACATCCGGCGCTATGTGCACATCGGCACCGGCAACTACAACCCGCGCACCGCGCGCCTCTACACCGACTTCGGCCTCTTCTCGAGCGACCCCGCCCTCGGCGAGGACCTGACGGACCTCTTCAACGAGCTCACCGGCTTCGGCGTGACCGAGCGGTTCCGGAAGCTGCTGGTGGCCCCGCGGTCCATGCGCGAGCGATTCGTCGAGATGATCCACCGCGAGTCGGAGCACGCGCGCGCGGGGCGGCCGGCGCGCATCCTCGCCAAGATGAACGCCCTGGTGGACCCCGGGATGATCCACGAGCTGTACGAGGCCTCGCGCGCGGGGGTGCAGGTCCACCTGATCATCCGTGGCATCTGCTGCCTCCGGCCCGGCGTGCCCGGGGTGAGCGAGAACATCCGCGTGATCAGCATCGTCGGGCGGTTCCTTGAGCACAGCCGCGCCTTCTGGTTCGGCAACGGCGGCGCCGACGAGGTGTACATCGGCTCGGCGGACTGGATGCCGCGCAACCTGGACCGCCGCGTGGAGGCGGTGGCCCCGATCGAGGATCCGCATCACCGGCGGACGATGCGCGAGGTGCTGGAATTGATGTGGGAGGACAACCGCCAGGCGTGGGACCTCCTGCCCGACGGGACCTACGTGCAGCGGCGGCCGCCCTCGCCCGCGGAGGAACTCGCGACGCACCGCCGGCTGGTGGAACTCGCGGGACGCCTGCCTAGTACTTGAGCCCCGTCGCGTCGGCGAGCTGCCGCGCCAGCGCTTCCTGTTCCGGCGTCAGGTGCTCCGGCAGCTCGACCCGCACCGCCACGATCTGATCGCCCCGCCGCCCCGCCCGCTCCAGCCCCTGCCCCTTGATGCGGAACTTCCGACCCGGCTGCGTGCCTGGCGGCACCTTCAGGACGATCTTCTTGCCGTCGAGGGTCCGCACCCGGAGCCGCGTGCCGAGGAGCGCCTGGGCCAGGTTGACCGGGACCTCGCAGACCAGGTCGAGCCCTTCGCGCTGGAAAAAGCGATCCGCCTCGACCGTGAACACGACGATGAGGTCTCCCGCCTGCGCCCCGCCGCGTCCGGGCTGTCCCTGCCCCTTCAGCCGCACCTTGGCCCCGGTTTCGGTGAGCGGAGGGACCGTGATCATGACCCGGCGCTCGGTGCGCGTGTCGCCCGCGCCGCCGCAGGTGGGGCACCGCTCCGACGGGATGCTTCCCTTGCCCCGGCACTTGGGGCAGGGCCGGTTGACGGCGAAGCCACCCTGCCCGAAGGAGATCGAGCCGCGGCCGTTGCACTCGTCGCAGGTGGTGACCTTGGCGCCGGGCGCCGCGCCGCTCCCCTTGCAGGTGGCGCATGGCTCCGTGACCGGCAGCGTGACGGGGACCTTGCCGCCGAGCATGGCGACCCGGAAGGGCACCTCGACATGCGCCTCGAGATGCTCGGCCACCGGCTCCTCGCGGCGCCCGCGGCCGAAGATGGACGAGAAGATGTCGCCGAGCCCGCCCAGGTCCCCGAACTCGAAATTCTCGGCGGCCGCTCCCTGCCCCCCTGCTCCGCCGCCCCGCGGCCCCGCCGCGCCGCCGCGGCGCGGCTCAAACGCCCCCAACCGGCGCATCTGGTCGTACTTCTTCCGCTTCTCGGCATCCGAGAGGACCGAGTGCGCCTCGGAGATTTCCTTGAAGCGCTCCGCCGCCGCGGGGTTGTTCGGGTTGGCGTCGGGGTGGTGCTGCTTGGCCAGCCGCCGGTACGACTTCTTGATCTCGTCCGTCGTGGCCGAGTCGGGGACGCCAAGGACCTGGTAGAAGTCCCGCTGCGCCACCTAGGCCTGCCCCGGATCGGCGTAGACCTGCACGCGGGCCGGCCGGAGGAGGGCGCCCTTGAAGCGGTACCCTGCCTGGAAGGTGCGGCAGACGGTGTGGTCCTGCTCGGGGGTGGCCGGCGGCGTGGTGGCGACCGCCTCATGGAGCGCCGGGTCGAAGGGGAGGCCCGCGGGATCGATCCGCTCCATGCCCAGCGACTCGAGTTCCTTCCACAGCTTCCGCGCGAGCAGTTCCATCCCCTCGTACAGCGCCTGGGACGTGGTGACGGCGGGGTCGCCGGCGAGGAGCCGCTCCATGTCGTCGAGCTCGTCGAGCAGGCGGCCGGCGAAGGCACCCTGGACGCGGGCCGTGAGTTCGTCCCGCTCCTTGAGGGTCCGCTTCCGGAAGTTGTCGTACTCGGCCGCGAGCCTCGCGTACCGATCCTTCAGCGCATCGTTCTCTTCCTCGAGGCGACGGACGGCCTCGGCCGAAGGCTCGAGGGGGACGCCCGCGTGGACGCCGGCAGCCGCCGGGTCCTGGGCCGCGGCCTCGGCGGCGGCGTTCCCTGCCATTTCGTCGTCAGTCAATTGCGGGTCCGGTGGAGTGTGCATACGGGAAACTAATAGCAACGGGCATGCCCCGGGGACGGGTCATTCTGGCAGGAGCCGGAGGCGCTTCCAGACCTCGAAGAGGGCCTGCTGAGCTGCCCGGCCGCGGACCTCCTTTCGCGTCCCCACGAACTTGCGGAGGACCGCCTCGCTCCCCCCCGGCCACGCGAAGCCGAGCCAGACGGTGCCCGCCGGCTTGTCGGCGGTGCCGCCGTCCGGACCGGCAATGCCGGTCACGGACACCGCCACGTCCGCACCGAGCGCCCGGGTCGCCCCGATGGCCATCTCGCGCGCCACAGGCTCGCTCACGGCCCCGTTGGCGCCCAGGAGGTCGCTGGGGACGCCCAGGAGCCGCTGCTTCGCCTGGTCGGCGTAGGCGATGACGCCGCCGAGGAACTGGCTCGAGCTCCCGGGGACGGCGGTCAGGCGCCCACCGAGCAGCCCCCCGGTGCACGACTCCGCCACCGCGATCGTGAGCCTGCGGCGCCGCAGCTCGTCCAGGACGAGCGCCGCCAGGTCGTCATCGCCGCGGCCGTAGGCGTGCTCGCCGGCGCGTTCGGCCAGGAGGTCCGCCGCCTGCGCCAGGCGCCGGTCCGCCTCGTCGGCGGGGAGGTTCCAGGCGGTGACCCGGAGATCCACCGACCCGAGGCCGGGAAGGTAGGCCAGCGAAAGCGGGGCGATTCGCTCTTCGACGTCGCCCATCCGCTCCGCCAGGGTGGATTCGGCGATGCCGGTGGTGCGGACGGTGACGGAGCGGATGACGGCCGTACCGCCGCGCGCGACGAGCCGCGGGAGGACGGCGGAGGCCAGGAGGTTCCGCATCTCGACGGGGACGCCCGGCAGCATCACCACCAGCCCCGGTTCTCCCTCGAGCCAGAGGCCGGGCGCGGTGCCCCACCGGTTCGGGAGGACGGCGGCCCCCTCGGGGACTTCGGCCTGCCCCCGGTTGTTGGCGGTGGGGACACGTCCGAACCGGGCGAAGCGTTCCTCGAGGGAGGCCCAGACGGCGGGGTCGAAGGCGAGCCGCGCGCCGTAGAGGGCGGCCACGGCCGACTTGGTGATGTCGTCGGCGGTGGGGCCGAGCCCGCCGGTGGTGATGACCGCGCCGGTCCGCTTCAGGGCGGCGGCGACGGCGTCCCGGATGGCGGCCACGTCGTCGGGCACGGCGGTGCGCCGGACGACGCGCACGCCGCCGGCCGCCAGCGCGCGCCCGATCTCGGCGCTGTTGGTGTCCACGGTGAACCCGAGCAGGAGCTCGGTGCCGACCGTGACGAGTTCGACATCCATGGGGTCCGGGGGGTTACTGCGGGTTCTGGGAGAGAAGCGCCCGATAGCGGTACAGGTAGCCGAGGAACGAGTACACCGTCATCGCGACGGCCAGCACGAGGGCGACGGCCACCAGCCCGCCGTGGAATTCGTTCCAGAACCGGAAGAAGGGGCTGGTCTCGAGGCCGAGCGGGCGCCGGGCGTCGCGGAAGGCGAACCAGAGGAAGATGGCGCCGATGAAGATGCTCTGGAACGCCGTCTTCAGCTTGCCGGCGCCGCCCGCGGCGATGATGACGCCGTGCTTCTTGCCCCACCAGCGCAGCGCCGTCATGGCGAACTCGCGCCCGAGCATCAGGAGGCAGGCCCAGAGGGGGATGCTGCCCCAGACCGGGATGTCGTAGAGGTCGTGGCGGGTGCGGGTGATCCAGTAGATCGGGATGAGGCTGGCGAGGAGGAGCATCTTGTCGGCGAGCGGGTCGAGCAGCTTGCCGAGGTCGGTGACCTGGTTGCGGCTGCGGGCGAGGTACCCGTCGAGGATGTCGGTGAGCGCCACCGTCACGAACACCAGGAAGGCGACGAACTTCGGCCAGTACCCCTCGATGAACGGCAGCAGGGCCACGACCGGCGTCATGGAGATCCGGATCAGCGTGACGATGTTCGGGAGGTTCCACATCGCCCCGGCCCCCTCTAGCCGAGCGTCTTGAGCACGAGCTTGCTGACCGCCTTCAGGGTGTCGAACACCCCTTCGCCGTTGACGGCCACGGCCTCGAAGTAGGTGGCGCGCTCGATCCACTCCCCGTCCTGGGTCCGCCCGACGAGGAACTCGCCCTCGTGGTACGGATCGGCGAGCGGGCGCTGGCGGGCCGCGTCCTCCACCGGCCAGCCGGGGTTCAGCGCGGCCTGGAGGTCGGCGATGGAGGCGGCGTTCGGCAGGTCCCGCTTGTTGTACTGGATGATGAACGGGATGCGCGTGAGGTCATAGCCGTGCTCGGCCATGTTGTCGTAGAGGTTCTGCATCGCCTCGATGTTGGCTTCCATCCGCTCGATCTGGCTGTCGGCCACGAACACCACGCCGTCCACGCCCTTGAGGATGAGCTTCCGCGAGGCGTTGTAGTACACCTGGCCCGGCACGGTGTAGAGGTGGAACCGGGTCTTGAAGCCGCGGATGGTGCCGAGGTCCACGGGGAGGAAGTCGAAGAAGAGCGTCCGCTCGGTCTCGGTGGCGAGGGAGATCATCTTCCCCTTGGCGCCCGGCGCGACCTTGTTGTAGACGTGCTCCAGGTTGGTCGTCTTGCCCCCGAGGCCGGGGCCATAGTAGACCAGCTTGCAGTTGATCTCGCGGGACGCGTAGTTGATCATCGACATGCGCGCGTGCCTTCTATTCGCCGAAGAGTTTGTCGATCTCGTCCTCGGCGTCGCCGAGGAAGTCCTGCTCGACCCGCGGCGCCACGCCGCCGTCCCGCGCGAACATTTCCGTGAAGACCTTCGAGAGGTCGCCCACCGTGCCGCGGACCCGCAGCTTGACGAGGCCCAGCGTGGTGCGGGTGTCGAACAGGACCACGAGGATGACCCGCCGGGCGATGTCGGCCAGGTACATCGAGGCCGTCTCGCCCTGGTGGAAGAGGCTGCCGAATTCCGGCTCCCCGATGAGGCGGGCGAGCTGGTCGTTGGCGCTGAAGTCGGCGGCGGCCAGCGACGCGAAGGTGGTCGGGTCGAACTCGGGCGGCTCGCCCGCGGTGGCCACCATCTGGCCGGTGCGGTCCACCAGCAGGGCGGTCCGCGCGTTCGACTCCCGCAGGAACGCCGTCAGCAGGACGACGATCTTGTCGTGGTCGGCCTCTGCGAGGGACCAGCTGGACGCACCGGACATGCGGGCTTCCTATCCGAGGGAGACTTCGAGCCGCCGGAGCAGCGCGCCGGCGCGGCGCCGGAGGCCGGGTTCCGTTTCCCACACCAGGTATTCGCGGAGCACCCGCGCGGCCTCGGCCGACCGCTCCCCCGCCATGTACGCGAGGGCGTCGGCGCGCCGGCGCGCCTCGGGGCTGAAGAGGTCGGCGCGGTGCCGGTCGAGCCGGCGCTGGGCCAGCTGCCACCCCACCACCAGGCCCGCGAGCGCGCCCGACACCAGCAGCACCCCGCGCACGCTCATCCCGCCACGTCCTGCCGCGCCAGCAGCGCGTGCGCCAGGGTGACGCCGTCCACGTACTCGAGGTCGCCGCCCATCGGGAGGCCGCGCGCCAGGCGGGTCACCCGGACGCCCTCGCCCGCAAGCACCTGCTGGAGGTAGGTGGCGGTCACCTCGCCCTCCATGGACGGGTTGGTGGCGAGGATCACCTCGCGCACCGCCCCACCCCGCACCCGCTCGAGCAGCCCGTCGATCCGGAGCGCCTCGGGCCCGATGCCGTCGAGGGGGGAGAGGCGCCCGCCGAGGACGTGATAGCGGCCGCGGAACTCGGTGGACCGCTCGACCGCCTGCACCGACGCCGCCTCCTCGACCACGCAGATCAGCCCGGCGTCGCGGCGGGGATCGCGGCAGAACTCGCACCGCTCCTCTTCCGCCACGTAGCCGCATTCGGCACAGGCCCGGACCGTCGTGGCCACCGCGTCGAGCGCGCGCGCAAGCCTGGTCGACTCCTCCGGGCCCTGCTGCAGGAGGTGAAAGGTGAGCCGCTGCGCCGTCTTCCGGCCGATGCCGGGCAGGCGCGCCAGCTCGGTGACCAGCGCCTCGATGGCCCGCACCGACTAGAGCCCCAGCCCCGCCGGACCGGGCTGCACCTTCCGCATCTCGGACTGCGCCATGTCCGCAGCCTGCCGCTGCGCCTCGGCCACGGCGCTCATGACGAGGTCCGACAGGAGCTCGGCGTCACGGCCCTCGAATGCCTCCGGGTCGATGACGATGGCACGGAGCCGGCCCTGGCCGTCCACGGTGGCGCGCACGAGACCCGCGCCGGCGGTGGCCTCCACGGTGCGGCCCGCCAGTTCGATCTGAAGTTGCTGCAGCCGGCCCTGGACCTGCTGGCCGAGCTGAAAGAGCTGCTGAATATCCGCCATTCCACACCTAAGTCGCTGTCAGAGTGCAAAGTACGGGTGCCACCCGAGCGGGGCAACCCGGGTTCCTACTCCATCACCTCGAGATCGAGGACGGTGGCCGCGACGTCGAGCGTCGGATCCTTCTTCCGGACCTTGCTGAGCCGCTCGGCGCGGACCCCTTCCTCGGTCAGCCGCTCGGGGCGCGCGGCGTTCGCGGGGGGTGCCACCTCCACGCGCGCGGCGGTCCCGGCCACCGCCGAGATGATCGCGTCCACCGCCCCCGACTGGCGATCGAGCGCCTCGCGGTACATCGGGTTCTCCTCGGTGAGCTGGAGGCGCACGACGTTGCCCTCGATGCCGGACGGCTCACAGGCGGCGAGGGCGGCACCGAGAAAGCTCCCCTGCTCGCGACCGCGCGTGACGATGGATTCCCATGCGGCGAGGAGGGCGTCCAGGTCGAGGCCTGCGCGGGCCGCGGCGCCAGCCGCGGCCGCGCGGCTGGGCAGCGGGGCAGCGGGGCCGGGCGCGGCCTTGGCCGCGCGGGGGGGCCGCGGGGCAGCGGGGCCGGTGGATCCGCCGGCGATGACTGCGGCGAGGTCCACCGTGCGATCCATCATCGTCCAGCGGAGCAGCAGCGTCTCCACCGCGAGGCGGGCGTTGCCGCTCCGGCGGACCGACGTCTCGCTCTCGGCCAGGAGGCGAAGCATCCGGAGGACGTCGCCCTCGGTCAGCGTGCCGCGGTACTCCTCGAGCGAGGCGCGGAGCGACTCGGTGATCTCGTCCGGGTCCGCGCCCACCTGCAGCATCATCAGCGAGCGCAGCATTTCCCCGGTGCCGTTCAGGAACTCGGCCAGGTCGGCGCCGGCGTCGAGGAGCCGCGCCACGAGGGGAAAGACCCCGGCGGGGTCGCGCGCGGTCACGACGCGCAGGACCTCGGCGTACTGCTCGTCCCCCACCAGGCCCAGGACCTCGCGCACGCGCTCGGCGGTGACGGCGCCCTCGCCGAACGAGAGGCACTGGTCGAGCACGGAGAGGGCGTCGCGCATGCCGCCGTCGGCATGGCGCGCGATGAGCGTCAGCGCGTCGTCGTCGGCCGCGAGCTTCTCGGCGGCGAGCACCTGTGCCAGCCGGGTCCGGATGGCGGCGGGGCCGATCCGGCGGAAGTCGAAGCGCTGCAGCCGCGAGAGCACCGGCGCCGCGGTGTTGAAGATCTTGGCCGGCTCGGTGGTGGCGAAGACGAACACGACGCCCGGGGGCGGCTCCTCGAGGATCTTGAGCAGGGCGTTCCATGCCTCGCGGGTCAGCATGTGCGCCTCGTCCACGATGTACACCTTGTGGTGCCCCTCCTGGGAGGCGGCGTACATGGCGCGCTCGCGCAGCTCGCGCGCGTCGTCCACGCCGCGGTTGCTCGCGGCGTCGATCTCGATCACGTCGAGGTTGGCGGAGCCGTTCCAGATGCGCAGGCAGTTGTCGCACTCGCCGCAGGGCTCGCCGGCGGGGGTGACGGTCTCGCGGCGCTCGCAGTTGAGCGCCATGGCGAGGATGCGGGCGGCGGTGGTCTTGCCGACGCCGCGGGGCCCCGTCAGGAGGTAGCCGTGGCCGAGGCGCCCGCTGGCGATGGCGCCGCGGAGCGCGGCGGCGACGTGGTCCTGCACCAGGAGGTCGGCGAAGCGCCGCGGGCGGTACCGGCGTGCAAGAGCGATGGCCATGGCGATGCGACCTGCGGAAGGACGGGAGAGGAAAGAGAAGTGCCCCAGGCGACCCGAAGCGACACCGGACATCGCTTAGCGCTGCTACCGGCGAGGTCCTGACGCGGTTCGCGCGCCGACGCCCTTCGGACCTGGGGCGAGGGGAATATAACAGCAGGCGGGGCAGCGGGGCAGCGGGGGCAGCAAGGGCGGCGGGGCGGCGGGGCCGCGGGGCAGCGTGCCCTCGCAGAATGCGGTGTCTCGGCCCCTGCTCGAGCAGGACCGGTTCATTCCGAGGGCATGGAGCCCGACGCCGATTCCTGCCCCGCTGCCCACCTGCCCCGCTGCCCCGCCCGGACCGTCCCGCTTCCCCGCGTCCCCGCGTCCCCGCCCCCTACCCCTACTGCCAACGATTGCGCGACCCGGGGGTGAAGTGTTATAATTGCTTCCGCTACAAGGGGTTACCCCAGCCCGCCAGAGTCACCGAAAAGTGGAGTCAAATGTCGAATTACTTGACACACGGACTTCGGCTCTATCTTCAAGTCCGGTATGGACTTGGCTCATCCACCTTCAGGCAATCTTGAACTTCTTTGGCGCCGCCACCACTGTGCGCCGAAATCGGCACGCCCTTTGCCCTTCCCACCGCGCTGAGGTGCGCCCCGGTTCCGGGACGCGTGTACTTGACCCATTGTCGTTTCGCGAAGCGTGCAGTTCCACGGCAGTCTCCTTCACAAAGGACCCGCATACCATGCACACCGCCTCAAAGCTGTCCCTCGCCGTTCTGGCCCTCGCCCTCGTCGGGACCTCCGTGGCCCAGGCGCAGAGCGCCAACATCACCGCGACCGCGACGGTGCTGACGCCCCTGACGCTGACCGGCACGGCGAACCTCGCCTTCGGGAACGTCTTCCCCGGCATCAACAAGACCGTGGCCGCCGCGGACGCGACCTCCGGTCGGTTCACGATCGCCGGCAACCCCGGCTCCCAGGTGAGCATGACCTTCACGCTCCCGACGAACCTGACCGGCCCGGGCACGCTCGCGATCGCCACCTGGACCGGCGAGCATAACAACACCAACACCACCGGCGGCACGGGGTTCACGCCGAGCGCGGCCGCGACCCTCGCGACCCTCGACGCCACGACGGGCAACCGCTTCCTCTTCATCGGCGCGACGGTCCAGCCGACGGTGGCGCAGGCGGCCGGCGCCTACAGCGGGACGATTACCCTGAACGTGGTCTACACCGGCCTCTAGGCCGGACACCGTGAGGCGGTGATGCCGGCGGCGTGGGCACAGGCCTGCGCCGCCGGCACGCCCTTCCGGCCCCGTGCAGCCGACCCGGATGACCCGGACGCTTCTCCTCGGGCTGGCCCTCCTGGCCCTCCCGCGGGCGTTGCCTGCCCAGTCGGTCACGGGCATCCGCAACCTGACGTTCGGCACCGTGATCCCTGGCGTGCCGACGACCGTGCTGCAGAACGACGCGGTGCGCAGCGGGCAATTCCGGATCGCGGGGGTGATCATACGCAACGTCACGATCGGCTTCACCCTGCCGACGGCCATGAACGGGCCGCTGGGGGCGACGATGCCGATCACGTTCCTGAACAACAGCGCCGGGTTCACGACGGTCTTCCAGGCCAACACGCCGTTCAACCCGAACACGCCGTACAACGAGACTGTCTGGTTCAATGCGACGATCACGCTCGGCGGGCGGGTGAACCCGACCCCGACGCAGCGGAGCGGCAACTACACCGCGAACATCGTCATGACCGTCATCTTCCTCTGAGCGACACGGGCCGATGAATCGCACGACTCGAATGCTGGCCGCCCTGCTTGCGCTGACGCCCGCCGCCGCGCTGGCGCAGGGGGTCATCGTGGCGCCACACGCCGTGTTCATCGACCACGCCACGCGGTCGGGCTCGATCACCCTCTACAACCCCGGCGAGGACCCGGTCGAGGTGACCGTCTCCTTCGGCTTCGGGTACCCGACCACCGACTCCGCCGGGTCGATGAGCGTCGAGGTCTCGGACTCGGCGCCGGCCGGCCAACCCGCGGCCACCGCCTGGCTGCAGGCCTTCCCGCGCCGCGTGACCATCGGGCAGCAGGAGCGCCAGACCATCCGGATCCTCGCCTCGCCCCCGGCGGGACTCGCCGACGGCGAGTACTGGGCGCGGCTGATCGTGAGCGCCAAGGGAGGCAAGGTGCCGGTGGCCGGCACCCCCGACTCGGGCGCCATCACCGTGGGGCTCACGCTCGAGGTGCGCACGGTCATCGCCGTCGTCTACCGGAAGGGCGCCCTTTCCACCGGGGTCGCGCTGGCCGCGCCCGTGGCGACCTACGCCAACGATACGGTGGCGGTGCGCATCCCGATGACGCGCACCGGCACGGCGGCCTACGTCGGGACGGCGCGGGTGCGGGTGGTGGACGCCAAGGGCGCCCTCAAGGGCGAGGACGAACGGGCGCTCGGCGTGTACTACACGCTCGACCCGCGGGTGGACATCCCGGTGGGGCCACTGGCCCCGGGGACCTACAAGGTCGTGGTGACCCTCTCGACCGACCGGGGCGACCTGCCCCCGAAGGCCGTGCTGCCGGCCCTGCCGGCGCGCGACTCCGTGGAGTTCACCGTCCGATGAGGCGACTCGGCCTGGCCCTCCTGCTCTGCCTTGCCCCGGGCGCGGCGGCCGCCCAGGGCACGGCCGTCAACGGGACGATCACGGCGCTCGTGATCGGGGGCCCGATCACCTTCCTCAACCTGCAGAACCTCAATTTCGCCACCGTGACCCGCGGCGTCCCGAAGACCGTGGTCCAGAACACCGCCTTCGCCGGAAAGGTCCGCGTGGCCGGCACGGCGAACGCGTTCGCCCAGATCCGGTTCACGCTGCCCACCCAGCTGCCGAACATCCAGGCGGTGCCCGGCATCAACTTGCCGATCAGTTTCGCCGCGAACTCGGCCCGCTGGCGGCGGACCAACGACCAGCCGAACGGCGGCACGATCTTCAACCCGGCCGTGGGCGTGAACAACGCCCGGTTCGGCGGCAATGCGAATCCCTACTTCTTCGTGTATCTTGGCGGCACCGTGACTCCATCACCCACGCAGGCCCCGGGCATCTATCAGGGATCGATCATCCTGACCATCACCTACCTCTAGCATGCTGGTGGGGCTCCTGGCCAAGCTGGTCGCCGCTCTGCTGTTCGTCCTTCTCGCCTTCGGCGTGTACACCGGTGGCGAGCGGTTCGTGTCCGTCCTCGACAAGCTCCGCGGACCGGGCCCGCCGACCGCTGTCCGCACCACGCCGGACTCCGTTCCCCACACCGCCATCGAGCCCCCCGCGCCGCCGAGAGTGGCGGAACGACGGCCCGCGCCGACCGTCGCGGTCGTCACGCCGCCGGGGCCCGCGCGGAAGTCCCCCGCGCCCGCCGCCTCGCCCCGCCCCACGCGCGGCGCGCTCCGCCCGGCCATCGAACCGCAGCCCGCACGCACCGCACCGGCGCCGACACCACGGCGCAACGCCCTCCCCCCGCCGCAGCCAACGCCGTCACCCGAACCAATCGTGCCCGCGGCGTCGCCCGCCGGCGACACCACCGCCGCACCGCAACCCACGGCCACCCCACCGCCACCCAGCCTCGCTGCCGCGCCGCCTCGCCCCGATGGCCCCGAGGCCGTCCTGGTGGACCTGGCGCTGGGCCGCCTGGTCAACCGCACGGTGGCGGGGTATCGGGACGGAGAGGTGGCGCTTGTCCCGCTCGCCGCGTTCTTCGAGCTGGCCGAGATCGGGTACACGGCGGCGCCGGATGGTGCGGTCGAGGCGCGGCTGGAGCCGAGCGGGCAGGACATCCGGGTCGCGCCGGGGGTCGACAGCGTCACGATCGGGAACCGCCGGGTCGCGGTGACCCCGGCCGAGGTCCTCGTGCGTGACGGCGCACTCTACATGGCCACCGATCCGCTAGGGGAGATGCTCGACCTCCAGTTCCAGGTGAGTTGGCCCGACCTGACAGTCACCGTCGTCAATCCCGACTCGCTGCCGGTGGCCCGCCGGCTGTGGCGGGACCAGATGCGCGCCCTCCTGGCCGAGCGCTACGGAGCGAAACCCGACACGACGCTTGGACCGACCCGCACCAAGTGGGACGGGCTGGTGCTCGATTACAGCGTGCTCTTCCCGATTTCGGACCAGGCGGTGGACGGCGCCTCGTACCAGGCGGCCCTGGGGGCGCAGGTCGCGGGCGGAGCGCTCGAGATCGGGGTGCGCAGCCTCGGCACGATCGAAAGCGGGGAGACGGAGTTCGCGGCGACGTGGAAGGGCGTTTGGATCGACAACAAGTACGTCAAGCAGCTCACCCTCGGCACCACCACGCTCACCGGCCCGCGCTACGCCGGCGTGCGGGGCGTCGCGGTCACGAACTCGCCGTACATCCGCCCCAATTACGTCGGGCAGCTGGACTACTACGGCCGGCTCGATCCGGGCTGGCAGCTCGAGGCGTATTCCGGCGCGCAGCTGGTCGCGTTCGACTCCATAGGCGCCAGCGGGGACTACTCCATCACCCTGCCGGTGGGCTACGGCGAGAACCCGGTGGACTTCATCGCCTACGGCCCCACGGGGCAGGTCCGGCGGTTCAACCAGACCTACCGCGTGGTGAGCGAGCAGCTCCCGTCCGGGCAGTTCGAGTACGGCCTCGCCGCGGGGGAATGCATCGCGACCCTGTGCAACGCCGCGCTGAACGCGGACGCGCACTACGGCCTGTCCCGGCGGGTCACGATCCGCGGCGGCGTCGAGGGGTACTCGCGCGACGGCCTCTCCGACCTCGTCCATCCGTACGGCGTGGTGACGGGGCTGGTGGGCAACGCGCTCACCCTGGAGGGCGAGGCGGTCGGGAACGGCTGGCTTCGCGGCGCGGTCCGCCTCGAGCCGTCGCTCAACTTCCGTCTCGCCGCCGGCTACACGGCGTTCGACGAGACCGTCGAGCGCTCGGTCATCGCGCCGCCGGGGCGCCGCTCGCAGTGGCTCTTCGACGCCTTCGTGCGGCCGATCCCCAGCCTCGCGTCGTTCTACTTCCAGGGGACGGCGGAGCTCGACGACGGCGTGGACGTGGACGCGAGCCGCGCCCGGCTGCAGGCGTCGGTGCAGGCCGACGGCGTGCGGCTCTATCCGTATGTGCGGTTCGAGCGGTTCACCCCCACCCTCGGCGAGGCCACCACCAACCAGTTCCTCGGCCTCACCGCGTACGCGAACGGCCGCCCCTCGTGGGGCGCCCTGCTCGGCGGGCTCTGGTTCCGCGGCGACCTCGAGACGGGCGGCGCCGACGACGGCGTGAACCTGGCCGCGGCCACCGTGGCCCGGAGCTTCGGGCCGGCGCTCCGCCTCGAGGCGGGGGCCGCCTGGCGGCGCGACGTGCCCGGGACGACCTTCACCTTTTCGCTGGTGTCGTACCTCCCCACCCTGCAGGCCACGACCACCGCCGTCGCGCCCACGGTCGGCGAGGGCGGCGTGGTGCAGACGGTGCAGGGCGCCCTCATCTACGACCAGGGCCAGCGCCGCGTGACGGCCAACCCGAACCCCGGCCTGCAGCGATCCGGCGTGTCGGGGGCGGTGTTCGTGGACGCGAACGCGAATGGACGGAAGGACCCGGGGGAGCCGGGGGCCGGCGGCGTGCGGGTGATCGTCGGGGCATTCACCTCGCTGACCGACAGCGCCGGGCGTTACCACGTCTGGGACATCCCCGCGTTCGAGCGCGTGCTGGTGCAGATCGACTCGACGTCGCTCGACAACCCGTTGTACGTGCCGGCGTTCGGCACCGCGAGCGTGGAGCCGCCGCCCAACGCCTACCGCCAGCTCGACCTGCCGCTGGTGACCGGTGCCGTGCTCGAGGGCCGGGTCGTGCAGGAGGGCGCGCCGGTGCCGAGCGTGACGCTGGTGCTCACGAACACCTCGAGCGGCAAGCGGACGTCGCTCGCCACCTTCGGGGACGGCACCTTCTACGTGCTGGGCGTCAAGCCGGGGCGCTACACCCTCGAGGTGGACCCGCGGGACCTGGCGGCGCGGCGGCTCACGGGGCAGGCGCTGGCCATCACCGCGGAGCCCGGCCGGCCGGACCAGTTGAGCAACCTGGTGCTGGAGGTCCGGAGCGCGCCTAGGTAAGGATCGCCCGCTGTTCCTGCTGCATGGTGCGGAGCTGCCAGGTTTCCGCCACGATCCCGCCGAGCAGGAACACCAGCGCTGTGTACCACACCCAGAGCACGGTGAGGACCATCGCGGTCAGGTGGAAGTCCACCGTCACCGTCTCCACCGTCGCCACCTTCCCCAGGTACATCGCGAACAGCCGCTTCGCCACGTCCCACGCCACGGCGCCGAACGCCGACGCCACGAGCGCCGCCCGGGTGTCGATGCGGCGGACCGAGGCGTAGCGGTAGATGAGGAAGAAAAGGGTGAAGGTGAGCGAGAGGCTGAGCAGCTCGGGGATCCACCGCCCGAGCGACGAGAAGAAGAAGCGCAGCACCGGGGAGTCGGCCTCGCCGTAGGCCCGGGCGATGCCCACCGCCGCGCTGATGGCGGTGCTCGCGACGAAGACGCCGAGGGTGATGATGACCATCACGACGTCGCGCAGCTTGCTCAGCAGGTAGCTGACGAGGAAGTGGCGCCGCACCGGCGGGCGCACGCTTACGTCGTACATCTGGTTGAGGGCGGTGCGGATGCTGGCGAAGAGCCGGGTGCTGAACCAGAGGAAGGCCGGCACCGCGTAGAGCGAGAGCTTGCTGCCGTACTCCGCGATCCGGCCGAGAACCTCCTCCAGCAGGAAGAAGGGGTCGCGGCCCGCGGAGGTGTCGTGCGGCGGGAGGAAGCCCTCGAAGAAGTGCGGGAGGTCCACCGCCCCGGGGCCCGCCCAGGGCTGGGCCACCTGGGTGAGGCCGACGAGGAGCAGGAGGACGAAGGGAATGGCGGCGAGCAGCGCGTCGAAGGTCAGCGCGCTCGCCAGGAAGGGGACGTGGTTTTCGTCGGCTGCCTGCAGCGTGCGGCCGAGAAATCCGCGGAAGGACTGGTGCCAGCCGCGGATCCGGTTCGGTTTCAGATCGCGGGCTCCTCGTCGTCCGCCATGGCGGCCGCGCGCCGGCGGGTCCGGGCGTCGGCCAGCCGCCGCTCCAGCTCCTCGCGCGCCGAGTGCCCGGCACCGCGGACGGCCTCCCGGGCGTCGGCGGCGCGCTCCCGCACGTCGTCCACCCGGTCGCGGACGGCGTCCCGGACCCGTTCCGCCTCCTCCCGCACCCGCTCCTTCCCCTCCTCGAACCGGTAGCCCAGGTCGTCGAGGCCGTCCTCCGCCGCCTCGCGGAGGTCGCGCGCCTTGCGCTTGATGAGGCGGCGGGTCTGCTCGCCGCTCTGCGGCGCGAACAGCAACGCGAGCACCCCGCCCACCGCCGCGCCGGCCAGGAACCACTTGATCCCGGACCCGCCCTCGTCCCGCACGTACACGATTTCGTCGTCGTCGTCGCGTCGCGCCATCTTACTCTCCTGCGTCAGGGTCGTCCTCGGCTGATACGGACACCTTGTCCAGCGAGGCGTGATGCTGCACCGGCGCGTGGATGAACCGGTCCACGAGGGCGTCGGTCCCGTTGACGTTCAGCTGCTCGAAGAGGAAGCGGAAGGTGCTCTCGAGGTCGGCCGCGATCGCGTCGCGGACGCCCTGGGGCAGCGACCAGCATTCCTCCTTGAACGGACCGATGGCCTTCTTCCGCGCCTTGTAGTAGAACTGCTCCACCGAGTCGTCGGCCTTCCGTTCGCCCTGGGCGTTCTCGTCGAGCCAGGCGTACATCCGGGCCCGGAGCGCCGCCGGGAGCTTGGGGTGGTCGAAGACGATGTTCTGGAAGTTGGTGGCGAGGTGGATCTCGCACGCCTCCACCCGCGGGAAGTTGCCGAAGGCGTTGCTCGGCAGCGTGCTGGCGCCGTGCTGCACCGCCCCGGCCGTCCCGTACTCCTGGCGCGCCGCGCGGCTCAGCGCCGCGAGGGCGTCGAGGTCGAGCTTGACCGCCGCGATCGAGCCGTCCGGCAGCACCACCCCGCCGTGCGAGGTGCCGGTCTGGACGGAGATCTTGCTCAGCCCCTCGGCCACGCCGAGGCGGTCGAGGGTGCTCCGGCAGCCGCGCATGAAGGCGTGCAGCTCCTCGACGGTGCTGTTCTTGTGGCCCACCTCGCCGATCTCGCCGCCCACCGACACCGTGATCCCCTCCGGCTCCCGTTCGCGGATGAACGCCGTGATCTCGGCGCAGCGCTCGAAGTTGTCGCGCTGCTGCTCCTCGAGCGTCGGCCGCGAGAGGTCCACCAGCGTGGAGGTGTCCACGTCGATGTTGTAGAAGCCCGCCGCGACCTCCTCGGCGATCAGCTTCTTGACCTCCCCCACCTCCCCTTCGGGGTCGGCGGCGTACTTCTTGGCGTTGACCTGGCAGTGGTCGCCCTGGATGAACAGCGGGAGGGTGTAGCCCTCGCGCAGCGCCGCGCCGATGATGACCGCCACATATTCGTCGGGCCGCTGGGCGGTGTAGGCGATCTCGCTGCGGGCGATCTCGAGGATGATGGCCCCCGCCCTGCCCGCCAGCGCCGCCCGGAAGACCGCCCGGGCGGTGTCGTAGGCCAGCATCCGGACGTTGATGGCCGGAACGGTGAAGCCGCCGCACTCCCCGCGGCCCCGCGCCAGGTAGAGGTCGTTGATGGAGGCCGGCCGCGCCCCGGTGACTTGCCCCAGTTCCCACAGGAGCCAGCGGGCCGCCTCACGCTCCGGTTCGCCGCCGAAGACCGCCTGGCGCACCAGGAGGTCGGTGGCGGGCCCGCGCAGCGCCGCGGCATCGGTGAGCTTGATGCCGCCCGGGACCAGGGAAACGGCGCCGCCGAAGAGGCGGGCGGCGGCAGTCAGGTGATCAGTCACGAATCGCGTCCTCGTAAGTGGGGACAGGGCCGGGTGGCAAAATCTAGACCGCCGGCGGCCCCCGCGCCAAACGCCCTCAGGCGGTGTCGGCGTCGTTGTCCGGCGCCGGTTCCGGCCCCTCGTACCCGACCCGTCCGAGCGCCCCGAAGGTCAGCCGCTTCCCCAGTTCCACCCCCGGCTGGTCGAAGGGATTCACCCCGTACCAGCACCCGGCGTACCCGGTGGCGAGCTGGAAGAACATCAGCAGTTCCCCCACCGACTCCGGCCGGAGGTCGGGGAGCGCGATGGTGCAGTTCATGCGCCCCATGCGGGCCAGCGCCGCCGCCGTCGCCTCATACTCGGCGTCGAGCAGCTCGCCGAGCGAGCGTCCGCCGAGGCAGGCGACCTCCTCCGGCATCCCCTCGAGCACGGGGATCTGGACGTCCTCCCCGGCGTCCCCGACCGTCACGAAGGTGATGAGCTTGTCGAACGGCCCTTCCATGAAGAGCTGCACCTGCGAGTGCTGGTCGGTGGCGCCCACCGACGCGACCGGCGTCGGGCCGCTGTGCACCACCTTCCCCTCCCGGTCCACCCGCTTCCCGAGGCTCTCGGCCCAGAGCTGGCGGAACCACTCCGCGAGGTCGCGCAGCCGGTCGCTGTACGGCATGAGCACGTGGAGCCGTGCGCCGGCCTGGAGGTCCGCTGACCAGTGGAGCGCGGCATAGAGGGCGGCCGGGTTTCGGAGCAGGTCGTCGGCCTCGGCGCGCGCTACCGCGGCGGCCGCGCCCCGCACCAACCCCGCGATGTCGATCCCGACGAGCGCGGCGGGGAGGAGCCCCACCGGCGAGAGGACGCTGAAGCGCCCGCCCACTTCCGGCGGCACCTCCAGGGTGGCGATCCCCTCCCGCGCGGCCAGCTCCCGCAGGGCGCCCTTTTCCGGGTCGGTAGTGAACACCAGGTGCCGGCTGGCGGCCCCGCCCAGCGCCTCGTCGAGCCAGCGCCGCACCACGAGGTACTGGGCCAGCGTCTCGGCGGTGCCGCCCGACTTGCTGATGACGTTGACCAGGACGCGCCGGGGGTCGATGCGGCGAAGCGCGGCCGCCACCGAGGTCGGGTCCACGTTGTCGAGCAGGGTGAGGCGCGGGAAGAACTCCCGGGCCTCGTCGTCGAGCTCGTTCCACGCCGGCGGCCGGAGCGCGGAGAGGAGCGCCCGGGTCCCGAGCGCGGAGCCGCCGATGCCGAGCACCAGGACGTGGTCGTACGCCTGCCCGAGGCCCTCCGCGAAGGCGGAGATCTGGCGGATCGTCTTTTCCTGCTCGGCCAGCCGGTAGAAGCCGTACTCCCCCGCGGCGCGGCGGGAGCGCACCTCCGCCTGCACGTCGCCGAAGCGGCGGGCCAGCTCCTCGAGCCGGCGGCGCGGGAGGCCGTGCTGCCCGTCGAGCCGGTCCTGGATGATCCTGCCGTACTGCAACCTCATGTCGAGACCTCCACCGTCAATCCGTCGTAGGCCGGCGCCACGCCCGCCGGGAGCCGCGCCGCCAGCTCCGCGTGCCCGGTCTCGTGCGTCAGGTGCGTCAGGAAGGTGCGCTCCGCCCCGAGCTCCCGGGAAAGGGCCACCGCCTCGTCGATGCTGAGATGCGTGGGATGCGGCCGCCACCAGAGGGCGTTGAGCACCAGCACCTCGATCCCCTGGAGGGCGGCCCGCTCCACCATTCCGACGTCCTTCACGTCGGTCAGGTACGCCAGCTTGCCGAAGCGATATCCGTACACCCGAAGATGGCCGTGCGGGAAGGCGAGCGGGAGGACCTCGACGCCGGCCACGGTCACGGGCACCCCCGGTTCGAGCGCATGCGGCTCCAGGTGCGGCTTGGAGGTGCCCTCGTAGGCGGTGACGCCCGGGTCGAAGATGTAGCGGTAGGTGGACTCCAGCTGCGCGAGCGTCTCGGGCGGGCCGTAGACCGGGAGGTGCCGCTTGGTCCGGACCGTGAAGATCCGGAGGTCGTCGATGCCCGCCGTGTGGTCGGCGTGCTCGTGGGTGTAGAGCACCGCGGAGAGCTCGCTCACCCCCTGCCCGACCAGCTGGAGGCGGAGCTCGGGGGGGCTGTCGAGGAGCAGCGTGGCGCCCCCGGCACGGAGGAGGGCGCCGGAGCGGGTGCGGCGGTCGCGCGGGTCGTCGGACCGGCACACCTCGCAGCCGCAGCCCACCTGCGGCACGCCGAACGAGGTGCCGGTGCCGAGGAAAGTGAGCCGCATCCCGCTACACGGTCTCGATCTTGAGGAGGTTGGTGGTGCCGGGGACGTCGAAGGGGACGCCGGCGGTGACCACCACCCGGTCGCCGGGGCTCACGAGGCCCTGGGCCAGGAGCTGGGCCCGCGCCACGTGCAGCATCGTCTCGTAGTTGGGCATGTGGTCCACCAGCACCGGCGTCACGCCCCAGACGAGCGCCAGGGCGCGGAAGGTGTCGGGTTCCGGCGTGACCGCCACGATCGGCGCGAAGGGGCGGAACGAGGCCACCGTCCGCGCGGTGAAGCCGCTCGAGGTGAAGCAGACGATGACACGCGTGTCGAGGAGCTCGGAGGCGGCGCAGACCGCCACCGCGATGGCGTCCTCGCTCCGGGCCTGGCGCTGGCTGAACCGGTCGGCGGCGCCGCCCGTGCGGCGGCCCACCGCGAGGTCGAACGCGGCGCTCCGGCCCTTCCGCTGCCGCTCCACCTCCCGGGCAATCCGGTCCATCGCCTGCACCGCCTCGAGGCCGTAGTCGCCCACGGCCGTCTCCGCCGAGAGCATGACGGCGTCGGTGCCGTCGAGGATGGCGTTCGCCACGTCCGACGCCTCGGCGCGGGTGGGGCGGGGGGCGTGGACCATGGACTCGAGCATCTGGGTGGCGGTGATGACCGGCTTGCCCCGCAGGTTGGCCTCGCGGATGAGGCGCTTCTGCACCAGCGGCACCTCCTCGAAGGGCAGCTCGACGCCGAGGTCGCCGCGGGCCACCATGACGGCGTCGGTGGCGTCGAGGATGGACTCGAGGTGCAGGAGGGCGGTGTCCTTCTCGATCTTGGCCACCAGCTGCACCCGCTTGGGGATCAGGGTCCGGAGCTGGTTGAGCTCCTCCGCCCGGCGGACGAAGGAGACGCCGATGTAGTCCACCCCGAGCTCGACGGCGTGCTGGACGTCCTCCCGGTCCTTCTCGGTGACCGCCGGCGCGCTGACGTCCACGCCGGGGAGGTTCATCCCCTTGTTGGCCTTGAGGAGCCCGCCGTAGCGCACCACCCCGTCCACCCGGTCTCCCCGGACCCCCGTCACCTCGACCGCCAGCAGGCCGTCGTCGAGGAGGATCTTGGAGCCGGGGCGCATGTCCTTCGCCAGGTCGGCGTAGGTGGTGGGGAGTTCGGCCGAGGTGGCCACCGCCTCGGGGGCAAAGGTGACGGACTCACCCTGGACGAGCTCCCGTGGCTCCGGGAGCTGGCCGACCCTGATCCTGGGGCCGTGGAGGTCCATCAGGATGGCGACGGGTTCGGTCCGCCCCTTCTGGACCCGCTGGAGGTCCCGGATCCACTTGGTCCGCAGCTCCCTCGTCCCGTGCGAGGCGTTCACCCGGACGACGTTCACCCCCGCATCGAGGAGCTGGGCCATGCGATCGGGGTGGGACCAGGCGGGCCCGAGGGTGGCGACGATCTTGGTGCGGCGGATGGAGGAACCGGGCACGAAGGCCTCAACGATGGGAGTGGGGGATACTAATGGATCAGCAGGGAAGCGGGGAAGCGGGGAAGCGAGCGCAAGGGGGACCACCGCGAGTTATCCACACCCGTCACCGGCGCCAAGCTTGAGGCTGCGAGGCAGGGAAGGTCGAGGCCTGACTCGGGGGAGCAGTATCCTCATTTGGGGAGGATGTGAATATTTCATTTCCACTTCCCAACAGGGCATTCGTGACGGTTCTGGATGGCTGAATGCTGGCTATCAACATGGCTGTGGAATGGGCAAAGTTTCCCCCAGATTCGGCGTGGAAAGCGTGGAAAGCGCCACTTTACTCCTTGCAGGACAAAGCACTAGAGGTCGACTTAACTTTCAACTTTAAGTGGAAGACATAACTTTCTTATTAACATCACTTACAGATCTTGATCGTATGTGGAAAATCAGATGGCGACAGTGTCGTTACCGGGGCGTTTACATGCGATTTCCCTGCATAAAAGCACTGCGGGGCACCCAAATTCGGGTGCCCCGTCGCCATCGGTAGATTCGCGCTGTGGAGAAGGGTCGTTCAGTCCAGTAGTTCCAGGTCCACCATCTGGCCTGCCCGGAGCCCCAGTTCCCGGACCACCTTCTCGGGGAGGGTCACCCCTGCCCCGCTGGCGAAGCTCCAGCCCCTCGTCTTGAACCGCCGGTCGCCAACCCGGACCGTGACCGGGACGCTCTTCCCGAGCGGCAGACTCCCGGCCGGCAGGAAGATCTTGGCATAGGTGCTGGCGCCGTAGCGTTCGAGCACCAGCCGTTCATGGACCAGGGTCGACATGGCAGCTCCGGACGGTGAGGGGGCTAACCTACCCCCCGCCCCGCCCGGCGCCAGAGGGGGTGCTACCTGGTGAAGTCCACCCGGGCCGCCCCGCCCCAGTACATCGGGCCGAACATCCGGATCGGGGAGGCCCGGAGTGCCACGGCCAGGTCGTCCTTCCCCTCCACCCGGAACACCCCGGGAAGTGTGCGGGTCCAGGCGGGCTGGCTCGAGACGGTGGCCGTCCACCTGATGCTCCGGTTCCCCTGGAAGATCAGGCTGGACTGGCCGGGATCGGAGGCGGCCGTCGAGTCGCGGCCCTCCAGCTGGCCATCCCAGGAGAGCACCGTCTTGCCGACCTTGACCTCGTACCGGTGACGATTGGACTCGGGGATCGGGAGACGTGAGCGCTTGAACATGCCGACCGGGATGTACTCCGCCTCGGTCTGCTTCCTGAGCCGCCAGTCGTTCGTCCAGAGCTGGGCGAGGAACCACTGGTCGGAACGCGGCGACCCGTCGGTGCGCCGGGCGGCGATGGCCCAGTAACCCACCACCTCCTGGCCCCCCATCTTCCCCTCGGGGGTCAGCAGGTTGTCGCCGGTCGTGACCTGGGGCGCCTCGATGACGCACACCCGGGACGGCACCCAGGCGGAATGAACGGTGTCCCCCTCGATTTCCCTGCGCAGGACTGGGCTCAGGGGGCCGAAGCCGGCGGCCGGGATGACCTGGTACCCCGGGTCGAGTTGTTTGCTTGCGAGCGCCGGCTCCACCAGGAACTCGACACAAGCGGAGAACTCGACGCCCGTAAAGGCCCAGGCGTAGCCCGGGGCCTGGGCGGGGGCGGACGTCGCCAGGACGCCTAGGAGGCCCAGGGAGCACAGGAGGGGTCGAAGGGTCACGAGGCCCCTCGGGCCGAGGCGATTGCGGCCTGGAGGCGATCGTAGCCCTTCGGATCGGTCGCGTTGAACTGCATTTCCCGCCAGGCGACCTTGCCGTCCTTCCCGATCACGTACACCACCCGCCGGTTGTACCCATCCCCCTTGGCGCCGTACTTGGCGGCAATCCGCTGCTTCGGGTCCGACAGGAGCTTGAACGGGAGCCCGAGGCTCTCGGCGAAGCGGACGTGGGTCTCAAGGCTGTCGACGCTGATGCCGACCAGCACGGCGCCGCTGAACATCGTGTCGTAGCGGTCGGCGAAGGTCCGCATTTCCGCCGTGCAGCCGGAAGTGAAGTCGCGCGGGTAGAAGGCCAGCACCACCACCTGCCCCTTGAGCGCCTTGAGCGAGAAGGGGTCCTCGCCCGATCCGATGCCCGCCTTGTCCGCCCAGGGGGCGGTGAAGTCCGGGGCCCCGAAGCCGACCTCGGGGCCCGACACCACGACGGCGGTGGGCGGCCCCATCGGGGAGGGAGCGGGATCCTGGGCGAGGGCGGGAGAGGCGGCGGCCAGCGTGGCCAGCGCGCCGAGCGTGATGCGTGCGTTCATGAGTGACCCTCGTAGGATTATTGGTTCGCGGTGACGCGGCCGAGGACGGTCCCGAAGGACTGGCTCCCGCCGGTGCCGGTATAGACGATTCGTCCCGCGCGATCGATGATCACGACGTACGAGGTGGCCGCCACGTCGTAGGCGCGCTGGCTTTCGCCCTCGTCGTCGTAGAGCACCCGGTAGGGGGGATCGTGGCGCGCGACCCAGGCGCGCACCGAATCCCGCGGGTCCCCCACCGTGATGTTGATGCCGATGAACTCCACGCCGGCGCCGTAGGCCTCGCGCGCGGCGCGCACCGCCGGCTCGAGCGCCTGGCAGGAGGTGCACCAGGTGGCCCAGAACTCCAGGAACACCGGCGTCTTCCCGATCCACTGCCCGAGATCCACCGGCCGCCCGTCGAGGTCGTGGACCGAGACCACCGGTGCCGCGTCGCCGACGCCGGGCCCCTGCGCGCCGAGCGTCCCCGCGGCCGCGAGCGACGCGACGAGCAGCAGGCCCGCGATCCGCCCGCCGTGCGCCACCTAGCGCGCCACCGGCTCGGCGGGGGCGTAGCGCCCCTGCACGTACTCCTCGAGCAGCGCGAGGAACTCGGGCACGATCCGGTCGCCGCTCAGGGTGACGCGCAGCTGCCCGTCCACGTACACCGGCGCACGCGGATCCTCCGCCGTGCCGGGGAGGGAGATGCCGATGTCGGCGTGCTTCGACTCGCCCGGCCCGTTCACGACGCACCCCATGACGGCCACGCGGAGGGACTCGACGCCGGGACGCGCCTCCCGCCAGACCGGCATCTGCTCCCGCAGGTACCGCTCGATGTCCTGCGCCATGGACTGAAAGAAGGTGCTCGTGGTGCGGCCGCAGCCGGGGCAGCTCGTGACCTGCGGCGTGAAGCTCCGCAGGTCGAGCGACTGCAGGATCTGCTGCGCCACCTGCACCTCCTCGGTGCGGTCGCCGCCGGGCGCCGGCGTGAGGGAGACGCGAATGGTGTCGCCGATGCCCTCCTGCAGGAGGATGGCCAGCCCCGCCGTGCTCGCGACGATCCCCTTGGTGCCGAGGCCCGCCTCGGTGAGCCCGAGGTGGAGGGGATAGTCGCCGCGGGCCGCCAGCAGGCGATACACGTCCACCAGGTCCTGCACCGCCGAGACCTTGGCGGACAGGATGATCCGGTCGTGCGCCATCCCGGTGGCCTCGGCCAGGGCGGCGGAGCGGATGGCGCTCTCGACCATGGCGTCGAGCGTCACCTCGCGCGCCTCGCGCGGCGCACCGAGGCGGTGGTTCGCGTCCATCAGTTCGGTCAGGAGCTGCTGGTCCAGCGACCCCCAGTTGACCCCGATGCGGACCGGCTTGTCGTGCCGGAGCGCCGCCTCGATGATGGCGCGGAAGTGCTCGTCGCGCCGCTTGCCGCCGACGTTGCCTGGGTTGATCCGGTACTTGGCGAGCGCCGCGGCGCAGGCGGGGTACTTCGTGAGCAGGATGTGCCCGTTGTAGTGGAAGTCGCCGATGACCGGCACCGTCACGCCGATCCGGTCGAGCCCCTCCACGATCTCGGGGACCGCTCGCGCCGCCTCCTCGGTGTTGACGGTGACGCGCACCAGCTCGCTCCCCGCGCGGGCCAGCGCGGCGACCTGGCGCACCGTACCCACCACGTCGGCGGTGTCGGTGTTGGTCATCGACTGCACGACGATGGGGTGACAGGAGCCGACGCTCACCTGCCCGATGCGGGCAGTGACGGTCTGGCGGCGGGGGGAGGGAGGCATGAATGCAATATAGAGGAATGAGAAAGAGGACTAAAGGACTAGGAGGGGCGGAAGGAAGAAGGAGACAGGGAACATCACGCAAGATCCCTCGTGTCTCCTTCCGCCTTCAACCCCTCCAAGTCCCAAGTCCTTTTTCCCTTTTCTCAACTCTTGTCAAACACAGCCTCGTCGAGGTCGCGCAGCTCCTCGGCCTCGAGCCGCAGCTCCCCCGCGGTCATGCTGTCGAGCGCGTGCTCCACCGTCCGCGCGCCGGGAATGACGATCACGTTCGACGCCTGCTCGAGCACCCAGGCGAGCACCACCGCGTGCGGGGAGGCGCCGTGCCGCGCGGCGATGTCCTTCACCACCGGATGCGCCGGAAGCTTCTTGTTGAGCCGGCCACCTCCGACGGGGCTGTAGGCCAGGAAGCCGATGCCGAGCCGCTCGCAATGATCCACCACGCCCTCCTCGAGCGCCTCGCGGAACCAGGGGTTGAGCCGGTTCTGCACCGTGACCACCTCCAGGTGGCGGCGGGCGGCGTTGACCTGGTCCACCGACACGTTCGAGAGCCCGACCCAGCGGATCTTGCCCGCGCCCTGGAGTTCGGCCAGCATCCCGACGCTCTCGACGAACGGCACCTGCGGGTCGGGGGCGTGGAACTGGTAGAGGTCGATCCGGTCCACGCCGAGCGCCTTGAGGGAGCGGTCGCAGGCGCGGCGCAGGTGCTCGGGCCGGCCGTTCCGCTCCCAGCGTCCGTCGGGCCGGGTCAGCCCACCCTTGGTGGCCACCAGCACCTCGCTCCGCGGCCCGTTCCAGCTGCGGAGCGCCTTGGCCATGAGTCGCTCGTTGTGCCCGAGGTCCTCGTCCGACAGGCAGTAGACGTCGGCGGTGTCGAGGAGGCGGACCCCGGCGTCGAGGGCGGCGTGGACGACGCGCACGCCCTGCTCTTCCGACGGCCGGTCGGCGATAGAAAGGGGCATGCCCCCGAAACCGACCGGGGGCACGCGAGGGGCGCCGGGACCGAGCGGCCGCGGGATCACACGAGCCCGAGCTTCTTCGTCAGCCGGAAGTGCTCTTCCGGACGGAGGGTGCCGTCGGTGGCCAGCGGGGCGAGGGCCTGCAGGATGTCGGCGCGCGTCGCGTCGATCCGGCGGTCACGGAGCTCGCCGATCATGCGGGCGAACCGCGCCTCGAACTGGTCCTTGTTCAGCTCCCCCTTGGCCCGCATGTCGCTGATGTTGTGCAGCTCCTCGAGCAGGCGCGGCAGGGTGACGGGGGTGAGTTCTGGCTTGTCGGACATCGTCCTGACCTCGAGTGTGCGATGGAATCGTTGGATGGGTGCGTGAATGATAACGCCGGCCACGCGGAGGTGCGTCCTGCGCTCAGCCCGTCGCCTCGCGGCGGGGCTCCACGGAGTTGGCGTCGTAGGCGCGTGTGCGGAGCGGCGAGGTACGGCCGCGGGTCCAGCCGCCGCGGAACTCGAAGTGTTCCTCGGGCAGGAGCCGGTCGCCGAGGGGCACGGTGCCGGCCAGTTCGAGGTGCCAGAAGAGCATCCGCGCCCCGACCTCCGCCGCGGGCATCCACTGCCCCGGCGTGATCGGCGGGTAGTGCTGGGCGAACTCGACGCGCAGGCGGGCCATGCGAATTTCGGTGTCCATATCCCAGTTCAACCCCAGCGCGAAAGGATGGCGCCCATGGCCGCGAAATAGACCAGCTGATACCCCGCATCGATCAGCCAAGCCCCCAGCCGCCGGTCGGAAAAGACCAGCCCGGTCAGGCTGACCGGCATCACCAGGAAGGTCCAGACCTGCATGCCCGTCCACATCCCGCCCAGTGGCGAGTCGAACCGGACGACGGCCGCGATCCCCACGCCCAGCAGCAGGTACGCCAGGAACGAGATCCCGTAGGCCTTCGGCGCCCCCTTCCGCAGCTCGACGAGCTTCTCGGGGGTGTAGCCGTTCAGCGCCATCCACGGCTTGGCGAAGAGGATCGGCGAGTACCAGATCATCCCGATCAGGAAGGTGACCACGGCGGCCATGACCACGCCCACGGGACTCACACCGAATGGAAGCATCCGCCGCTTCTCCTTCGACCCGCCGATTTCGGTTCAGGCACGATCAGGATGTGCCGGGACGTACGACCGGTGCGATTGGGCTCCGCATGCGTGGACAGGGGGTATGGGAGGAATCTGCGCCCTTCGGCGGCAATGTCAAACCCCGCACGTCCGCCCTCCCCGGCGCTAGAGGCGCGAACCGGTGATCGGGATGTCGGCCGACGCGCCGGCGCGGTCGAGCCGCGCCTGTACCAGCGCGGCCTGGCCCGGCTTCCCCTGGGCCTGGAGGCTGTTCCGGAGCCCGGCGAGTCCCCAGACGTTCTCCGGATACAGCGCCAGGTTCCGCTCGTACACCCGCTCAGCCTCGGCCGGCTGCCCCGCCGCGAGCAGCGCCTGCCCGAGCGAGAGGCGCATCGGGTAGTACCAGAAGGGCGGCTCGTTGTAGAGGAGGCCGTCCTCGATGTCGGAGGCGGCCTGGAAGTGCGTCACTGCCGCCGCCGCGTCACCCCGGCGCAGGGCGATCTCTCCCTGCAGCGCCAGCGACGCGATGGCCAGGACGCTGCGCCCCTCCCCTTCGGGCAGGCGCTCCTGGTCCCCCTTCACGAAAGCCAGCTCCAGCTCCGCCTCCGCATTCCGTCCCTTGGCGGCGTACGCCACGCCGCGCGCGTAGTGCGCCAGCCCCCGCGCCATCGGGAGGTCGGCCGGCGGCATCGGCTGCGCGAGCACCTCCGTCCACTGCGCGAAGGTGACGAGCGAAAGCGTGTAGTACGGGATCATGGACTGCATGAACAGGACGTCGCGCGCGATGTCGAAGGACACCTTGCCCGAGAGTTGCTGCGCCGACTCGAGGGCGATGGCCCGCTGGCCCGACATCGTGGCCGCGAAGGCGAGGAAGTGGTAGTTGTGCGGGTAATACCCCATCGCATAGATGCCGGTGGGTCGCTGGTCCTGGATGAAGGTCTCGTCCACGTGCACCGCGTGCTGGTTGGCCTGGACGGCGTCGGCGAACCGCCCCACCCGGATGTAGATGTGCGCCGGCATGTGCACCAGGTGCCCGGCGCCGGGCATCAGCCCCGCGAGCCGCTCGGCACAGGGCACCGCCTTCTGGGGTTCAGCCGCCTCCACCGCGTGGATGTAGAGATGGCAGGCGCCCGGGTGCTCGGGCAGCCGCGCGATCACCGCCTCGAGCATCGCCAGGAAGCCGGGCGTGGCCGGGCGCGGCTCGCCGCTCGGCGTCCAGTAGAACCAGGGGCTCAGGTTCATGAGCGCGTCGGCGGCCAGCGTGGCGGCGTCGGGATCGTCCGGATACGCCTGCGCCACGGCGAGCATCGCCTCGGCGTACGCAGTGTCGAGCGAGGCGCGCGAGACGGCCGGCGGGTCGCTGTAGCGCGCCTGGATGGCGCGGATGTAGGCCTGCTCGCGGGGCGTCGCGTTGGGCGCCAGCCGCGCGGCCTCCCGCGCCGCGCGCCACGCCGCCATGCCCGAGGCGGAATCCATCGGCGCGTTGATGTTCGGGCCCAGCGCGAAGGCGACTCCCCACCAGCACATCGCGCACGCCGGGTCTTGCGCGAGCGCCGCCTCGAAGGAGCGGATCGCCTCAGGATGATTGAAGGCATAGGTGAGGCGCATCCCCTGGTCGAAATAGCGCTGCGCCAGCGGGACGGAGGTGGTGATCGGGA
>CAYUOK010000002.1:0-49700 GCA_964446395.1 uncultured Gemmatimonadaceae bacterium | reverse complement strand
CGCGAACCAGCGCGGGGGGCTGATCGCCGCCGGTGAGTTCGGGGAGGGGGGTCGTCGTGGCTGTCCAGAACGTGCACGACATGATGTGGAGCGCGAGGAGCAAGGCGGCGACCGGTCGACGTGCCTGCATCGTGGCGCTCCAGGGTGACTGTGGAACGGACAAGGGCGCGCCGCTCGTCGCGGCGCGCCCTTGCTGGTGGCTCCGAAGGTCGGGCCTAGGTCACGGCGCCTTCGTGGCCGTGGTCCAGAGATTCAGGGTCGAATCTGCGCCCGCCGTCACGTAGTGCGCCACCGTCGGCCCGGTCAGCTGCCCGTTCACGAGGCGCAGGACGCCCGCGGTGGTCACCTGGGTGCCGGGACGCAGGACGCTTTCGTACGGTCCCATCCCGGTGATCAGGCTGTCCCCCGACGCGGCGACGCTGAACGGCATCGGATCCCGGCCGGGAAGAGTGATGGTCCAGGCCGCGGGGTCAGCCGAGGCCACGATGGTCATGGTGACCAGTACGGTGTCGCTGCCCGGGGCGGTGACAACGCCTGTCCAGTTGCCGGTCAGGTCGGCGAGGTTGATGGCCGGGGCCGCGGGGGCTTCTGCGACCGGAGGTGTTTCGGGCTTGGCGCATCCGGCGAGGATCACGGCACCGAGCAGCAGGGCAGCGCGACGCATTCATGCCTCCGAGTGGGAAGAGATCGGGAAGCGAGGCGAACGGCGCGCCCCGGCAACGGAGCCAACATACGGCCCCGCCACCGGGGCGCAAGATCAGTGTATCCCCGCGTCAGGATTGCTTGCCGGCCAGATGCCGCGTGAACCAGCCGGTCGCCAGCCGGGCGACCTCCTCCAGCGCCCCCGGCTCCTCGAAGAGGTGGGTGGCCCGGGGCACGATCTGGAGGTCCTTCGGGCAGGCCAGCTGCGAGAGGGCCGCGGTATTGAGGGCCAGCACCTCGCGATCCGCCCCGCCCACGATCAGCAGGGTCGGCGCCCGCACGTGGACGAGCGCCGCGCCGGCCAGGTCCGGCCGTCCGCCGCGTGACACGACCGCCTGTACCCCCGCGGGCCGTTCCGCCGCCGCGATGAGCGCGGCTGCCGCGCCCGTGCTTGCGCCGAAGTATCCGAGCCTGACGTCTGGGCCTGCCACGTCGTCCCTCACGAGGTCGGTCACGTGGACCAGTCGCTCCGCGAGAAACGGGATATTGAAGCGGAGCGCGCCGGTCCGCGCATCCACTGACTCCTCGGCCTGGGTGAGCAGGTCGAAGAGCAGCGTCCCCAGGTGCGCGGCTTCAAGTTGTCGCGCCACCCACTGATTGCGCGGGCTCAACCTGCTGCTGCCGCTCCCGTGCGCGAAGATGACGATTCCCGCTGCCGCTTCGGGAAGGACGAGGTCGCCACTCAGCACCCCACCGGGAACGGTGACGCGTATGTGGCGATGGGGTGCGGCATCGGTCGCGTGTAGCATGTGATTCCTCCGGGACTCGGCCACCCAGCTAGGCGAGGGGGGCCGCCTGCGGGCGCTGCCGGGAGGCATCCAGCAGGATCCTTACTTCTTCGTCGCTCGTCTGCCGGAAATCCTCGTACCATTGGCCGACACCCCCGAACGACCTGGGCGTGAGAACGGCTACGCACTCGTCCGCCACTTCCCCGATTGCCTGCATCGCCTCTCGTGAAGCAACCGGCACCGCCACGATGATCCGGTCGGGCGACTGGGTGCGCACCCCTCGGACTGCGGCGGCCATGGTCGCCCCGGTCGCAAGCCCGTCGTCCACGAGCACGACGGTGTGGCCCCGGAGATCCGGCGCGGGAGCGCCACCGCGGTAAATGCGCTCCCGTCGCGCAAGCTCGGCTGTCTCCGCGGCCGCCACCCGCTCGATCGTCACGGCCGGAATGCCAAGCGCCCCAATGACGTCCTCGTTTAGCACGCGGATCCCGCCCTGGGCGATGGCACCCATGGCCAGCTCCTCATGGCCCGGAACCCCCAGCTTGCGCACCACGAAGACATCCAGTGGCGCGCCGAGGGCCGCCGCGACTTCATACCCCACGGGGACGCCGCCCCGGGGGAGGGCCAGGACGCGGACGGGCGGTCCCGCGGGTACCCGGAGCGCTCCGGCCAGGTGTCGCCCGGCCTCTCGCCGATCACGGAATTGGGTGAGCATGCGTCCCTCCCCGAGGCATTGCTGCGTGGGCGGATGACGGCTCGGATATCCAAGTTGGTGAACCGGGTCCCAACCGAGCGCGAAACGCCGGTGAGAACTTCTTCATCCGATGGGACCGCCCTGCCGGCCACAGGGTCACCCGCGGCGAAAGAGAATCAGGCCCGTCATCCGGGGCCGGAGCGCAGACGGCCTCGCGGGCGGTTCGGGCAAGAGCGGGAGGCGGTCGAGGAGGGCCTCGTCGTCGAGCATCGGGAGGGAGTCGAGCAGCAGGGCCTCGCCGGCGGTGTGTCCCGTTGCGCAAAAGGCGAGCGCGCGTTCCAGGACGGCGAGCATCGCCGCATCGCGGCGCCGCGCCGCCCGCGCGCCGAGCGTCCGCAGTCGGCTCGTCAATCGAAGCACGGTCAGACTCGGGGCCGGAGCTCCGATGTTCCGGGCTGATGCGCCGCGCATCCGCTCCCGCACCGGTGCGGCAAGGGACCCAAGCAATTCGCGGAGTTCCGCGGGCGACGGAGGGTTGGCGGCGGGGCAGCGTGCCACCTGGAGGAGGCGGCGCTCCACCAAGGCTGGTTCGTCGGTCCAGTTGCCGGCTCCGTCGCGCCAGAGCACTTCGGACGTGATCGGACATCCATCTCGATCCAGCGCGATGCCAGCGAGTGCGCCGTCATCGTCTGCCTGGACGGCCGAATGTCCCGCGAGCGCCGGGCCCGACATTGCCTCCGCCACCTCCCGCCGCCAGCGCCATCGGTGGCGCGCCATCGGTCCGATTCCGTTCCGGGAGGGTAACTCCGCCTTCCGCACCAGGATGACCTGCTGGTGGATTCGTGCTTCAAACTCGGCGCCCGGAAGAAACCTGACGATCTCGACCTCTGCTCGCCTTGACCCCCTGCGCACCGCACGGCCATTGCGCTGTTCCAGCCCGACCTCCGTCCAGGGGAGGTCGTAGTGCACCACCCGACCGGCCTCCTGCAAGTCCAGTCCCTCGGCGGAGACATCAGTGGTCAGCAGGGTTCGCGGCACGCCGGGCAGGTCGCGCCTGCGTCGCGCCTCCGGCCTGAACCACGACAGCACGTCGCGTCGCGAGAGCGTCGTTCCGCCGATGCCGGCGCGGTCGCCGTAACACCACGCCAGCCACCGGTCGGGAAGCTGGCGGCGGAGATAGGAGACGGTCTCCCTGGCGGTGACGAAGACCAGCGCAGGGACCTGGTCCCGCAGGAGCTCGTCGAGCCGGGCCGCCTTTGCGTCGCGCAGGTCGGCGCTGCGCCGTGCCTCGGTGATGAGCGCCTCGACGGCGGGCAGGTCGTCGACCCGTAGTTCACCGACTTCTCGCGTGAGATCGAGGAGAGACCAGAGCACCAGTTGTGCACCGGCGTCTCCGATCAAGCGGCGAAGTTCCCGGCGGTTCGGAGTCGGACCGGTCACGGAGGCGTCTTGCGCGTGCAACAGCAGGGAGCGGTAGCGGCGCAGCGCGGCAAGGAGTGCGCTCGCGCTTGAAGCCGCCGCCCAATACAGGCCGGTCCGGACCAGGGCGGCGATGTCGGCCGAGGACGAGAGAGCCAGATTGTCGAGCGCCGGGAGAAGCGCCGTCGCCCCACTGTCGAGCGGTTCCACCCGCTCCCGGCGTGACGGCCCCGGCGTCGTGCCCAGGCGCTGGATCACGAATCGCCCCAGTGCCGGGGGGACTGCGTCTCGATCGAAGGCGATCCGCATCGACGCCTCTCCGGAATCGGCCAGGGCGTCGTCACGCACGGCGAGATGGAGTTGATGGTACAGGTCCTGTGAGCTGTTCACGACCGGTGTGGCGCTCAACAGGAGGACTCGCCGCCCGATCAGCCAGGGTGCGAGGGTCCGGTACCTCCGGATGGCAGGGCTGCGGAAATGGTGGCTTTCGTCCACGATGACGAACGACGGGGCGGCCGCCGGCAAGCGCCCGAGCGACAGCCGCGAGTGCGACCAGGCCACGATTGGAACGTCGAGCCGCGCGGCGGTCGCCTCCCACTGCGGCACCAGCGCAGCGGGCACGAAGCAGACGGGAGGTTCTGGGGAAAGCGCCCGTGCCACGGCAAGCGCGAGATAGGTCTTTCCGCTGCCGACCGGGTCGGCGCACAGCGCGGTTCCGTGCGACCGGACGGCGTGCAGCAGGATCCGGAAGGCGTCCGCCTGGGCGGCGTCGAGCCAGGGTGGCGCGCGATCGGATGCCCGAGGAGGCGCCAGCGACTGTGCGAGAGCCCTCGCCACCGCCTCAGGGGGTGCGGACGGCCCGGGGTCGAGGATTCCGGCCAGGGGGTCTCTCAGCGGCATCAGCCCTTCGGCGACGACGCTCGGCGCCCACCCCCACCACCTCGGCAAGCGCCCGCTGATCGCCCGGTCGAAGGTGGAGCCAATCCCCGACCAGTTTGTCGAGCTCGACCTGTACGTCATCTCCACAACCTCCAAGACGTGCCAGCGCGGACAGCCGCTCATCCCCGAGCGCGGAAGGGGGCAGGGGGACGGAGCCGACGGCGCGGGCGTTGAAGCGGGCGAAGCCCCCGCTGGCGGGGTCGGCCGTCGCGCGCGCGGCCGCGCGTATCCATGTCGAGTTGAGCCAGGCACAGAGCGCCAGGGCCCCCGCCGTCGAGTCCGCCAGCACGACGTAGCAACTGTTCATGGGAACCCACTCGAGGGCCGGCGGCTCGACCAGGCACGCCGCCTCGAGTCGCCGGGCGAGATCCGCCCAGATCACGCGCGGTACGCGGCGTCCGGCGGCGGCCCGGAAGAGAGACCACGGAACAGCTCCCCCATCGTCGGACCTCCCACGAAGGGCGTCGGCGTGGCGCTTGAAGTGGCGAGAGGCCTGGGGTGGGAGCGACAGGCGCACCGAGCCGTGGGCGTCGTGCGTCCAGACGATTTGACCGGAGGGTGTGGCGAGAAACGGGCGGAGATCCTTCCCGTGGACCGCGGGTCGAAGGAGCTCTCTCTCGATCTCCGCCGTTGGTGCCAGGAAGAGGTGGTTCGCTCCGGTCTTCACGCCCAACTGGATGCGGGTCGACTCTGACAACGGTGGATGCCTCCGCAGGCGCGCCAGGGCGCCCTGGAGCGTATTCGGCACCAGGATCCATGGTGCCCCACCCGCCGCGATTTCTCGCAGGGCGGCTCCGGACCCCGGGTCCAGGCCGAGCCGGGGGCGATGGTCGGTTGACGGTCGATCCGACCGGACCACGATGGCGAGGGGGTAGGTGGTCGCATCGAATGAGGCGTCCGGCATGTGGGTGAGGTCGGCGACGGCGAGCACGGTCCCGCCCTCGCTCAGTGCGGTCCGTGCGGCGGCGCCGTAGGCCGCTGTCGCCACCTTTGCCGGCACCAGCATGGCCATGACGCCGCCGGGCCGGGTGAGTTCCCACGCCCGCTCCAGGAACGCCACGGCGAGGTCGGGTTGGTGCCCGTAGCCCCGGCCGCTCCCGGTGCGCCACCAGCGAAAGCGCTCCTTGAACTGCGCTCGTGCGGATCCCGGCAGCGATTCCGCGCGGACCCAGGGCGGATTCCCGACCACCACGTCGAATCCCCCAGCGGCCGTGACGTCGCCGAATTGAGTGTCGAAATCGAACGATGGAGCCGCGCCCTCCTCTCGAAGCGCCCGGCGAAGGCGCCTGAGCTCCTTCAACCCCGTCCGCGCGGCGCGCAGCGCCCTGGCTGCCCGCGGGTCGAGGTTGCGTCGGTCCCCGAACAGGGTGGAGTCACGCCCTGATGCGAGGATCTCCCTGACCTGGGCCTCGCGTTCGCTGATGGCGGCTTCGAACCGCTCGTACGCGGCGTCCATCTCCACCTGACGGAGGAGCCGGAGAGCCTCACGCTTGGCGCGACCGCTCGCCTCCACGGCGGCACGGCGTGCCGCCGCCAGGGCGGCTGCGTGCCGAGGCGACCTCAGCGGGTGTTGCAGCATCAGGCGCATCGGATCGGCCAGGCTGTCTCCCTGACGCACGAACGCATCCAGGTTGGGCAGGGGCTCGACGCGGTCCGGCGAGCCGTCTGCCTCCGCGCTGATGACCGCCAGCCAGAGCCGCAGCTCGCAGAGCCGGACGGCCGCCGGATTCAGGTCAACGCCGTAGAGGTTTCGGGCCACGATCGCCCGGGGGGCCGCGTCCCTCCCCGCGGCCATCCGGAACGCGGTCAGGCGCTCGAGCGCTCCCAGCAGGAAGGCGCCGGAACCTGCCGCGGGGTCGAGGATGGTGATGTCGTCCAGCAGCCCGACGGCCCGCTCGTCACCCGCCGAGAGGCGGCGGAGCGCATCCGCGTCGGAGACGCCGAGCCGGCCGCCGACGAATCCGGCGAGCCCGGCATCGAGGACCGATCGCACCAGCGCCTTCGGCGTGTAGTAAGTGCCGCTCTGCTTCCGTACGCCCGGCTCCATCACGCCCTCGAACACCCGGCCCAGCATGTCCGGCGCGATGCTTCCCGGGGCGGCTTCCGAGGCCGTGAAGTGATATCGCTCGAACAGCGTGTCGAACGCGTCTCGCCACGTCGCGTCCGAAATGTCGGGGCGGTGAAGTCGCTCGAGGTGGTGGGCCTCGAACAATCCGCCGTTCAGGAACGGGACCCTGCCGAACGCCCGGGCAAGGCCCCGCCGGCGGGAGACCGGCTGGTTGAGCGTGCCGAAGAAGAGCGGCAGGAGGAGGTGCCGGTGGATCGGCCGTCGATGAAACAGGCAGTCGTCGACGTGCCGGCGGAGAAAATGCTCGGTCCCGTCGAGCCACCCCTTGGCCTGGACGAAATACAGGAACAGCATTCGGGTGAGCTGCAGCAGGGCGAGCTCGTGCCGGTGGCGTGCAGGGATGCCGTCGGGCAGGGCGCAGATGAAACGGTCGAGGGTGGCGCGAAAGGCCGAGAAGAACTGGCGTCCCAGGCCGGCGCCGGACAGCGCCTCGGCGGTTCGCGAGGCGATGCCGAGTGAGCCACCGGATTCCGTCCTGCCGATGCGGGCGAGGCAGCTGACTGCCAGCGGGCTCGGGCGGTCGAGGTCCACGGCGAGCGTCGGCGTGCCGTCGAACGCCACGGACACCACGAGCTGCCTCGTGCCCGCGTCCAGCCCGAACACGCCGCATACGCGTCCCCGCTCGGCGAGGCGGCGGGCCAGTCTGGGCGCGCTCCGGGCCGGCTCGCGCGAGGCGACGGCGTACCAGGTGAATCCGGCGAGCCGGCCGACGATGGCCGCGTCTTCCGGGGGATCGGACCGCCTGCCGAAGTCCAGCAATCCGGCCTCGAGCGGCTCCCAGAGTGGCTCATGGCCGAACGCGGCGACGAGCTGTGGGAGGTCGTGGATGGCGAGGATCGACTGGAGGGCGTGTGCAGGCAGCACGTTCGCGTCCCGTGTGAGTGGCCCTCAGGATGGTGGTTGGGGTTTCGGGCGGCGGTATCCCGGGAGCGCAACGCGGGGCGATTCATCGACGTCGTGGAGGAGGCTGGCGGAGCGTACCCTCGCGGTGTCTATTCAGGCATCAAAGGAGCTCCCGATATGCGCATTCATCGCAGGTCACTGGGGTACGCCGCCGTCGTGGCGCTGTGCTCCGCACCGCTCATCGGCTGTGCCAGCCAATCGTCGCAGGCACCGGCGGTGAAGCCCCAGTTCTTCGTCTCGAGCGATTCCCTGATGAAGACGCTGCCGTTCTCGGAAGCCGTGCAGGTCGGGAACCTGCTCTTCCTGTCCGGTCAGATCGGGGTGCTGCCCGGCACCTCGACGCTCGCCCCGGGTGGCATCGGGCCGGAGTCGCGGCAGACGCTGCAGAACATCCGCGCCATCCTCGAACGCCACGGCGCGGCGCTCAAGGACGTCGTGAAGTGCACGGTGTTCCTGGCCGACATGGGGGAGTGGGGGGCGTTCAACGTGGTCTACCGCGAGTTCTTCACGGCGCCGTACCCGGCCCGGAGCGCGCTGGGGAGCAGCGGGCTGGCGTTCAAGGCGCGGGTCGAGGTGGAGTGCGTGGCGGTGGTACCCTAGTAGTTCTCCAGCACCAGCGTGGACAGGGCGTCCAGCGCGGCATGCTCGGGCTTGACCTTGCCGTCGGGCGTGAATCGGATGTTCATCGCGCAGAGTTCCTCCAGCGCGGTGCTCTGCTCGGGGCCGAGGGGCAGGACGTACGGGGAGCCGCCGGCACGCATGCGCTCCACCTGCGCGATGAGCCAGTCCGGCTTGTCCGAGGCCCGCTCCAGCGCGGTCAGCATCTCTTCGGTGATCGTCAGGCGCATGCCATCTCCGAGTGGTGGTGTCGGGTAAAGATTCGCCGGGCGGGCGCCGGGCGCAACCGGGCTCTCACCCCGACGTGTAGGTGCGGCCCCGCCATTCGATCCGCTGCTCCCCGCGGCGGGTCGAGCGGGCGAAGATCCAGCCGGTCATGACGACGCCGAGCGGATAGCTGAACCCGTACAGCGGATTGATCCCGAAGCCCGCGTTGAACAGGATCCAGAAGAACACGCTCAGGCCGGTGGCCCAGGCCGCCGGCTCCAGCAGCGCCGGCGTCGCGCCCGCGAGCGCCAGCAGGAGAGCCGCTGGCGGGAGCAGCCAGAAGAGCGCGCCGCACGCGAACATCACCGGAATGAGCGCGCGGAGCACCGGCTCATCCGGGTACGACCGGCGCCCGCCGACATAGACGTTCTTCGACCACCCCTCCACCAACCCTGCCAGGCTCGTGTACATCCGGGTCCCCAGCAGCCGGAGCCCGAAGGCGAACAGCTGCGGCCGGCCGGCGCGAAAATACAGCTGCGCCATCGCCAGGTCCTCGGCCACCTCGTGCTTCACCGCCGCATGCGTCCCCACCGCCTCGTAGCTCTCGCGCGTCACCAGGATGAACTGCCCGTTCGCGATGGCTTCGCTCGCCCGCCGCGCCCGGTTGACCACGGTGGGATGGAACCGGATGGCGAGCAGCGCGCCGATGATCGGCATGATGACGCGCTCCCAGAACGAGCCGCAGATCATCCGGCCGATGACGGTCACGAGGTCCCTGCGCTCCGATTCGAGCGCCCCGACCGCGTGGCCAAGCAGCTCGGGAGAGTGCCGGGTGTCGGCGTCGGTGAAGAGGAGGAGGTCACCCCGCGCCTCGCGGTAGCCCTGGACGCAGGCCCACGGCTTCCCGAACCACCCGGCCGGCAGCTGGGTTCCCTCGATGAGCCGAACCCGCGGATCCCGGTCGGCGTAGCCTCGCGCGACGGCGGCGGTCCCGTCGGTCGAGCGGTCGTCCACGACGAGGATCTCCACCTTGTCGTATCGTGTCCGCAGCAGCGAATCAAGCAGGGTGGGGAGATTGTCCTCCTCGTTTCGCGCGGGGACGATGACCGAAACCAGCCGGCCGCCGGCGAGCGGGGCGCGCGCCAGGTCGGGGCGATGGCGGGCGAGGCGGATGAAGGCGAGGAAGGGCACTGCCCAGGGCAGGGCAGCCAGGTACGGAGGCACGGAGACCACGGGACCTACCGGTTTCGGGTGACGGCCGCGAGCTCGCCTTCGAGCTGCTCGAGCTGACGGCCGACTTCCTCCGCGTCCACCGCGGTGCCCGGGCTGGGCACCCCGTTCTGGGCGAAGATGGTGGCCACCAGTGCGTCCGTGTACCCCACAACCGCCACGCCGATCCCCTTGTCGAGGACCCGATTCAGTTCCAGCATGATCGCCATGGCCCGCCGGGGCCGCATCGCGGCCAGGATCGGGGCGAGGTTTCGGATCAGGAGCTCGCGCAGGAACTGCATTTCGTCCACGACCTCGCCGGCCGCCAGGCCTCGCGTCGCGGCGAGCCGGCCGTAATGCTCGCAGGCGTGGTACCAGACCGGCTTGGTCTCACGCCGGACGGGCCCGACCATCTCGCCGAGCAGTTCGACGATCAGCCGCAACTCCCGCTCGATGATTGGGCGGGGTATTGTGGAGGAGGTCTGCATGCGGTCGCCCAGCCAGTCAGCCCATTGGGTGACCATCTCGTCGCGCAGGTCGAAGATCACGCGGCTGGCGGCCTGGAGAGCCGGATGGGAAGCGCGCAGTGCGTTTCTCCTGGAAGTGTCGCCTTCAATCTAGTACGGGAGTCCGAATGGGGTCAAAGAATTTCGTCCGGCCGCCTGTCCTCGGCGCGGGAAGCCGCGTAGCCCTCCTCGCCCCCGCGGGGCCGTTGCTCGAACACGACGACCTCCTCCGCGGGGAGGAACTCTGCCGGGCGCTCGGTTTCGAGCCCGTGCTCGGCCCCAACGCCTACCGCCACTACGGATACCTGGCCGGCACTGACGAGCAGCGGCTCAGCGACCTGAACGCCGCCATCGCCGATCCGCGCATCGACGCCGTCTGGTGCCTCCGCGGGGGCTACGGCATGACGCGCATCCTCGACCAGGTCGACTTCGCGCCGCTCCGGAAGCGCCCCAAGGCCATCATCGGCTTCTCCGACATCACCGCGCTGCTCAACGCCGCGCAGGTCGCGGCGGGGCTCGTGACCTTCCATGCCCCGATGGCGCGCGCGCCGCTCACCCCGTTCAGCCGCTGGCACTTCGACCGGGTCCTCACCACCGTCAACCCCGCCGGCCGGCTCGGCCGCGTGGCCCCGCCAGCCGACGTGCTGGTGCCGACGAGCGGCCGGATCGTCACGCTGGTGCCGGGGCAGGCCACCGGGCCGCTGGTTGGCGGGAACCTGACGCTCCTGCAGTGTCTCATCGGCACCAGGTACTTCCCTGACCTGAGCGGGACCCTGCTCTTCATCGAGGATGTCGGCGAGGACCTCTACTCGGTGGACCGGATGCTGGCGCAGCTGCGGTCCGTCGGGGCGCTGCAGAAGGTGGCCGGTGTCATCGTCGGACAGTTCACCGAACTGAAGCGCGGCACCGACGATGGTGCGCTCGGGTTCGACGAGGTGCTCGCCACCTACCTGGCCCCGCTCAAGGTCCCCGTGGCCTACGGCTTCCCGACCGGCCACGTGGACGACCAGTGGACACTTCCGCTCGGCGTCAACGCCCGCCTCGATGCCACCGCTGGCGAGCTCGAAATCCTCGACGGGGCGGTGCGGTAGCCGGTGGCGACGCCAAGCCTCTCGCGGCACCGCCTGCCGGGCTACCTGGGGGACATCCTCGTGGATGTCCGCACCGGAGACCGTGCTCGGCCCCGGCCCGCCGTGCTGGTCCTGCACGGGTTCAAGGGATTCAAGGATTGGGGGATGTTTCCTCCATTGGCGGAGCGCCTGGCCAGGGCGGGCTTCACCGCCGTCAGCTTCAACCTCAGCGGCAGCGGCGTCGATGATGCGGGAGATTTCGCCTTTCCGGAGCGATTCGCGCGAGCCACCTTCAGCGGGGACCTCGGCGACATCGGGCGCGTCGTGGATGCGGTAGCGAGCGGCGCGCTTCAGTTCCAGCCGCCCACCTCGATCGGGTTCCTGGGACATTCCCGCGGCGGGGGGCTGGGTGTGCTGGCCGCCGCGGCGGAACCGCGCATCCGGGCGCTGGTGACCTGGGCGGCCATCAGCAATGTGCACCGCCACTCGCCGGAGGAGGTCGTGGCGTGGCGTGCGCGGGGCCAGCTCGACATCCTGAATTCCCGCACCGGCCAGGTGCTGACGCTCCTGACCGACGTGCTCGACGACGTCGTCCGACACGGCTCGACGCTGCTCGACATTCGCGCCGCGGCGGGCCGCCTCGAAGTGCCCTGGCTCATCATCCACGGCGAGTCCGACGTCACCGTCCCCGTCGCCGAAGCCAGGGTACTGCACGCCGCCGGCGGAGGCAGCGCGGAGCTCATGGTGGTGCCGGGTGCCGGCCACACCTTCGAGGCCGTCCATCCGTGGCAGGGTCCCACGCCGGCATTCGAGGCGGTGACCGACGCCTCCGTCGGATGGTTCGGGCGCCATCTTCGCTAGGGCGTGAATCCGCGAGCAGTGCCGGCACGTACCGAATTCGTCCCCGACCATCCGATTTCGACCAAGAGGCCCCATGCGAATCCTGCGATACTCTCTTGCCGCGCTCGCGTTGGCCGCCTGCTCGCCGGCCGAGCCGCCACCACCCCCTGATCCCGAGGCCGTCCGGGCATCGCTCATGGCGGCGGACCAGGCCTTCGCCGCAGCCACTGCGGAGAAGGGACTCGAGGGCTGGCTCGCCGCGTACGACAGCACCGGGATCCAGATGGAACCCGACGTGCCGTTCACGCCCGGAATCCCAGCCATCCGCGCGGCCATGGCCCCCGCCTTCGCCGATTCCACCTTCCGCCTGACATGGCAGCCGACGATGGCGTTCGCGAGCGCCGCCGGCGACCTCGGCTACACCCTGGGAACCTGGCAGAGCACGCACTACAACGAGGCGGGGAAGGGCCAGGTCACGACGGGCAAGTACGTCACGATCTGGCGGAAGCAGGCCGACGGGAGCTGGAAGGTCGTCTTCGACGGGGGCAATCCCGATTCGTCGCCGCAGTTGAACACCGCACCATGACCAGGTAGGCGATGGCCCGACCCCGGTTGACCTCATTCCAGGCACGGCTGGTCAGCCGGCTCGCCGGCCGGGCGCCGACCACGGTCGAGGACCCGCTCCTCGCGCGGGCGGCGGTGGCGCTGGTGGTCGTGCCGGATCCCGATGCCCTCCTGCTCATCAGGCGCGCCGAGCGTCCGGGGGACCCCTGGTCCGGGCAGATGGGACTCCCCGGGGGGCGGAGCAGTCCGGAAGACGCAGACCTGCTTGAGACCGCGATTCGCGAAACACGCGAAGAGGTCGGCATCTCGCTGCGGCGCGAGGAGCTGGTCGGGCCGCTCGACGACGTCGCGCCCCGGTCCCCTCACCTGCCACCCCTGATGGTGCGGCCGTTCCTCTTCGTGCTGTCTCGCCGGCCGGTCGTCACGCCCAACAGCGAGGTCGCGGAGCACCTCTGGGTCGAGTGGGTCTCGCTGGTGCATCCCGAGTCCTACCGCCCTCACTTGATTGCGCTGCGCGGAACCGTCCGGGAGTTCCCCGCCTATCATGTCAGCCCTATTCCGGTCTGGGGGATGACGGAGCGGATCCTCGCCCCCCTGGTGGAGTTGCTCGCCGCCGACTGACTCAGGTCAAACCAGCCGAATTCCAAGGAAATCCCCCGATGATCCTCGGGGGATTTGCTTTTAGGGACACAGTAAAATAGGTTTAGGCAACCCTAATTCTGGTGCCTTCATGTCGCGACCACCGATCCCAGCAACGCTGACCCGGTCCGTCGAGGACTATCTCAAGGCGATTTACCATCTCTCCCTCGGGGGCGCCCCCGCAGGCACAACCGAGATCGCCCACCTCCTCGACCTCGCGCCGGCCTCCGTCACGGGGATGGTCAAGCGCCTTTCCGAGCAGGGTTTGCTGGAGCACGTGCCCTACAAGGGTGTCGAGTTGACCCCGGGGGGACGTCGGGCCGCGCTCCGGATGGTCCGGCGCCACCGGGTCCTCGAGTCGTACCTCGTGGCCTTCCTCGGCTATACCTGGGATGCGGTCCACGAAGAGGCGGAGCGGCTCGAGCATGCCGTGTCGGACGCACTGATCGAGCGGATGGCGACGGCGCTTGGCAATCCGAGCGTGGATCCCCACGGCGACCCGATCCCCGCTCCCGACGGCACGATGGTCGAACTGGTGTACACCCCGCTGTCGGAAGTCCCGGTCGGCGAGCGGGTCGAGGTGCGGCGTGTGGAAACAGGACAGGCGGACCGGCTCAGGTTCTTTGCCGACCACGGGCTGGTGCCGGGTGCGGCCGTCGTCGTGCTGGACCGCCAGCCCTTCGGTGGGCCGATCCGGGTGAGCGCTTCTGGTCGTGAACAGCTGCTTGGGGCCGAGCTGGCCGGCGTGCTTCTGTGCGCCCGCGCGGAGGCCCGATGAGCGCCAGCGGCCCCCCGATCGAGGAGATGACGGCCGGGTGGCGGCTTGCCCGCGTCTCGCCCAGCCTCCCCGAGTCGTTTCGCAGCGTGTCGATCCCGGCCGGCGCGCCGTGGTGGCGGAAGATGCTGGCCTTCGCCGGCCCCGGGTATCTCGTCGCCGTCGGGTACATGGACCCCGGAAACTGGGCCACCGACCTCGCCGGCGGGTCGCGGTTCGGTTACGCCCTGCTCAGTGTGATCCTGCTGTCCAACCTCATGGCCATTCTCCTCCAGGCGCTGGCCCTCCGGCTGGGAATCGCGACCGGGCGAGACCTCGCCCAGGCCTGCCGCGATCACTTCTCCCGGCCGGTCAACCTGATGCTGTGGGTACTCTGCGAAATCGCGATCGCCGCCTGCGATCTCGCCGAGGTCATCGGCTCGGCCATCGCGCTGAACCTGCTCTTCGGGATCCCGCTCCTCTGGGGCGTGTGTATCACCGCCGTGGACGTTCTGCTGATCCTGTTGCTCCAGCACCGCGGCTTCCGCTGGCTCGAGGCGTTCGTGATCGCCCTCGTCGCCACGATCGGCGTCTGCTTCGGTATCGAGTTGTTGCTGGCGCAGCCGGTGATCGGGGAGGTGGTGCGCGGCCTTGTGCCCACGCCGGACATCGTGTTCGATCCTGCGAAGCTGTACATCGCCATCGGGATCCTCGGCGCTACCGTCATGCCGCACAACCTCTACCTGCACAGCTCCATCGTGCAGACCAGGGATTTCGGGCGGTCCGACGCGGGGAAGCGGGAGGCCATCAAGTACGCCACCATCGATTCCACGCTTGCGCTCTTCTTCGCCTTCTTCATCAACGCCGCCATCCTGATTCTCGCGGCGGCCACCTTCCACACGACCGGGAACCAGGGCGTGGCTGACATCGGCGACGCCCACCAGCTCCTGACTCCCCTGCTGGGCACCACCATGGCGAGCGTGCTGTTCGCGATTGCGCTGCTGGCCTCAGGGCAGAACTCGACCATCACCGGGACGCTCGCGGGCCAGATCGTGATGGAGGGATTCCTGAACATCCGGCTGCCGGCGTGGCTCCGGCGCCTCATCACCCGGCTCATCGCCATCATCCCCGCGGTCATCGTGACGGCGGTCGCCGGCGAGCGTGGCACCGGCCAGCTGCTCATCCTGAGCCAGGTGATCCTGAGCATGCAGCTGTCGTTCGCGGTGGTGCCGCTCGTGATGTTCACGAGCGACAAGGCCAAGATGGGGGCGTTCGTGAATCCACGGTGGGTGAAGGTGCTGGCCTGGTTCGTGGCCGCCCTCATCGGCTCGCTCAACGCCTGGCTCCTGGTCGAGACGTTCCGCGGATGGCTCTGAGCCTCGTGGCTGGGGCAGGTGTGGCGCTCTGCCTGGCTGCCCCCCATGCCCTGCAGGGCCAGGCGGCGGCGCCCATCCGCGACAACAGTTTTCTCGTCGAGGAGGCCTACAACCAGGATGGTGGGGTTGTGCAGCACGTCGGCACGTTCGCCATGGGACGCAAGGGCGGGTGGGCGGCGGGCGTCGACGAGGAATGGCCGCTGGGCGGGATGCGCGATCAACTGAGTCTGAGCCTGGCGGCCCTCGATGCGAGTGGGGGCACTCGGTTCGGGGACGTCGAACTCGGCTACCGGCGGCAACTCGTGGGCGGGCCTGAGTCCCGCCTTCTCGTGGCGCCGCGGCTGTCGGCGCTCTGGCTCCAGGCGGAGGACGGTCCCGGTGGCAGCCCGGCAGGCCTCGGTGCCCAGGCCGCGCTGCCGATGACCGCCGTGCTCACCTCATCGATTGTGACGCACTGGAACCTCGGTGTCACGCTTGGGCCCTTCAAGCCGATCGCGAGCGCGGGGGCGAGCGTCGTCTGGCTGGCGACACCCACCGTCAACCTGCTCGTCGAGGGGATCTGGGTGGGCCAGGAGGGGACGCCGCCGGTCTACATCGTCAACCCCGGGGCACGATTTGCGATCAACGCTGGCGCCCTGCAGATCGTGCCAGGCTTCTCCTTCCCGATTGCGCTGGCCCGGCGCGAGGAGGCCGATGCGGTCCTTCTTTACCTGAGCTTCGAGCACCCGCTCGGTTCGGCGGGCCCGGAGTAGCGGAGTCGGCGGAGCTCAAAGCCCGAGGCGGAAGACCAGCCCCGCCGTGCCCCACCGGTACGCGCCCGTCGCCGAGAGGTACGCGCTGTTGCTGACCCCCGCGAAGGCTTCGATCCGGTTCCACCTGGAGAACCACCAGGCCGCGCGACCCTCGATGTGGCCCTCGAACTCCCAGGTGCCGCTGCTGGTGATCTGCTGCACGCCCGCGCCGGCGCTCAGGCGCGTCTCCCAGTCCTGCCCGACGCGCGCATACCCTCCGCGCGCTTCCACCACCGTGAAGCGGTCAGGCGAGAAGTACCCCGCCTCCGTTTCCTCATACCACACCATCCTGGCGAGCCCGCCGGCGAAGAAATGCCGTGGGAGTTGCTTCGTCACGGCCAGCACCGCCGAGCCTCGCTGGTTGCCGTCGCTGTACCAGCCCGCGCCGCCGCCGGCGCTGAGGGAAAGGCCGGAACCCAGGGTGGCGTCCACGGTGGCGTCCGCGGCATCGATGTCGATGCCCGAGCCGATCAGGTAGGCGGTCTCCGCGAAGGGGAAGTGCGCGTAGCTCACCCCGACGGCGACATCCGGCTGGATGCGGTAGTTCGCGCCCAGCCGCCCGGTCAGGACGCTCCTCGTCATACCCGCCTCGGGCCAGAGCCCCTGTACCCCGAAGGCTCCGGTCAGCTGCCAGCGATCCTGCGTGTAGGTGGCGCCCCACTCGGCGGCGCCGCGCGCGGCGGTGACTGCAGGCGTGCTGCTTCCCTCGAACGCACCCACCGACCCGAAGCCACGCACCCGGTTCGAGAGCGGCGTCGTGGCGGAAATGACCTGCCACCACATCACGTTGTCATCGGAGTCGTCGCTCCAACCAAGCGTCAGGTCGGCGGAGGACTGCACCGTTCGTCCGATGCTGGTCTGGGCCCGCACCGCCTCACGATTGCCCGGGGCGATCGCGACGGCGCTGTCCGCCTCGGCCTGGGCATCGAGCTGCCGGCCGGTCGCCAGGTAGACCTGGGCCAGGCCCGAGCGTGCGGCAACGTCGCCCGGGCGGTAGGAGAGGGCGCGCTCGTACCCTTCGATCGCCTCCTTCGTCCTGCCGTCCCAGTACGCGAGTTGCGCCGCGCCGACCAGCGCGTCGCCGTTCGTCGGGTCGCGCTCGAGCACTACTCGATAGAGTGAGTCCGCCTCCCGCTCCTGACCGTCCCAAGAAAGGGTGCGAGCTTTCCCGGCCAGCCCGTCGAGCCGGTCCGGGTACAGCGCGATGAGACTGTCCCACTTGGCGATCGCCTCAGGGTAGCGCCCGGCCCAGCTGAGCACCTGCGCCTGCATGGCGCGCACGTCAGGATCGTCGGGATCCGCGGCGCGTGCCTGTGCGAGATAGGTCAGCGCGGAGTCGAGGTTGCCGTCCCAAGCGGCGAGGACGCCGAGCCGGTAGCTCGCCCGGACGGACGCAGGGTCCTGCGTCAACGCGCGAAGGTACGCCTCGCGAGCCGCGCCGTAGCGCCCCTGGTTCCAGGCGGCATCGGCCTCCGCGACCTGTGCCGAGGCGGCGGCCGGAACCAGCAGGAATGCCGCGGCCACGAGGAGCCGCTTGGAGGTGCTGTTCACGTCAGCTCCGGCCGCAATGGGGAGGGACCGATCATCGTCACCGTGGCTTCCATGTCGCCTGCAGTGAATCGTACACCGGCTTGAGCCGCCCGTGCGACGTCGGGGCCTCCCAGGGGGCCCAGGTCCACGTGGTGAAATCTGCCGACCGCCATCGGCCGTCCACCGCAGCGGGAAGTGAGGCGACCGGGGCTTGCGGGTTGGACTTGTCGTAGACGACCACCCCCATCCGGAACCCGTCGGTCACCGCGGTGCCGAATTCACCTTCCAGCTGGTCGCCGCGATCAAAAAGGACCGTCCGGCTCGAGGGGTCGGTCACGTTCAGGAGTCCCCACGGAAGCCGGATCTCGAGCAGGCCGGCAGCCGGATCGGCATACCAGTCGGCGAGGGAACTCTCAGCGGATGTCCCGAACCAGAGCACACCCCTGTCGTAACCCTGCGCGGGATAGAAAGTCCCGTCGCGCCCGAACCGCGCCCGGTTCGTGATGACGAACATCGGGTCGAACCGCCCGTCGGTTTCCGTGCCGATCGTCGCGGGTCGCCGGTAGAACCGGCCGAAGTCGTCGCCCTGCAGGATGACGGCTTCCCCCGCATACGGGTTGTAAGCGGGCAGGATGCGGAGCGTGGCGTCCGCGGGGCCCCGGAGCTCCAGCAGGAACTCGAAGCCGATTTCGCTCCGCAGCATCGCGCCGGGAAGGGTCAGCTGCCCCGCTCCGGGCCGGTAGGTGTCGATCGCCACCAGGATCCCGAGCGAGTCCCAGTCGATCGGGCCTTCGGGCAGCTCGATCGCCAGGTAGAGGTACCCCTCGTCGCTGCCGGCGCGGAAGGACTTCACCCGCCCGCCGCCGGACTGCACGGGCTCGAGCGCCCGCCAGCGCGCTGGGTCGCCTCCGAGCGTCGGGCTGGTTCCGCGCTCACCGGGATACTGCCCGAGGATGCCGTAGTTCTGCTCGGCGTCCATCGCGTTCAGCCAGAGCCGGTTTCGCTCGGCCGGCTGCTCGAAATCAATGACGATCCAGTTCTTCTTGAACCACTCATCCATCCAGGCGAAGATGATGGCACCCGCGGCGCCGCTCTCGCGGATTTCCCTGGTAAGGCGCGCGTCGATGGCGGCCATCGCGACCTCGTCGTGACCGCCGTGGTCCCATCGCTGGGGCTGCCGGTGGGCGTTCCCCCGGCTCGAAGGGACGCCGTATTCCGAGATGACGAACGGAATGCCGGCGTGGTGACGGCGGAGGTCGCTCAGGTAGCCGAAGTAGTTCGATGGGCCCTCGCTCGAGCGCGCCTGCCGGTAACCCGGGTCGTACAGGAGGAAGTCCGGGTAGTACGGGTAGGCGTGATAGCTCGCGAACCACCCCGCCGGGTTCTTCGCGGTCGGACGCACCAGGTTGGCGTCGAGCCCGATCGCGTCGTTCTCGTACTCGAGCTTCTGGCCCGCGATCGGGCGTCCGCTCCGTCGGCGCCACGCCCGTTCCTCCGCCGTATTCGATTCCGTCGGGTGATACAGCGGGTCGAGCGTCGGCCAGTTCGTGTAAGCAATGGGGCGCAGCGCGTTCCAGCGGTCTGCCTCGTAGGCGAGCAGGTAATCGCATTGCTCCGCCATCCAGGCATCCATGGCGGGTGCCGCATCGGCGGCCAGGTAGCGGCCCGCATACCGGATGTCGCCGGGATGCAGCGAGTCGTAGGCCTTGACCGCAAACGGTTCCCACTCACGGCCGATGATGTACGCCGCCGTCCACCGCGACACGTCCGCATCGTACCGGCCCGAGGCGTGGCCCGGGCGGGATGGCAACTCCACCGAACCGTGGATCAGGTCCACCACGCGCCGCATTTCCGACCGGAAGGCGCCCTTCCAGGCCGGATCGTCGAAGTCATGATCGGGAGGCAACTCGGTCCAGACCCCCTGCACGAGCCAGAGCGGCTGCCGCGGGTGCGTCAGGTTCCACGCACGGAGAGCCCGGTAAAAGGAGGGGGGAAGGATCGTGTATGTCCGGACCACGTTGGCGTTCATGGCGGACAGCGTGTCGAGCCAGCCCGCGTAGGTCGCGGAGTCCTTCGGAAACTCGGAGGGGAACTTGCCCGGAAGCGCCACACCGAGGTTCACCCCCTGCATGTAGAAGGGGACCCAGCGCCCCATCGCGTCCCGCACCTCGAACCCCGTCCCGACGGTCCGGGACACGAGCGTGAGGGTGTCCGGTCTCTGCCGCGGCGCCAGCGGGGGACGGTCCGAGTCGGGTGCGGCGTCGGTGAGGAGAGCGCTCAGGTCTGCCCGTCCCGGCGCCAGCGCGAGCGCACGCCGCGCGGCACGCTCGGTCGCGGCGGCGTCGCCGCGCCGCCAGGCCGTCCTCGCCGCCCCCTCCCACGCGTCGACGAGCGACGAGTCGCGGGCCAGCGCGGTGGCGAATAGGGAGTCCGCAGTGGTCAGTCGACCGCGGCGGAGTTCCACGAAACCGAGACCGATCACGCCGCCGTTCGATCCGCAGCGGGCCAGGGGGTCGAACCGCGCCGCTGCCGCGTCGAGTGAGTCCGCCCGGTATGCGCGCCATCCCGCATCGAGGAGGGCGGCGGTTCCCTCGGGGCAGCGCCCTTGTGCGGCGGCTGGCGCCACGCCGAGGCCCAGCGCGAGCGCCACGAGGGTGCAGCCCCCGCTCATGAGTGATAGATTCGAACGCATGGAGATGACCCCAATGTCGGACCCCGTGACGCCGGCGGCAAGCGCCGCGACCGATACCGCCGGGCTGGGCCGCATTCTTGTCGACACCTTTGGCAAGGGCTGGGCCAAGGGCGACGTGCCGCTGCTGATGTCGGTCTTCAGCGACGACGCGGTCTTCATCGAGACCCCGTTCGCCCACCCGCGGAAGGGCCGGGAAGCCATCCTGAACTACTGGCGGGATGTTCCGGTGCACCAGGCCGAGGTCACCTTCACCAGCGGCGAGATCTTCAGCGTGGGCCCTTGGTTCTCCGCCGAATACAAGGTCACCTTCCGGCGCAGGCGTACCGGGGAGTGGGTCGAGGCGCGAGGGGCGATGTTCTGCGAAACGGCCGACGGCAAGATCACTGAACTCCGGATGTACTGGCACCGGTGGGCGGGGGGACGGGAGGGCTGAGATCCGTCCACTCGCCCGGACGGAGGCGAGCTTCGCTCCATTCTTAAGTTGTTGCAATACAACGTGTTTAATCTTGGCACGACCCTCGCTGTTGGCGATAGGGATCGCAGACGGACTCACCGAGAGCCCGGCCGGTACTGCCAGGAGGGCACATGCTCACCACCCTGTTCGCGTCAATTGCGGTTGCGGCGTCCCTTGTTGACGGGCCGCCTCCCCCGATCACGGTTTCGCTCAGCGACGGCGGCCAGTACAGCCGCGGCGAGTACGCGCAGGTGCAGTTCCGGGCCGCCGCTGACGGGTACGTTCTCCTCCTCCGGGCCGACCAGGACGGACGCATCCGCGTCCTTTTCCCACTCGATCCAGGCGACGACAACTTCATTCGCGGAGGAAAGACCTACAAGATCGTCGGCCGTGACGACCGGGGTGCGTTCTATCTCGATCAGGCCGGCGGTGGCGGAATGGTCTACGCCGCTTGGTCGAAGTCCCAGTTCCGCTTTGCTGAATTCGTGCGCGCCGATCACTGGGATTACACCGTTTTCGACCAGTACAATGCCAGCGAGGATCCCGAGAGCCAGCTCACGGACTTCGTCCTGCGCTTCACCGACCAGGGCTTCGACTACGCCGTGGATCGGTACATCGTCTATTCACTCGCCGATTTCGTCTCCGAGGCGCCCACCACCTACATCGGTGTCTCTGGCTGGCCCTGGCCGACCTACTACACCGGGGGCTGGAGCATCGGCATCGGGTTCGGTTTTGGATGCTGCTACGACCCCTGGTATGGATACGGCTGGGGCTACCCGGCGTACGGCTGGGGCTATCCCGCCTATGGTTGGGGCTATCCGGCCTACGGCTGGGGGTACCCGGCCTACGGTTGGGGCTATCCCGGGTATGGCTACCCTGGCTACGGCTATCCTGGGTATGGCTATCCTGGCTACCATCCCGGTTACCCAGGGTATGGCTATGCGGGAACAGGGTACCGCCCGTACACCTTCAAGCCTGGCGGCACCATCACTTCTCCCGGAAATCCGTACCGGCCGCGGGGAGACAATTTCGCGCCCCAGTCTTCCGTCTTTCAGAGCACCTATCGTGACCGGCCGAGCTACGGCCTGACGGGCACGGACAGGCTCCGGACCGACGCCGCAACTGTCACGGGCCGTGCCGAGGCCGGCCGCCGGCCGGCCGCCCGCCCCGCGCCGAATGCCGAGTCTGGCCGGACCGGCGCATCGGCCGGCGGCGCTGCCCGCCGCCCGACGACTGGTGCCACTGGTGGGGCGGCCACGGGAGCCAACCCTGGCGGGGCCAGGCGCGCGCCCTCGGGGCAGGCGGCTCCATCGACCCGCACCCGCTCCGAGCCCAGCAACGGGGGAGGGGCGGCGCGTGCCCGGGGCTGGAGTTCGGACGGCTCGCCGCGGCCCTCGGTTGGAGACCGGCCGAGAATCTCACCCTCCGCCCCTGGTAGCGGACGGACTGCCAACCCCAGTCCGGGAGGGGCGACTGGGTCTCGAAGCGGCGGCGCAAGCCCATCCCGTCGCTCCGGTTCCGGCGGCCAGCCAAGCGCCCAGCCGCAGGGTCGATCCTCGGGCGGGTCGCCGGCGGTGCGGAGCGGCGGAGGCAGCGCTGGGGGCAGTCGTCCGAGTGGCGGCGGCGGAGCCCGGCCCAGTAGTGGTGGTGGAGGGGGCGGCGGCGGTCGGGGCAGTGCCGCACCGTCTGGTGGCGGTGGCGGTGGTGGCGGGCGGCGGGGACGGTAGGGGCGGGGGGCCCCGGGGCGAGCGCTCCGGGGCCCTCTGGCTTTTGCCTGTTGTGCGCACCGGGACCAGACCCTACCTTGGCATCAACCTCGGAGGCTCCGCATGACAGCTCCACTCCTCCTCGCGCTCGTGCTGATCCAGGGACCGACGTCCACGGCTCAGGTTGACGATAGTGCTCTTGCGCTGCCGAAGACCCCCGTGCCTGTGCTTGCCAGGGGAATTCAGGTCCGGTCCGAACTGGCCCCGGCTGGTCCCGCGTCCGGCGGCCCCATTGCGGTAGCACCAGCGCCTTGCGTGTACTACACGTACATCGCCGGCGTCGAATACTGTTCCCTCAGGGCGCTCCGTAACGGCACGATCATCGGGGGTGCGCGCGAGGACTATCTGCTCTGGCAGGTGCAGCAGGATATCGCGAAGGAAATGGAAATCCGCGTCCGGGCTGCCGTGCGCGCCAACGAGAGTCGACGCCTCGAGGCGCAGCGGACGCAGCCTGCGACGGCTCAGCCCTCGGCTGCAAGCACAGCGCAGGCCGGGTCGGGCGGCACACAGGCGCAACCGCGCCCCGCCGGGGCGTCGTCGAATTTCAGTGGCGGGATGTACACCCCCGCTCCGCGGAGCTCCACGGGAGGGGCCACGACCAAGTCCTCCGCGCCAGCCAAGCGGGGTGACCGACAGTAAGAGGCGCCGCTTACACCGAGGCGAGCGTAGGCAAGCGGGGCCCCGGGGCAAGAGCGCCGGGGCCCGCTTCTTTCGGCTCTTGTGTGCCACCGGACCGCACCGTACGTTGGAGGCAGCTCCGGAGGCTCGCATGACCGCTCCACTCCTCCTCGCCTGGGTACTCTTGCAAGGGCCGTCTGGATCGACTCCAGTGGCCCACGACGAGCCCCCCCCGCCCGCGCCCGCTAGAGCGGCTTACCCGGACACATATCAATCGGTCTGGGAGCTGTTCCTCGGCCCTGCGCATCCGATTCTCGCGGTGGCTTCCGTTGCCGCGAAGCCTCACGCGACCCAGCTCCGCCAGTCTCTGCTGTGGGTGGATGAGCGAGGTTGCCTTGGTCCCGGTTACTGGGGCGGCCTGTGCCGGCATGTTCCCGTGCATAGCAGCAGCGACCTGCTCCTCACCGCGGCGGCAACGGTCCGGCTGGGTGATCCGGTTCTGGCGCCCTCGGGCGCTGAACGGTTGGCCGAACTCTTCTGTTATGGTGGCGAGTGCACCTGGCGCTGGACGTACGGCCTGAACGGTTTCTATACGTGGGGCGACTTCTACGCCTACGTGGTCCAGCAACAGCAGAACCGGGAATTCGCCGAGACGAGTTACGGGCTGCGGAGAGGAGCGGAACTCGCGGAGGCTGCGAGCGTGGGTGGCTCTCGGAGTTCCGCAGGAGCAGGAGCACGGACCTCCAGTTCTGCCGGCCCTGCCTACGGGGGGTCCGGCAACTTCGGCGGCTCAGCGCCGAGCACTGCCCACGCCGCCGGCGACTATTCCCGCTCCACATCGGGCGGTGGCGGGAGCAGAGGGTCAGCCGGGGGCGGAAAGCCCGGAGCCGAACTGCCCTGAGTTCGACTACCCGGCGTGTCGCCGGGTGTAGTCCAGCCCCCACTGCAGCAGATCCGCTCCGCGAAGCCCGATCCGCATGGCCAGCGCCACGGCGTCGTCCTCTGCCATCCCCTTGTCCAGCATGAAATAGGGAATCAGCGCCCCGCCCACCCGGTTCCCGCTCCCACAGTGGAAGAACACCGGCGCGGCGGACTCGTCGCGCAGCACCGCCAGGATCTTTTCCAGCGTCGCGTCGTCGAGCGAGTGGCCGGTGACCGAAATGTTCACGTACCTGAGCCCGAGGGACGCCGCGAGGGCCGGCTCGTCGAACGGACGCGGTTCCATCGAGTCGCGGATATCCAGGACCGTCACCGCGCCGGCGGCGCGGGCGGCGCGGAACTGCGCGTCGTTGGGCTGGCCGCCGGTCACGAGCCCGGGCAGCGGACAGCAGGCGTTGGCGATGCCGGACACGGCGGCGAGCAGCGGATCGTCGGGGCTCACTGGGGATCTCCCCGATAGGCGATGATGCGCACGCGCTCCAGCGTGATGAGCCCGCCGCCCATCATCGCGTCGATATCGGGCAACACGGCCTGGATCTTCTCTTCCGTGTCCACGCACTCCACCACGATGGGCAGGTCGAGCGACAGCCGGAGGACGGAGTCCGTGTGAAGGCGGGCCGTGGCGCCGTACCCCATGATGGCACGCGTGACGGTGGCGCCGGCCAGCCCCCTGGACCGGAGCAGCTCGACGATGGCGGCGTGCAGCGGCTTGCCGTCGTGCTTGTCCCGCTCGCCGATGTGGATCCGCATCAGGGTGCCTTCCCCGGCCAGGCCGTGCATGCCGCGCCTCCTAGATCGAGCGCCTGAGGGTGAGCGCCTGCCCTGCAACCGCACCGCCGGCCACGACCCCGGCGATGGTGAGCAGCAGGCTCAGGCCGACATAGAGCGCCAGGCGCGACCACTCGCCACGCTCCAGGAGCACGGCACTCTCGTAGCTGAACGTGGAGAAGGTGGTGAATCCGCCGCAGAGGCCGACGGTCAGGAAGGCCCGGGCCTCGCTGCCGACGGCAGGCGTCTCCATGGCGTACCGCACGATGAACCCGAGCACCAGGGATCCGAGCACGTTGATAGTGAGCGTGCCGAGGGGGAACTCGCCGGGTGCCAGCCGCTGGATGAGGCCCCCGAGCGAATATCGCGCCGCCCCGCCGAGCGCGCTGCCCAATGCGACCCAGAAGATCATTCCATTAGATTACCCGCATGCTTCGCCTCGCGATAGTGCAATTCCGGCCCCGCAAGGGCGCGTACGCGGAGAATCTCGCACAACTCGAGGCGTGCTTTCGCGAGGCCGGCGCGCTGAGCGAACCTCCCGACCTGCTCCTCCTCCCCGAGACTGCGCTCAGCGGGTATTTCCTCGAGGGCGGGGTGCGCGAGCAGGCGCGGACCGCCGAACAGATCGCCGAGGACATCGCCAAAGCGCACCGTGCCTCCGGCGCGCCGCCGGTGGACCTCGCGATCGGGTTCTACGAACTCTGGCGGAACTGCCACTACAACAGCTGCCTCTACCTGAGCCTCGGCGCCGGCGTGCCACTCATCCGGCACGTCCACAGGAAAGTCTTCCTTCCCACTTATGGCGTCTTCGACGAGGAGCGATTCGTGGAGGCGGGCGCGGAGGTCCGCGCGTTCGACACGGCGTGGGGGCGGGCCGCGATGCTGGTCTGCGAGGACGCCTGGCATTCGCTCATGCCGACGCTGGCGGCGCTCGATGGCGCGCAGCTGCTCCTCGTGGTGAGCGCCACGCCGGCGCGAGGGTTGGACAGCCCGGAAGCCCCCGCCAACCTGGAGCGATGGGAGCGCCTGGCCGCCGACTCGGCTTCCGAGCACGGGATGTACGTGGCGGTGGCGCAGCTGGTCGGCTTCGAGGGAGGGAAGGCATTCGCCGGCGGGTCGGTGGTGGCGGGGCCCTCGGGAAGGATCCTGGCGCGCGGCCCGCTCTTCGAGTCGGGCATCACCCGCGTGGACCTCGACTTCGAGGAGATCACCCGGGTGCGCGCGGACCAGCCGCTGCTTTCCGACCTGCGGAACCGGCTGCCTCGCCTGCTCGCGGAGCTGGGGCGCGCGCCGGGAGCCGCGGCGGCCGCGAGCGCGACCTGGGAGGGGCGTGCCGCAGGCAGGGCCAGGCCGGGGATGGTCGTCCCGCCGCCAGCCGCCGACCCGCTGACCATCAACGCGGAGTTGGCGCGCCGATGGCTCGTGGAGTTCATCCGCGACGAGGTGCAGCGCCGGCGGGGCTTCGACGGCGTGGTGCTGGGCCTGTCGGGCGGTGTGGACAGTGCGCTCGTGGCCTACCTGGCCGCCGAGGCACTGGGCGCCAGGAACGTGACCGCGGTGCGGATGCCGTACCGGACCTCCAGCCCGGACAGCCTCGCCCACGCGCAGCTGGTGATCGACGCGCTCGGCCTGCCGACTCGCACGGTGGACATTTCCGCCGGCGTGGACGGCATCGCGGGGGCCATCGGTGAGCCGCCCACGCCAGCCGCGCTGGGCAACATCATGGCGCGAATGCGCATGATCACGCTGTTCGACCTGTCGGCCCGGCTCCGGGCGCTGCCGATCGGCACCGGCAACAAGACCGAGCGGCTGTTCGGCTACTTCACCTGGCACGCGGACGACTCGCCTCCGGTCAACCCGATCGGCGACCTCTTCAAGACGCAGGTCTGGGCGCTGGCCCGCCATGTGGGAGTGCCGGCTGTCATCGTGGACAAGCCGGCGAGCGCCGACCTGGTGCAGGGGCAGACCGACGAGACCGACTTCGGGATCACCTACGAGCGCGCGGACGGAATCCTGCACTGGCTCCTGTCAGGCTACCGACCGGAACAGGTCGCGGCGATGGGGTACACGAAGGACGAGGTCGAGCTGGTTCGCGCCAGGCTCGACGGCACGCACTGGAAGCGCCGTCTCCCCACGGTGGCCATGCTGAGCCAGACCGCCATCGGCGAGTACTACCTCCGCCCCGTGGATTACTGAGGAACCAGCCATGCCCCCCGAATCACGCCCGATGTCCTACTCCCGCGCCGAGCTCACTCTGCTCGTGATGCCGCACATGCAGAATGTGCTGGGCAGCCTGTTCGGGGGAGAACTGATGGCCATGGTGGACCAGGCCGCCGCGGTGGCAGCGATCCGCCATGCGGGCGGACCGGTCCTGACGGCAGCCATCGACCGGGTGGACTTCAGGGAGCAGATCCCCATCGGCGCGCTGGTCACGCTCGTCGGCACGGTGGACTACGTCGGGAACAGCTCGATGGACATCACGGTCGAGGTGTACTCGGAAAAGGTGAGCACGGGAGAGCGCCGCCACACCCATACGGCCCACATCGTGTTCGTGGCCATCGACCAGAACGGGAAGCCGACGCGCGTGCCACGCCTCGTGGCGGAGACGCCGGAGGAGCAGGCCCGGTTCGAGGCGGCTCGCAAGCACCGCGAGGGATTCCGCCGCCCGTGAGCTCCATGCGCGTGACGGCCGTGTTCGGCGGCGGCGGCGCGAAGGCTGCCGCCCAGATCGGGGCGCTGCGTGCACTCGAGGAGGCGGGGCTTCGACCGGCGCGCTACGTCGGGACGTCCATGGGCGGCGTGATCGCCGCGGGCGCGGCATCCGGCGCCTCCGCCGACGAATTGTCCCGCCGATTCCGGTCGGTCAAGGTGACGGAAGTCGCGCGGCCCCGAGCGCTGACGCCCGTGGCCGGGCTCTGGCTCCCCTCGCTGTTGCGGCCCGAGCCGCTCCGGGAGACGATCGCCCGGCTCGTGCCGGAGCGGGCATTTTCCGACCTGGCCTGCCCGCTGACCCTCACCACGGTGGACGTGGACACGCGCGAACTGCTCCTGCTCGGCGACGGCGGCCTCCATATGCCCCTGCAGGATGCGCTCGCGGCGACGACCGCTCTCCCGGTGTACTATCCCCCCGCGGAGGTCGGTGGGCGGCGGCTGGCCGACGGCGGGCTCCGGGCGGTCCTGCCGCTCGACGTCGCGGCCGGCTTCGAGGCGGACCTGGTCGTGGCGGTGGATGTCGGCCCGGGATTCGACGAGCCCCAGCCCGAGCATCCCATACGCGCACCCGCCCTGCTGCTGGCGCACGACATGGGGGAGGGCGCGCTCATGGCGCAACAGGCGCAGGACACCCTGGCTCGGTGGCGCGCCACCCCCGGCCGGTGCCGCCTGGTTCACGTCCGGCCGCCGCTCCCCCGGCGCGCCACCTTTGCCGCCGAGCTGTTCGGGGAATTTGAGCAGGCGGGATACGACACCGCGCGCCAGGCGCTTGCCAAGGATGGACACCATGGCTGACGGACCGAGGCTCTTCACGGTGGACGAGGCGAACCGGGCCCTTCCGCTGGTCCGCCCGATCGTGGGCGACCTCATGGCGGAACACGCCGCCTGGCGCCAGGCGGTCGAGCGGTTCGAGCTGGCCGTCGCCGCGGACCCCGGCGCACCGGGCGACGAGGCGGCGGCGGAGCCGCCCGCGGTGATGGCCGCGCGGCTCGTGGCGGAGGCGCACGCGTCCAGGATCCAGGAACTCATGACTGAACTGGCCGACCTCGGGTGCCTCTTCAAGGGCTTCGATGCCGGCCTGGTGGATTTTCTCTCATTGCGGGACGACCGCCCGGTGTATCTCTGCTGGCGCCACGGCGAACACCGTGTGTCCCACTGGCACGACATCGACGGCGGATTCGCCGGCCGTCAGCCGATCGACGCTCACCTCTTCTCGGAAACGACCTGACATGCGAACCTGGCTCTTTCTGCACTACATGGGGCAGGTGATGTGGCTTGGTGCCGGCCTCGGCTCCATGGTGTACGGCATCGTCGGCAAGAAGGAATCGGGGGCGGCGCTCGGCGTCATCGCCAGGGGCCAGGTGGCGGTGCACAAGCTGCTGATCGGCCCGGGCGCCTTCCTGATGATCCTCTCGGGGGTGATGCTCTCGCTCCGGATGTACGGCTCGGCGATGAGCGGCATGGCGCCCACCGTGTGGATGCTGGTGATGCAGGGAGCCGGACTCCTGGGTGCGCTCATCGTGCTCGCCTTCGGGATGCCGACGATCGCGCGGCTGGCCCGGGTGTCGCCCGAGGGGCAGACGGCGCCGCTCTACCAGGCCATCCGGCGCCGGCACGTCGCCATCTCGATCATCTCCGGCTCGCTCGGACTGCTGGCCCTGATCGCCGCGAGTTTCCCGCTCCGCTGATGCACCGACGCGACTTGCTGCGTGCGGCGGCGCTCTTCCCGGCCGCGGCCTGGCTCCCCCGGGCCGGCACCCCCGACACGCGGGGCGCGCAGGTGCCGCTTCCCCGTCACTTCCCCGACGACGAGGCGTACTGGGCCGAGATCCGCCGGCAGTTCCTGATCACCGACGGCATCTTCATGAACACCGGGACCTGGGGCGCGCTGCCGGTCCCGGTACTCGAGGCGCTCGAGGCGCACATGCGCGCCTTCGAGACCGTCTTCCACCAGGCGCCCTTCGACGTCCACGCCCTTCGCGCCCAGCTCGCCACGCTCGTCGGTGCTCCGCCCGAGACCCTCGCGTTCACGCGTAACACGACCGAGGGGATGAACGTCGTGGCCCGCGGGCTCGATTTCCGCCCGGGGGACGAGATTCTCCTCACGACGCAGGAGCATGTCGGGGGACGGTGCTGCTGGGAGCTGGTCGCGGCGCGGCACGGCCTGGTGCTGCGCCAGTTCTCTCCGCCGGTGCCGGCGCCGAGCGAGGACGCGCTGTTCGAGGCGTGGACGTCGCAGGTGGGGCCGCGGACCCGCGTGCTCAGCGTCCAGCACGTCTTCTTCAGCACCGGCGCCATCCAGCCGGTGCGGCGGCTGGCCGCCTGGGCGCGCGAACGGGGCATCGTCACCGTGGTGGACGGCGCCCATCCTCCCGGCATGCTCGCGGTGGACATCCAGGGCCTCGGCTGCGACTTCTACGCCTCGAGCCCGCACAAGTGGCTTCTGGCGCCGAAGGGTTCGGGCTTCCTCTACATCAGCCCGGAGTGGATCGACCGCCTCTGGCCGCTGATCGCCAGCGGCGGGTGGGACGATCTCGCCCTCAAGGGAGACCGCTTCGACCACGTGGGCACGCGGAACGACAGCCTGCTGGTGGGGTTCCAGGCGGCGCTCGGGTTCCACAACGCCATCGGGACGGATCGGGTGGAGCGCCGCTGCCGCGGCCTCGCGACCCGGCTCGACGCCGGCCTCCGGGCGCAGCCCGGAGTGCGGGTCGTCTCGCCCGCAGCTCCCGAGGTGCGGAGCGCGATGGTCTCGTTCCAGGTGGACGGCGTGACGGGAGCCGAGGTGGTGCAGCGGCTCTGGAAGATGGGGCCGGTGCGGGTCCGGCTCGTCGGGGAGCACAACCTCGACTACGTGCGCCTCTCGACCCACGTGTACAACACGCCGGACGAGGTCGACCGAGTGGTGGGGATGATCGGAGAGATTGCTTCGAACGAGAAGTGAGGACTGGGGACTGAGGACTGGGGACTGAGTGCGAGAGGATGCCGGTCCTCAGTCCTCAGTCCTCAGTCCTCAGTCCTTTCTTGCCCGTCTTGCACGCCCCCCGTACCGGACACTCCCCGCACTTCGCAACTCTCGCCGTGCAGATCAGCGCTCCCAGTTCCATGATCGCCTGGTTGAACGCCCACGCCGGGCGGCCGTGCCGTGTGTGCAACCCGGCGGCGGTGTCCCAGAGGCGGCGCTCGCCGGCGGCGCCGCGCGCCCGCGGGTGAAACGCCCGCCGGAGCACCCGGGCCACGTTGGTGTCCACCGCGGGCTCGGCGCGCTCGAACGCGAAGCTCGCCACGGCGCCGGCGGTGTACCGCCCGATGCCCGGCAGCCGCCGCAGCGCTGTGGTGTCGGACGGGATCGCGCCCGCCTGCTCATCGGTGACGACCCGCGCCAGCTTGTGGAGGTTGGCGGCGCGCCGGTAGTAGCCGAGGCCCTCCCAGCTCTCCCGCACCGCCGACGGCCGCGCTCGTGCCAGGGCGTCCACGGTGGGAAACCGGGCCAGGAACCGCGGCCAGTACGCCTCGACCCGCGACACCTGCGTCTGCTGGAGCATGAATTCGGACACCAGCACCGCGTAGGGATCGCGGGTACGCCGCCAGGGGAGGTCGCGCCCGTGCTCGCGGAACCACCGGAGGAGCCGGCGGCGGAACTCCGGCGCGGTCGAGGGTGTGCGACTCGGGGTGGACTTCGCTGGCATGGGAGGGCAAGATAATAGCGATGCAGACCGCGCAGACCGCCATTCTCAGCTTCCCCCGTGCCGTGGGCCGGTCCGTCATCGGCTCCCTGGCGCACATCGGTCGCTTCAGCCTGATGGTCGCCGAGTTGTTCCGCGTCCTCGGGGAATGGCGGATCTGGCTCCCCCGCACCATGGACGAAGCCCGCAACATCGGCGCCGGCAGCCTCTTCATCGTGCTCCTGGTGTCGTCCTTCGCGGGCGCGGTCACGGCGCTGCAGACGGGGTACCAGTTCCAGGGCAACCTGCCCTACTACGTGGTCGGGACGCTGGTCGTCGAGTCCATCGTGCTCGAGCTGGGGCCGGTGCTGACCGCCCTGGTCCTCGCCGGGCGCATCGGGGCCCGGTATGCCGCCGAACTCGGCACCATGCGCGTCACCGAGCAGATCGACGCGCTGGAGAGCCTCGGCCGCTCGCCGATGTCGCACCTCATCATCCCGCGCGTGCTGGCGGGGCTCGTGATGATTCCGGTGCTCACCATCTTCGCGAACGCGATCGGGGTCCTGGCCGGCTGGTGGTCGGCCAAGCAGGTGCTCCCGATCGGCAACGCCGACTTCACCTACGGCGCCCAGTACTACTGGCGGCCGTTCGACGCCTATTACTCCATCATCAAGGCGTTCTTCTTCGCGGGGGCCATCACCCTCATCCCCTGTTACATGGGATTCAACGCGCAGCAGGGCGCCGAGGGCGTCGGCAAGGCGACCACGACCGCGGTGGTGGCCACCTCGGTGACCATCCTCATCCTCGACACGCTCCTCGCCAAGCTGCTGCTGCACCCATGATCGAGCTTCGCGACGTCCACAAGCGCTTCGGGCAGCAGGTGATCCTCGACGGGGTCAACTTTTCGGTCGAGGAGGGGGAGACGGTCGCGCTGCTCGGGCCGTCGGGCACGGGGAAGAGCGTCCTCCTGAAGCACATCATCGGGCTCATCCACCCGGACTCCGGGACGATCATCGTGGACGACCTCAACGTCTCCACGCTCGGCCGGAAGGAGCTCGCGGCGCTGCGGAGCACCATCGGGTACGTGTTCCAGAACGGCGCGCTGTTCGACTCGATGAACGTCTTCGAGAACATCCGTCTCGGCATCACCGACGAGAAGGCCAACCGCGACGCCGAATACTGCGCCAGGCGGGTGCCGGAGTGCCTCGCGCTGGTGAACCTCGCGCCGGAGGTGGCCGAGAAGTACCCGGCCCAGCTCTCGGGCGGCATGCGGAAGCGGGTCGGCATCGCGCGGGCCATCGCGGGCCGCCCCAAGTACCTGCTCTACGACGAGCCGACCTCGGGGCTCGACCCGGTCAACGCGGACATCATCGACAGCCTCGTCAAGCACCTCGCCGACACGCTCGGCGTCACGAGCGTCATGGTGACGCACGACGTCCGCGGGGCGTTCCGGGTCTCGGACCGGGTGGCGCTCCTGAGCGACGGCAAGATCGTGCTCCAGGGGACGCCCCAGGAGTTCCTCGCGTCCGAGGACCCGCGCATCAAGGCGTTCCTCGAGCGGGACTTCGAACCACATTCCTTCGCGGCCTGAGGCCCTATGGACCTGCACTACAAGCGTGAGGCTCTGGTCGGTTCCATCGTGCTCGCGGGGGCGGCGATCTTCGTCGTCGGCACGATGTGGCTGGGCGGCAAGAGCTTCGGGCGGGACAACCTGGTGCCGGTGCGGTTCACGGACATCGGCAACGTCAAGTCGAGCACGCCGGTCAAGGTGTCCGGCGTGCAGGTGGGGAAGGTGGACCGGATCGTCTTCGAGGGGGTGGGCAGCGTGCGCGTGGACCTGGCCCTCACCCAGCCGGTCCAGCTCCAGCGGGACGCGTCGGCCACGATCGAGGCCGTCGGCGTCCTGGGCGACGTGGAGATCGTGCTCGACCCCGGCACCGACAGCGTGCCCCTCGCGCCGGGAGACTACCTCCAGGGACTCACCGCGCCCGGGATGGGCGGGATGGTGAACGAGCTCGGCGACCAGGCCCGGGCGGTCATGGTCGGCGCGCAGACGCTGCTCAACGAGCGGATGGCCGACGACCTCCACCAGACCCTCAAGTCGATGCAGCGGCTCATGGCCGTCTACGCCGACACCCGCACCGGCCCCACGGCGGAAATGACGCGGCTCATGGTGTCGCTGCAGTCGGTCAGCGCGCGCCTCGACTCGACGCTGGCCAACCCGTCGCTCGGGCGCACCATGCAGAACATGGACAGCGCCACGGCGGGGCTGACCCGACTGACCACCCAGCTGACCACCACCACGGCACGGATGGACACGCTGGTGCGCAACATCAACGCGGGGAAGGGGACCCTCGGACAGGTGGCCACCAACCCCGCGCTTTACGACCAGCTCACGGCCACCCTGGAGTCGATGCAGGCCCTGCTGGACTCGATCCAGGCCAAGCCGGGCAAGCTCACCGTGCAGGTAAAGATGTTCTGAGCGGGCCCTATCGCTGCACCAGCCGCAGGAACTCGTCCCGCGTGCTGGCATCCTCCCGGAAGGCGCCGCGCAATGCGCTCGTGAGCGTCCGGGAGCCCTGCTTCTCCACTCCCCGCATCATCATGCAGAAGTGCGACGCCTCGAGGACCACGCCCACGCCCCGGGGCGCGAGCGCGTCCTCGAGCGCCTCGGCGATCTGGTCGGTGAGCCGCTCCTGGACCTGCAGCCGCCGGGCGAATACGTCCACCACGCGCGCCACCTTGGAGAGCCCGACGATCCGCCCGTCGGGGATGTAGGCCACGTGCGCCTTGCCGAAGAACGGCAGCATGTGGTGCTCGCACATCGAGTAGAACTCGATGTCCCGCACCACGATCATGTTCTGGTGGGTTTCCTCGAACAGCGCGTCGCCGATGACCTCGGCGGCGTCGAGGTCGTAGCCCCGTGTGAGCCAGCGCATCGCGCGCTCGACCCGCTCGGGCGTCTTGAGGAGCCCGTCGCGGTCGGGGTCCTCACCGACCAGTTCGAGCATGTCCCGCACCGCCGACTGGAAGCGGGTCTCCGCGGGGGGCTGGGTCCAGGGCAGTCGCGCAACGGCCATGCAGCGCTCCGGATGAAGTTGGGGTCGTCTCAGTAGAACCCGGTCCCCGGGAAAAAGGTTCCGACTCCCCGCTTCCGGGCTCCTCCCCCGGGGTTATCTTGAACCCGCCATGACCCTGACCCTCACCTTCCTCGGCACCGGTGCGGCGATCCCCTCCCTCGATCGCAACGTCGCGTCCCTCGCGGTGGCCCGCGAGGGGGAGACCCTGCTGTTCGATTGTGGGGAGGGGACCCAGCGCCAGATGATGCGGTACGGGGTGAGCTTCTCCGTCCGGGACCTTTTCTTCACTCACTTCCACGCCGATCACCTGCTCGGCCTCACCGGCCTGGTGCGGACGCTCGGGCTCCAGGACCGGACCGATGCCTTGCGGCTGTACGGCCCGCGTGGTGCCCGCCGCGTGCTGGAGCACGCGCTGGCCGTCGGGATCGAACGGAACAAGTTCCCGGTCGAGATCCTGGAGCTCGCCCCTGGGGACCGGGTGAGCCGGCCGGACTACGACGTCGTGGCGGTTGAGGCCGACCACCGCGCGACCTCGCTGGCCTACGTCCTCGTCGAGCACACCCGGCTCGGCCGCTTCCAGCCGGAGCGGGTGCGCGAACTCGGCGTGCCGGAAGGGCCGCTGTGGGGACGCCTGCACCGCGGCGAGACGGTGGAGCTGCCGGACGGGAGCCGGGTGGGGCCCACCGACCTGGTCGGTCCGCCGCGGCCGGGGCGGAAGGTGGTCATCTCGGGGGACACCCGCCCCAGCCCGGTCATCGGCGCCGCGGCCACCGGCGCCGACCTGCTGGTGCACGAGGCCACCTTTTCGGCCGAGGAGTCGGAAAAGGCCGACCAGACCGGGCACAGCACCGCCGCGGACGCCGCCGGCATCGCGCGCGACGCGGGCGTGCGTCGCCTGGTCCTGACCCACATTTCCGCGCGCTACACGCGCGAGGCGCCCGAACTGCTGGCGGAGGCCCAGGCCATCTTTCCTGCCTCGATCGTGGCGCGCGACGGGTTGATCGTGGATGTCCCCTTTCCCGACGCCGAGGCCGCCCCATGACTGCGACCGCGAACCGGCTTCCCTTCACCCTCCTGGCGCTGGTGCTGGCGGTGCTCGCCTGGTCCGGCGTGGCTCCCCACGACCGCTTCACCTGGGTGCTGGAGGTCGCGCCTGTCCTGATCGGGGTGCCGGTTCTCCTGGCCACCGGCCGGCGGTTCCCGCTCACGCCGCTGCTCTACACTTTGCTCGCGGTGCACGCCTGCATCCTGATGGTCGGGGGGAAGTACACCTATGCGGAGGTGCCGGCGGGGTTCTGGGTCAGCGACGCGCTCGGCCTCGCGCGCAACCACTACGACCGGCTCGGGCACTTCGCCCAGGGGTTCATCCCCGCCATCCTGGCCAGGGAGATCCTGGTGCGGACGTCGCCGCTCCGTGGCAGTCGCTGGCTGCCCTTCGTGGTCGTCGCCTTCTGCCTGGCGTTCAGCGCGTTCTACGAGATGATCGAGTGGTGGACGGCGGTGCTCGCGGGGGCCTCGTCGACCGCCTTCCTCGGGACGCAGGGCGACGTGTGGGACACGCAGTGGGACATGTTCCTGGCCCTCATCGGGGCGGCGTCGGCGCTCCTCGTCCTTTCCCGCGCGCACGACCGCCAGCTGGCACGGCTGCCGTCGGGGCGGTGAGCCCGGCGGGCGCGTCCCGCTTCGCTTCCGAGGCGAGCCACGCCTTCACGTCGAACTTCTTCTCGGCTGCGGTGAGCGACATGTAGCGGACGGTCCCGAAGACGGGACGCCGGTAGAACGGCCGGTCGAACTTGCCGAGGATCCAGTGGAACCCCGCGTAGCTGTTCGGGTCCCGCCCGTCGAGTGAGTACTTGTTGTTGAGGTGCTCCATCGTCCGGAGCGCCGTGCCGGCGTCGGCACTCCAGTGCAGGATCGCCTTCCCCCACAGCATCCGCAGGTAGTTGGGCATCGTGCCGTCGCGCACGTAGGCGCGCTGGGCCGCGTTCCACAGCACGCTTCCGGTCTTCCCCCGTTCCAGTTCCTCCATCGAGTACAGCGCCGGCCGCGGGTCGGCGGCGTGGTCGTCGAGCTCCTTGCGGGCCCACGCCGGCGTCGCTGCGAGCGTCCGGTGCGCCGGATCGTGGTGGCAGAAGTTGTGGGCCAGCTCGCGCCAGACGAGGAGCTCGTCCTGGAAGCGCTCGTACTGCGCGGGCGGGGCCACGTCGCGTACGCGGAGGAGCACCTCCTGCGGACTGATGTTGCCGAAGTGGAGATACGGCGACAGGCCGCTCACCGCCTCGGGGTGGTTGGGATCGCCACGATCCTCGGCGTAGCGGGTGAGCCGGGTCTCGAGAAAAGCCGCGAGCCTCGTTGCGGCCGCGCGCTGGCCGCCGCGGATGCTCGGTGAGGGCCCCACGGCATGGTCGATGTCGCACGAGGCCGCAAGCTCGGCTGCCGGGACGGGGCCGCGGATGGGCAGGGCGGACTCGAACGGGAACTCGAACGCACGGCGGGTCCGCGGCTCCACGGTGCCCACGGGATGGAGGAAGTGGGGCAGGGCCGCGACCACCTCGGTCCGGAAGCCCCGCGCGGTCGGATGGGCCCGGCTGATGTACCCCATCGGCACGATGGTGCACGAATCCACGGCCACGACCGGCGCGTCGATGCGCTCGCGGAGTCGTCGCGTCTGCCGCGGGACGATGAAGGTCGGGAAGTAGTCGGTGACCACGAACGCCGCCCGGCCCGCCAGCTGCTGGAGCGGCGACTCGGGCCGCGGCTCGCCCGCCTCGCGCCTCCGGCGCTCGAGGTGGAAGCCGTACGGGATGCCCCGATCGGCGAAATCCGCGGCCATGTCCGCCGCCGACTCCAGGATGAAGGCATGGAATCGGTCGCTCGCCCAGGGGTAGTCGGGCCGGAGTCCCTGATACACGACCAGGGGCAGCCCCAGTTCGTTGGCGCGCTCCGCGGCGAAGTTCAGCGCGGGGTTCTCGCGGGACCGCAGGGTGGTCTGGATCCAGTACAGGACATAGTCCCCTGGAACGGGCTGGGTGCGCCGGCCGACGTGGATCCGGTGGTCGGTGACGGGGGACTTGGGTGGCATGACTGGCATACCCCGGTCAGGGGGGGGTGGTTCGAGCCGTTTTTTGTTCAAGGTTTATGGCTTGGAACCTATACAAATATTCGGTGTATTCGGTTCACGAAGCCGATTTGACGGCTCGACGCAACCAACCAAGTCGCACCTCTGGAGGAACGACCAATGCAACTCACCAACCTGCTCGCCCTGGCCCTCACGGTCGGTGTCGCGGGCACCGCCTGCAGCGATGACGATACGACGGAGCCGACCACCGTGACCGCGAACGTCCGGGTGGTCCACGCCTCGCCTGACGCCCCGAACGTGGACGTGCTGGTGGACAACGTCGTGGTTCTGACCAACGTGGCGTACGAGGCCGCCTCCGGCTATCTGTCCGTCCCGGCGGGCACCCGGAACCTCAAGGTGCGCGCCACCGGCACCACGACGACGGTCATCGACGCCGATGTGGCGGTGGCCTCGGGCATGTATTACACCGTCATGGCCACCGGGCCGGTGGCGACCATCCAGCCGCTCGTCTTGACTGACGACTACGCCAATCCGGCGGCGGGCAACGTGAAGGTGCGCCTGGTCCACGGCGCGCCGAGCGCGCCGAACGTCGACATCTACGTGACGGCCCCGGGCGCAGACATCTCCGGCATCGCCCCGACGCTGGTCGACGTGCCCTTCCGCGGGTTCTCGGGCTACCTCGAGGTTCCTGCCGGCAGCTACCAGGTTCGGATCACGCCGACCGGCACCAAGACGGTAGCGCTTGACACCGGCACCCTGGCGGTCACCGCGGGCCAGATCCGTACCGGCGTCGCGCTCGATGCCGCAGGCGGCGGCGCTCCGTTTGGCGCGATCGTGCTCGCCGACAAGAACTAGCAGCATCGCCGATGGAATCGGGCCGGGGGGATCGCTCCTCCCGGCCCCTTCTATTTGTCCGACCGCCCGTCGAGCGTCCGCAGTTCCTGCTCGAGCCGTTCCTTCCGCCTGGCGACCCTGGCCCGCTCCCGCCCGACGCCCCAGGCGGCGAGGCGGAAGAGGAGCAAGCCGAGCTTCCCGGTCCAGATCCGTTCGAGCCGGCGTTCGAACCGAAGCTGGCGGCGCTCGTCGGTGGCGAGGGTGACGATGCCGGCCACGAACAGCATTGCGGCAAGCGCGACCACCGCGATGCCGGGCACCGTGAGGAAATGGACATCGCCCTCCGGCGTCCTCAGGAAGAAGTTGGCGATCAGGAAGACGACCGGGGCGATCGACAGGAGGACCACCGACCTGATGGTTCGCCGCCGGCTCCGGCCGGCGAAATCCGGGGAATTCCGGAGCGCCGCCACGGCCTCCTGTTGCTCCGCACCGAGCGCGAGCGCACTGGCCGACACCTCGTCGTAACCGAATCCCTGCCGAAGGAGCTGCTGGACGTTCTCCATGAGGGTCGTGGCCATCATGGCGAGCGCCGTGAGGAGAGCCACTGGCACGATCAGTCCCTCGCCGGTCAGGCGAGCACCGGAGAGGAGGGCGGGGGTGAAGGCGACGAAGATGAGGATCCCGCGGAGAGTCATCGCGCTCCGCTGGTGAAAGAGCCGCAGGGCGGGGGCGATCTCCGGCCGGGCGGCGTGCAATGCGGCCAGCTTCGCCACCAGTTCCTCGCCGGAGGCGAAGCGCCGGACCGGCTCCTTCTGCAGCAGCTGGTCGATGACCGCGGCGAGGGGGGCAGGGAGGTCGGGACGCTTGGAGAGCACCGCGGGCGCGCGCTGGGTGAGATGCAGGGCCAGCAGGCCGGTGGTGCTTGGCGCGTCGAACGGGGGGTGCCCGGTGACGGCGAAGAAGGCCACGCACCCGAGAGAATAGAGGTCGCTCCGTCCGTCGAGGGGTTCGCCGGCGGCCTGCTCCGGGCTCATGAAGTGTGGGGTGCCGATCACCTCGCCGACGGCCGTGAGGCCGCTCGCGGCATCGGAGCGGGCGATGCCGAAGTCGGTGACGACCGCGCGGCCGGTGGCCCGCTCGATCATGATGTTGTCGGGCTTCACGTCGCGGTGGATGACCCCGCGCCCGTGGGCGTAGGAGAGGGCCCAGGCCACCTCCTGGATCATGCGCCCGGCTTCGGATGCCGAGAGGGGGCCGGCGCGATGCACGCGCTGCGTCAGCGTCTCGCCATCGACAAACCCCATGACGAAGCAGAGGATCTGGTTGCGATCTTCGACCCCGTGCACCGGCACGATGTTCGGATGGGAGAAGGACGCCGCGGTGCGGGTCTCGCGGAGGAAGCGCTCGCGGAGCTCCGGGCGCACGGCATGTTCGGGCGGCAGGGCCTTGATGGCGACCTGGCGGTCGAGCTTGGTGTCGTGGGCCAGGAAGACGGCCCCCATGCCGCCGCGGCCAAGTTCCCGGTCGAGGGTGTAGTCCGGGGCGAGGGCGGCGGCGAGCTGGGAGGAGAAGTCGGGCATGTCGAAGGCGGGGCAGCGGGGCAGCAGGGCCGGGACGACACGGAACCGCTCCGTGGCCCTATGCAGCGCGACCCCTGAGGCAGGGTATTCTAATCGGGTCCGGGACGGTCCCGCTGCCGACCGGCCCCGCTGCCGCGCCTTTTCGCGTTGACCTCCACCCCCCGGCCCACTACTTTACCCCGGCTCGCTGGGGGCTGTAGCTCAGCTGGGAGAGCGCTGCAATCGCACTGCAGAGGTCAGGGGTTCGATCCCCCTCAGCTCCATGTCTTTCTGCCCCGTGGTGTAACTGGCAACACGCCTGACTCTGGATCAGGAGAGTCCTGGTTCGATCCCAGGCGGGGCAATGCCCAAGGTGATGAGCCTTGGGCAGTTTCATTTCTGGGCGGGGCAGCGGGGCAGCGGGGCAGGCTGGCAGGATGTTCATCTGTCCCCCTCGTTGGGTGCGCCCTCCATCGCTTCCAGCCGCTCCAGGTCGGCCACCGACACGATAGCCGCCACCGCCTTCCCGTGGCGCTCCAGCACGATCCGCTCCCCATAGACCAGGACCTCGTTGAGGAGGTCGGAGAAGCTGCTCCGGGCCATCGAGACTGGCAGGGTGGTCCGTTCCATCGGCGCTCCTGAGATCAATTTCACGAAAACGTACGCTTCGTACAAAACGTACAAGGTCTATCTCCTTGAGTCAATGGTGGCGATATATCAGGCTCCGCCCCGCTTCCCCGCTTCCCCGCTTCCCCGCTTCCCCGCCGCCCCCTCGCGACCATCCCCCCCCGATCCGCATCTAATCCCCCGTAACCGACAACCACTCGAGGGAGACAGCGTATGAGACGTTCCTGGATCACCCTGGCGCTCGGCGCCCTGGTCCTCCTGCCAGGCGCCGGGTTTGCGCAGGACGAAGAGGTCGCCGTGTTCACCGTGACCGACCGCCCCCGCATCGGCGTGATGGTGAACACCGACGCCGGCGCCGCCAACGACAAGATCGGCGCCACGGTCGGGTCGGTGACGCCCGACGGTCCGGCGGCCAAGGCCGGGCTCGAGGCAGGTGACATCATCACCAAGTTCAACGGCACCGCGCTCGGCGGCACCAATCCCGGGCAGAAGCTTGTGGAGCTTGCCCAGGCGCTTTCCCCCGGTGACACCGTCAAGGTCGAATACCGCCGGGGCACCGCGAACCGCTCGGCCACGATCGTCGCGGCGGACCTTGGCAGGACCGCGTGGGCCTGGGCGCCCCGCCCCGATGGCGCCGAAATGATCGAGATAGAGCCCCTGATGCGGGAACGGGCCCGTGTGATGCGCGACCAGGGATTCGCCCTTCGTGACATGGAGCGATCCATGGCAGGGATGGGGAACCAGTTCACGTTCCGGTTCGGTGGGGGCTTCGGGCTCGAACTGGCCGAGATGAACGCGGGACTCGGCGAGTACTTCGGGACTTCGAAGGGGATCCTCGTCCTGGAGAACCCGTCGGACTCCACGATGCCGATCAAGGCGGGCGACGTCATCCTCGCGATCGACGGGCGGGTCCCGGCCGATGTCGGGCAGGCCCGGCGGATCTTCGCCAGCTACGACGGCGGCGACGTCGCGAAGTTCGAGATCATGCGCATGAAGAAGAAGAGCACGGTGTCGTGGACGGTGCCCGCGCAGACCCACATGAAGATGCCGGGCGGGATGCGGTGGCGGAGCGCCGCGCCTCCGGGCGCTCCGGCGGCACCCGGGTCGATGCCGAGGGTGAAGGTGAAGGTGGCGCCAGGGGCGCCTGCGGCGCCCGCCGCGCCGACCCCCGGGGTTCCGGCTCCTGCCGCTCCACCAGCACGGACCTGATCAGGACCCGGAACGAACGAAGCGGGGGTGCGCCGAGTCCGGCGCACCCCCGCTCTCGCATTCACCCGACGCTACTGGGCCGGTTCGGCGGGCATCTGGCTCTTCGGGCGGATGAAGAAGCCGTAGATCAGCCCGGTTCGGCCGAGGGTGAACGCCAGCACCAGCGGCTCGTCCATCAGCTCGAACTTCACCTCGCGGAGATACGCTGACAGCGTGTCGGAGGCGACGACGGTCTCGGAAATGACTTGCGCTTCGATCCCGACCTGGGCCGTGAGCTGGCCCTGGATCTCGGAGAGCTGCGCCGCGGTGACCTTTTCCTTCACCTGGGGCGAGCTGTGGGCGACGATGCTGTCGCCGAGGTCGGCATAGAACCAGTCGGTGTACTTCCGGCCGGCCAGGATCGTGGCCGCCGAGTCGAGCCTCGCAACCGGCGCGGCGGCGGCGCCTCCCTGCGCTGCGAGCGGGGCGGCGAGGAGGATGGCGAACAGGGTGACGAGCAACCGGTGACGCATGGACGCCTCTGGATGGCAGGTGGCCGGGGCTTGGGACGGCGGGCGGGTGAAAGAATCGGGGCGCGCCCCGCGCCGGTCAAGTGGGCCGTGGGCCCCGGAGCCGCCCGATGACGACGGTCACGTTGTCGCTGCCTCCCCGCGCCAGCGCGAGGTCCACGAGGGCGTGACAGCAGACCTCGGCGGAATCGCCGCGGAGCAGGTGCTCGCGGATTTCGTCGTCGGACACGTGCTTGGTGAGCCCGTCGCTGCAGAGGAGCATCACGTCCTCCCACTCGCAGTCCAGCGTCGTCACCTCCGGCGCCGCCTCCTTGCCGCCGAGCGCGCTCCAGAGGATGTGCTTGAGGCGGCTCTGCTCGGCCGCGGCCTGGGTCAGCGCGCCGGCGTCCACCATGGCCTGCGCCATGGTCTGGTCCTTGGTGATCTGGGTCAGCGTGCCGTTGCGGAGGCGGTAGGCGCGGCTGTCGCCGACGTGAATCACGTAGGCCCGCGGCCAGTGGATGGTCACCATCGTGAGGGTGGTGGCCATGCCCCGCTTGCCCTCGGCCTCTCCCGCGTCGCGGATGGCCTGGTGCCCGTGCTCGACGGAGCGGCGGAGCCGGTCCACCACGCGGTGTTCGTGGTCGGTGTCGGGGACGGACTCGAGGTCCATGCCGTGAATCACGTAATCGGCGATCGCGCGGAGCGCGGAGCCGCTGGCCTGCTCGCCCCAGGGGGTGCTCCCGACGCCGTCGGCCACAAGGAAGACGTAGCCTCGGGCGCCGCTGACCAGCGAGCCGAGGCCGTCGTTGGGGAGGGTGGTCTGGTGGAGCTGCATCGACTTGTGAAGGCTGGCGACGAGGAAATGGTCCTGGTTCACCTTCCGCACGAGGCCCAGGTGGCACATCCCGAAGATGTCCACGTCCTTCCGTGTCGGGCGTTGCTGACTGGCGCCGCTCTCGGGCATGGGGGCTCTCCTCTGGCCCCAACTTCCGCTCCCGGCCGTCGGTTGGCAAGGCGTCCCGGAGCCGCCGGGGGGCTTCCTTCCCTGCGGCGCCCTTCGAGGACATTATTCCCGTGATTTCCCCGACCGGAGAACGCATGGCCGAACTGTCGGACCGCCTGCACGCGGCCCTCGGCGACAATTACCGCATTCTCCGGGAACTCGGGGGCGGCGGGATGAGCCGCGTCTTCCTGGCCGAGGAAGCCCGGCTCGGCCGGCGCGTCGTCATCAAGGTGCTCCCGCCCGACATGGCCGCGGGCGTGAACGCCGAGCGGTTCGAGCGCGAGATCCAGCTCGCGGCCTCCCTCCAGCATCCGCATATCGTCCAGTTGCTGACGGCCGGCGCCAACGCCGACCTCGCCTACTACGTCATGCCCTTCATCGACGGGGAGTCGCTCCGCGCGCGCCTGGCGCGCGAGGGGGCACTGCCGATGAGCGAAGTGCTCCGGATCCTGCACGACGTGGTGGACGCGCTCGCCTATTCCCACCGGCACGGCGTGGTGCATCGCGACATCAAGCCCGACAACGTGATGCTGTCCGGGAAGCACGCCCTGGTGACGGATTTCGGCGTCGCCAAGGCGGTGAGCGCCTCCAGCGGCGACGGCCACACCAACCTCACCTCGCTGGGCATCGCGCTCGGCACTCCGGCGTACATGTCGCCCGAGCAGGCGGCGGCGGACCCGCGCGTGGACCAGCGCGCCGACATCTACGCCGTCGGTGCCATGGCGTACGAAATGCTCTGCGGCCGGACGCCGTTCGTGGCGCCCACGCCGCAGGGGATGCTGGCGGCGCACATCGCCGAGCGCCCCGAACCGCCCGCGCGGTATCGCAACACCATCCCGCCCGCGATGAACGACCTCGTCCTCCGCTGCCTGGAGAAGAACCCCGCCGACCGGATCCAGAGCGCGGACGAGATCGCCGCCCGGCTCGATTCGATGGCCACGCCGACGGGCGGGACGACCCCGATCTCCAGCACACCGGTCTCCACCGCGCGCCACGACGCCGCAGCCGCGGTCCGGCGGTCCTCCCCCGCGCGCGTGCTGGGGCTCTTCGCGCTCGCCTCCGCGGCGGTCATCGCCGCCGCATACGGCCTGACGCGCATCTTCGACCTGCCCGACTGGATCTGGCAGGGGGCCGCCGCCGCGATGGCCATCGGCCTGCCGATCATCGCATACACCGGTCGGGTGGAACGGAAGCGCGCCGTGGCCATGACCATGGGGACACTCCGCTTCGAGCCGGAGCCTGCGCATCACGGCTGGTTCACCTGGCGGCGGACGATTCTCGGGGGTGGTTTGGCGCTCGGCCTGGTCGCGGTCCTCGCCGGAGGCTACCTGGTCTCGCGGAAGCTCGGCATCGGGCCCGGAAGCACGCTGATGAGCACGGGAGTGCTCGCGGCCCAGGACCGCATCATCCTGGTGGAATTCGACAACCGGACCAGCGATGCCAGCCTGGGCGCCTCGGTGACGGAGGCGCTCCGGATCGACCTCGGCCAGTCGAACGTCATGCGGGTGGTGGAGCCGAACGACCTGCAGGCGGCGCTGCAGCGGATGGGCCAGTCGGCCGACGCGCGGCTCGACCAGGCGCTGGCAACTGAGGTGGCGCGGCGCGAGGGGATCAAGGCGATCATCACCGGGGAGATCACCTCGCTCGGTTCGGGGTACTCCCTCGCTGCGCGGGTGATCAATGCCACGAATGGCGAGACCCTGGTGCCGCTCCGGGAGACCGCCAGCGACGCCACCCAGCTCATTTCGGCGGTGGACCGGCTGTCCAAGGCGCTCCGTGAGCGGGTCGGCGAGTCACTCGGCAACATCCGCGGCGGCGACCGGCTCGAGCAGGTCACCACCTCCTCGCTGGAGGCGCTGCGGCTCTACACCGAGGCGGTGCGGGCCCATGCGGCGGGCCGTCCGGAAGACGCCGTCACGCTGCTGCGGCAGGCGGTCGGCGTGGACAGCACCTTCGCGATGGCGTGGCGGAAGCTGGCGGTAGTGCTGCCACAGGCGGTCATCGGCGGTGGCGCGGAAGCAAAGGATGCCGCGAAGCGGGCCTACGACTTCCGCGACCGGCTCCCCCCGGTCGAACGGGGGCTCACCGAGGCCTACTATCACAGTGCCGTCACCGGTGACATCGACAAGGAAGAGGCGGCGTATCGGGCCGTGCTGGCCGCGGACCCCGACGAACCGACCGCGCTCAACAACCTCGGGCTGATGCTGAACGACCAGGGCCGCGCGGCGGAGGCCGAGCCACTGCTCCGGCATCTCGTGGAAACGACGAGTCTTCAGGGCGGATTCCTGAATCTTTCCGTGTCGCTCATGGGGCAGGGGAAGCGGGCCGCGGCCGACTCGGTGCTGGCCGAGTTCCGGCGGCGCTGGCCGGAGTCCACCCGTCCCGATGACATGATTCGGGTCGGGTACTACATGCAGCGCGACTACCACACCGTGGACTCGCTCCTCAAGGACCCGGCCCTTCGGGTCCCGACCGCGCAGGCGCAACGAATTACGATGCAGTTCGAGCGGATGGGAGTTGCCATGGCCCTGGGGCGGGTTGCGGAGTCGGAACGGATGGCAGCCCAGCTCGCCCCGGCGATGGCCGCCGTCGGCGCGCGCGGGAACGCCCTCTACCTGCAGAGCATCCCGGCGCAAGTCGGTGTCTTCTTCCTTGGAGATACCCAGGCGATGGCGCGGGCCGCCGACTCGCTCTTTCCGCGGCCTGTGCTCGAGAGCCTTCCGGTCGCCGAACGGCCCTATCAGGCGCTCGGGTACGCGTACGCCCTGGCCGGTCGAGCGGACAAGGTCCGGCAACTTCAGGCCGAATGGACCCGGGCGCGCCCGCAGGAGGAGCGCTCGGCGGCCGATTCGATCTACTGGGCGGCGCTGAATGCCCAGGCCGAAGGTCGGTGGCGGGACGCCGCCATGGCCTACGACGAGTACCGCAACCGAACGAGATGCCCGAGCTGCACCCTGACCGACGCCGCGCGGGCCTGGGACCGCGCGGGCGAGGCCGATTCCGCGCTGGTGCGGTATGAGCGGTCGGTCACGGAAACCGTCGAGCGGGCGAATAACGGCGACGAGGCATGGACGCTGGGGCCCACCTACAAGCGGCTTGGCGAGATGTACGAGGTGAAGGGCGACCGCGCCAAGGCGCTGGAGTATTACGGAAAGTTCGCTGAGTTGTGGCGGGACGCGGACCCGGTGCTGCAGCCCCAGGTCAAGGACGCACGCGCGCGGATGGCGGAGCTCGCGGGGGAAAAGAAATAGGGGGGGCTGCGGGGCAGGGGGGCAGGAAGTGAAACGGGCGGTGCGCCGAGGTGGCGACCGCCCGTCCTGCATCGGAGCCGACGGCCCCGCTGCCCCGCTGCCGGACTGTCCCGCCCTATTTCGTTCCCATCAAATTCTTCTTGAACCCCTCGCCCGGGCCCGGCTTCGGACCGATCCACGCCTTGAACAGCGCGTCGGCGAAGTCCTTCCCGGCGATGGTGCCCTTCACGACACCAGCCACGCTCACCTCGGTGCCGGTGCCGGGCACGTAGGTGAAGACGAACTGCTGGGTGTCCTTGATGTCTTCCATGTAGCCGCACAGCGTCACGAACTCCGCCTTGAGCTGGGCGGAGGCGTTCGGCGTGTTGTTGGCGAGCGCCTCGTCCCACGCCTCGCACATCTTGTCCTTGCCGACGTCGCGCAGGAACTGCATCACCATCCGGCGCGGGGCGTCCGCCGCCAGCACCGCGTCGGCGTCGGTGGACTTGGCGGTGAGGTACAGGCCCGCCACGTACACCTTGAAGACCGCCTTCTTGCGAAGCGCCACGCCGTTCAGGACCAGTGCGTGACCGGCCACGTCGACCGTGCCCGGCAGCTTCACGCCGTTGTATGTGGTGTCCGCCGGCGCGGCGGTCAGGGCGCCGACCAGGGCCAGCAGGGTAAGGCTCAGCATGGTGTTCCTCCAGGTGGTGGATCACTCGCCGGCCGCTTGGCCGGCACCGGGTTGAAGATGCAGTGCGCGGCGCGTGGAGGGAAGGGTCGTGGCGGGCCCTGCCGCCGGGCGCCTTGGGGAGCGATCTTGTCCCGATGCCGCGCATCGTCCTCGAAGCCTGCGTTGAATCGCTTGCCGCCGCCCTCGCGGCAGAGCAGGGCGGGGCGGGCCGGGTGGAGGTCTGTGCCTCGCTAGAGGTCGGGGGCGTGACTCCGCCGGACGAGCTCGTCCGAGAGTGCCTCCGGCGGCTCGCGATCCCGGTGTTCGTCCTCGTCCGCCCCACGCCCGGATCGTTCGTGGTGGGCCGCCCGGGACTCGGGTTACTGGTGGAGCAGGTCCGGCGGGCGGCCGACCTGGGGGCGGCGGGTGTCGTGGCTGGGGCGCTGACGGACGAGGGCGCCGTGGACCGAGTGGCCGTCGAGGCGGTCCTGGCCGCCGCAGGGGCGCTCCCGTTGACCTTTCACCGGGCGTTCGACCAGGTGCCCGACCAGGCGGCCGCGCTGGAGGAGTTGATCGGGCTGGGCGTCAGGCGGGTCCTGACCTCGGGAGGCGCCCCGACCGCCGCGGACGGCGTGGATCGGCTCCGGGCGCTGGTGCGCCAGGCCGCAGGCCGGATCGTGATCCTCGCGGGCGGGTCGGTCCGTGCGCACAACGCGGCCGCGCTGGTGCGCTCGAGCGGCGTGGCCGAGATCCACAGCCGCACCCCCGCCGACGCCGCCGAGGTCCGCGCGCTGGTTCTTGCCGCGAACGGCGCCTAGCCCATCACCGCCCGCGGCGTCTTCCAGGCGCCGCGCGTGAAGTCAGGCACGTCCACCGGCTTGCTCCCCTTCGCCACCGACGTGACGCTGAGCGGTCCCGGCGCGCTCCAGGCCGCCGCGTCGTACACGTCCATGTCCGGCACCAGCCCCTCCCGCAGGCACTGCACCATCCGGTAGTTCATGATGAAGTCCATGCCGCCATGCCCGCCGAGCTTCCGTGCGAGCTCCCCGACCCGCGTCCAGAGCGGGCTCTCATACTCCGCCTTGTAGGCGTCGAGCCCGGTCCACTTGTCCCCTTCCGGCTGCCCCTCGAGCATGATCCGCGCCGGGTAGTCGGCGAACGTGCCCCGCGTGCCCGAGATGAGGTTGATGCGGCTGTACGGCCGGGGGCTCACCACGTCGTGCTGGAGCATGACGGTCCGCCCAAGGGCCGTCTTGATGAGGGAGGTGTTCATGTCGCCGGTGCGGTAGCGCTCCTGCCGCTTGGGGTCGCTGGGCGCCACATGTTCGTCGCGATACTCCGTCAACCCGGCCTCGAGGCTGCTCATCGAGACGAGGTAGTCGAACCGGTCACCGCGGTTGATGGCCAGGTAGTTGGCCACCGGCCCCAGGCCGTGCGTCGGGTAGAGGTTCCCGTCCAGCTGCAGGTGGGGGAAACGGCGCCAGAGTCCCTCTCCTTCGTCGCTCAGGAGGAGTTCGCGGAGGTCATGGATATAAGCGCACTCCCCGTGGGTGAGCCGGCCGAACTTGCCGGCCTTCACCATGTTGAGCACCAGCATCTCGTTGTAGCCGTAGCAGCAGTTCTCCAGCATGACGCAATGGCGGCGGGTCCGTTCGGAGACGTCCACCAGGGTCCAGCAGTCGTCGAGCGTCACGGCGGCCGGAACCTCCACGGCCGCGTGCTTTCCCTGGCGCATGGCGCCGACCGCCATCGGGACGTGCCAGCTCCACGGCGTGGCGATGTAGACGATGTCGAGGTCGTCGAGGGCGACCAGCCGCTCCCAGGCGTCGTCGCTCCCGTCGAAGAGCGCGGGTGTGGCGCGCTGGCCGGCCTCCTGGACCATCGAGGCCCCCCGGGCTGCGTGGTCGGGCACCAGGTCGCAGAGGGCGGCGATCCGCACGCCGTCGATGGCCAGGAGGTCGCGGAGGAGGCTCCGACCCCGGCCGCCGACCCCGATGAGCCCGATGCGCACCACGTCGCGGGCCTCGAACGGGACGCCGATCATCCGCGTTGCGGCTGAGTGCCCAGGGGCCGGCGCCGGGGAGGGCAGGAACCCGGCCGCCGCGGCTGCGGCCGCTCCCGCGCCGATGAAGTCGCGCCGCGAAAGGGTCTCGTCCGTGAAGTCGCTCATCGTCTTCTCCGATCGGAATCTTCAGTCGAGCCGCCGGGCCCCAGGCCCGAGCGCGCTTCGGAAGCATTGCGCGCGCCTCGCGGCGGCGGGGAATTCCCGCTGGTAGCCGTCCATCCACGCGCGGCCGAAGCTGTCCACGGCATCGCGTTCCACCATCGCCCACACGCTGCCGCCGAATCCGGCCCCGAAGGACGACGCCGCGTGCGCCCCGAGCGCGCGCGCCCGGCGCGCCAGGTGAATCGTCTCGGGCACCTGATTCTCCAGGCCTTCCTCGGCACCGGCTTGCGACGCGTCCACCTGCCGCCCGAATGCGGCCAGGTCTCCGCGCTCCAGTGCGGCCGCCGCCGCGGGGATGATCTCGAAGCTTTCCCGCACGAACTGCCGGAACCGGTGCACGAGGAACGCGGCGGGGAACTCCGGGTCGGCGCCGGCCTCGAGCAGCTTCTCGATGGCGGCGGGGGCGCCAGGCTCCGCCGCGGCCGCGGCCAGGGTGGCGGCCTCCGAGCCCGATGCC
>CAYUOK010000001.1:27027-56575 GCA_964446395.1 uncultured Gemmatimonadaceae bacterium | reverse complement strand
TGTTTATTCGGTATAGGCCGAATGTATGTCGAGGGCGGGGCGGGCGTCAAGATGGAGGATTTGGAGGGGAAGATCGGTTTGCGTTCCTGGCAGGGAGGCATAACCTAAACGATCCTTTTTCCGGAGCGCCGATGACTGCAGCGACGAAGCAGAGCATCTGGGCCGTGGTGGCGGGCGTGCTGTTCACGATCGTCGTCACGACGCTCGTCGACATCGTGCTGCACGTCGTCCACGTGTTCCCGCCGATGGGCCAGCCGCTCGACGACCGGCTCAGCGCGATCGCGCTGTCCTACCGCATCCCGATCACGATCGCGGGGGCGTACCTCACCGCCAGGCTGGCGCCGGGGAATCCGATGAAGCACGCCATGATCCTCGGCGTCGTCGGTACGGCGCTGGGCGGGCTCGGTGTCGTGGCGACCCTGGGCAAGAACATGGGGCCGGCCTGGTATCCCGTGTCGCTGGCCGTTCTGGCGATTCCGCTCTGCTGGATCGGCGGCCGGCTGTACCGGGGACAAGGGCGCGAGCGCTAGGCGCCGTCCCGCCCGATGCCCGCTTCCTCCGCCTTCCTGGCCGCTGCCGCCCTCTCGGTCGCGCTGCAGCTCCGGGCCGAGTACCGCGGCCCGCGGTGGCAGGTGTACCTCTGCAAGCCGTCCACCACCGCGCTTCTCCTGCTGCTCGCCGTCCTCTCCACGACGGCCCACGGGGCGCGCTACCAGCAGGCCGTCGTTATCGGCCTCGCCTGCTCCCTCGCCGGGGACGTCCTGCTCATGCTCCCCCGGGACAGGTTCGTGGCGGGGCTGGCCAGTTTCCTCCTGGCCCACGTGGCCTACATCGTGGCCTTCAGCGCCGGGGTCCCGATCGGCACCGCCCCGGCACTCCTCGTCCCCCTCGCGGCGATGGCGGCGCTCCTCCTCTGGCTGCTCTGGCCCGGCCTGGGGAAGCTCCGCCTGCCGGTCGTACTCTACTCGGCGACGATCCTCCTGATGGTCTGGCAGGCCTGGGGATGGCATTGGGCGTTCGATACGTCGGGCTCCCGGCTCGCCGCGCTGGGGGCCACGCTCTTCATGGCGTCGGATGCCGTGCTCGCGCTCAATCGCTTCCGCCGCCCGTTTCCGGGCGCGCAGGCCGTCATCATGCTGACGTACGTGGCCGCCCAGGCCCTGATCGCGCTGTCGGTGGGCACGAACTGAGCGCCGGACGCCCGGGAGCATTGCGCTCCCGGGCGAAAGCTGTATGCTAGGCGTGGCTTCCCCCCCCAGTTCATCCCGTTTCTGCGAGGTACCATGCGAAAGATCCTGCTCCTTCCCCTTGTGCTCTGGGCTTGTGGCGGCGCGAAGGAGGCTCCCCCGGCGGAAGCGCCTGCCGCCACGCCGGCCGCACTGACCGCCGCCGATGTCGTCGGTTCCTACACTGGGACGACGATGGCGAACGGCACCGATTCCGTCCTGAGCACCTGGACGTCCGTCGGGATGACGAACGCCGCCGGGGGGCTCGAGGGGAAGCTCGTGAACCAGGCCGCCCCGAACGACACGGTAGCATTCACGGGAACGCTGTCGGCTGACAGCGTCATCTGGGCGTCTTCGCCGTTCACGCCTCCCGGGGCGCCGGCGGGCAGCCCCCAGCTGAAGTGGATCGCGGTGGGTCGCGCGGCCGGGAACGCATGGACCGGCACCGCGGTGACCATGATCGCCGCCACCGACAGCGTGGTGCAGAACAGCCATTGGACGGCGACCCGCACGCCGTGAGGCGGAGGGCTTCCTGAAACGACCAGGGCCGGCACGGTGTGCCGGCCCTTTGTCGTGCGGTTTCCGCCTGCTCGAGACGCCTCGAACCGCTGCGCTCGCGCAGCGGGGCAAATGGGCGTATCGTGAAGGCAGCCGCCCTCGCTTCCATGGACAGGCGCCCACGGTCATGCGACCCGACGAATTCCACCTCCTTACGTCGGCCCTTTCCGGCCGGTACCGTCTCGAGCGGGAGCTCGGCCGCGGAGGCATGGCCGTCGTCTTCCTCGCGGAGGACCTGAAGCACCGCCGGCCGGTGGCGCTGAAGGTGCTGCGGCCCGAACTGGCGCAGTCCATCGGCTCGGCCCGGTTCTTCCGCGAGATCGAGATCGCCGCCCAGCTGAGCCATCCCCACATCGTCCCGCTCTTCGACAGCGGTGAAGCGGCGGGCTTCCTCTACTTCGTGATGCCGTATGTCGAGGGCGAGACGCTTCGTGAGCGCCTCGTCCGCGAGAAGCAGCTGCCGCTCGACGACGCCCTGCGCGTCGCACGCGGGGTAGCCGACGCGCTGGCCCATGCCCACCGGCTCGGCATCGTCCACCGCGACATCAAGCCGGAAAACATCCTGCTCCAGGCGGGGCATCCGGTGGTGAGCGACTTCGGCATCGCGTCGGCGGTCCAGGCTGCCACCAAGGTGAAGGACAAGCTGACCGATCCGGGCTTCGCCGTGGGCACGCCCGCGTACATGAGCCCGGAGCAGTCGGTCGGCGACGTGGTGGACGCCCGGAGCGACGTCTACTCGCTCGGGTGTGTGCTGTACGAGATGCTGGCGGGCGAGCCGCCGTTCACCGGGGCCACCGCCCAGGCGATCCAGGCGCGGAAGGTCGTGGGCACCGTGCCGAGGCTCCGCACGGTGCGGGAGAGCGTGCCCGAGGGGGTGGAGCAGGCCATCCGCACCGCGCTGGCCCGGGTGCCGGCCGATCGGTACGCCTCCGTCGCCGAGTTCGCGACCGCACTGGCCAGCCCGGAGGCCTTCCGGGCACCGGCGCGTTCCGTCGCCGTCCTGCCGTTCCTGAGCCTCAGCGGGGACCCGGAGAACGAGTACTTCGCCGACGGCATCACCGAGGACGTCATCGCCCAGCTCTCCAAGATCCGCTCCCTCAAGGTGATCTCGCGCACTTCCGTGATGATGTTCAAGAGGCGGGACCAGAGCCTCCGGGAAATCGGCGCCCTCCTCTCGGCCGCGACCCTGCTCGAGGGCAGCGTCCGCCGCGTGGGCGACCGGGTGCGGATCGTGGCCCAGCTGATCGACGCCGAGACCGACCGGCATCTCTGGGCGGAGACGTACGACCGTCAGCTCACCGACATCTTCGCCATCCAGTCGGATGTCGCGCTGCAGATCGCCGCGGCGCTCCGCGCGGAGCTGAGCCCGGACGAGGAACGGCGCATCCATCGCGAGCCGACCCGCGACCTCCAGGCATACCAGCTCTACCTGCAGGGGCGGCACTGGTTCGTCAGCCACACCGCCGACGGCCTCCGGAACGCGATCGAGTACTTCCAGCGCGCCACCCAGCGCGATCCCGGTTACGCGCTGGCGTACGCCGACCTGGCGCAGGCCTACACCGAACTCGCGCTCGCCTCCGGCGGCGGGATCCTCCAGCCGGACCAGGCGTTTTCCCTGGCGAGGGAGGCGGTGTCCAAGGCGCTCGCGCTGGACAGCGCCCTCGGCGAGGCGCACTGCATGCTCGGGTTCCTCATGTTCGTCCGGGACTTCAACTGGACCGGCGCCGAGGCGGAGTTCCGGCGCGCGCTGGAGCTGAACCCCGGCAGCGCCGACGCCTATGACCTCTTCGGACGGATGCTGGCCGCGCTCGGCCGCCACGACGAGGCGATCCCGCTGGTGGCCCGAGGGCAGGAGCTCGATCCGCTTTCCCACCGGACCGACCTGCCGTCGGCGCTCCTCCGGGCGGGGCGGTACGAGGAGGCGCTCGCCGCGATCCGGCACGCGGTGGAGCTCGACCCGGATTATGGACGGGCGCGGGCCACGCTCGGATGGGTGTACCTCAAGCTCGGCCGGATCGAGGAAGGGCTGGCGGAACTCGAGCAGGGCGCCGCGCTGACCACCTCCGACGCGATGTTCCTGGCGCAGCTTGGTGAGGCGTACGGGTTGTACGGCCGTCCGGACAAGGCGCGGGAGGTCCTGAGGCGCCTCGAGGAATGGTCGGCCCGGGAATACGTGACGCCGTACTACTTCGCGTACGTGCACACCGGGCTGGGGGAATACGACAGGGCGATCGACCGACTCGAGCAGGCGCTCGCCGAGCGCTCGGGCGGGCTGTACGGCATCAAGGCGTCATTCCTGTTCGCGCCGTTGCGCGGGCACCCGCGGTTCGAGGCGCTGCTGAGGCGGCTGAACCTGGCCTGATTCACCCGGCGCAATCACGACTCCAGCGACACCGAGCCTTCGACGTCTTACGGCGAACCGAGCATCCGCTGCAGGTTCGGCACCTGGGCGGCAGCCAGTCCGACGTCCGGATCGTTTGCAATTGCAAACGCCGCGCCCGCCGCCGCGCCCCAGCGTACCTCCGCCACCCGCTCGGCGAGGATGCGGCCAAGCTCGGCGCGGGTCTGGGGATCCGGTTCGGCACGAACGCCGAGAACGGTCCGGACTCGAGCGAGGAATGGGACGACAAGAAGGGAATCCCACCGCGCGGGTGCGGAGGTCCAGGCGGTGCGCGCCGCGGGAGCTGCCGGAAGCGTGAGTGCGACGCTGTCCGCGACGGCAAGGGCGATGCCTGTGTCGGCGGCGGCCGTGAACCAGACTGGCAGCGGGGGTGCCGGCCGTTCGACGTCCGGTGTGATTCCCCCGCCGGCGCGCACCGGGCGCCCGCCGTTGGTGTGGAAGACAACCAGGGTATCGGCCGGGTTGACCGGCCGCCCCGCCAGTTCACGATATCGCGCCGATTCGACACCGGTATAGCTTCGCTGGATGACTCGTCCGCTGGGCGAGGCAATCCTCGCGGTGGTCAGCCACACAACGTCGCCGTTGGGCAGAGGCAGCGCCTGTTGGACGAGCGCCTTGCCAAACGAGCGCCGACCGACAATCAGCGCGCGATCGTGATCCTGCATGGCCCCGGCGAAGATCTCTGACGCGCTGGCGCTCCCTTCGTCGAGCAGCACTATGAGCGGCAAGTCACGGAACTTCCCGTCGTCCTTCGTCTTGACGGTCTCGAGGCCGGTCTTCTTTCGTCCCTGGGACCGCATGATGTCGGTGTTCGCGGGCAGGAACATCTCGACGATGTCGATGAGCGCACCGACATCGCCCCCTGGATTGCCGCGGAGGTCGACGATGAGCACCTTCGCACCATCCCCGCGCAGCTGTTTCACGGCCGCCTCGAACTTCGGCACGCCTGCCAACGTGAACTGTTCCAGGCGAACGTAGCCGGTCGTCGCGTTGACCATCTGCGGCGGCGGGACCACCTGTTGCTCGACCACGCTGCGCTTGAGGGTGAGCGTCAGCGTGTCGGGCTCGAGGTGAGGTCCACGCTCGAGCATCAGCTTGACCTTCGAGCCCTTCTCACCGAGAAGCTGCATTTCCACGTCGCGCGCGCCCCTGCCCGTCGTCGCCACGTTGTCCACCTGCAGCACCCGGTCCCCCGCCATGATGCCCGCACGTTGTGCCGGGCTGGCCGGCTGGACGGCGACCACGGTGGGGGCGTGCTCACCGTCCTCGAGCAGGATCCCGGTCACCGCAAGGCGTCCGTCCTCCCAGGCTCGACGAATCTCGAAGTCGGACCGAGACACGTAATAGCTGTGAGGGTCGAGCGACTTTAACATGCCGGTGATGGCGGCTCGGACCAGGAGCGCGGTCTCCACCGAATCGACGTAATTGGCGCGGATTTGGCTCAGCACGCCGGAAAACGCCTGGAGCTGTTCGTAGCTGGTGTTCTGGGCGGTCAGGGGCGCCGGGAAGAGCAGCGCGAGCGCCAGGACGGTTCGTCTCATTGCAGGGCAGCCAGTTTCTCCCTCGCGACGGCGACTTGTGACTGCTGGCGCGAAGGAGCCAGGGCCACGAACCTCGAAAAGGCGCTGCGTGCGGCCTCGCGATCGTTGAGTTGCAACTCGGCGATGCCGAGCCAGAAAAGCGGCCGGACGTCACGCGGGTTCGCGGCCACCGCCTCGCGCAGCGCCACGACGGCACCGGCGAAGTCCCCCGAACGGCCCAGGGTGACCCCGAGGTCGGTGAGGAGGGAGGCATCATCCGGGTTCACCTCGACCGCGCGCCGGCGCTCCTTCACCGCGGCAGGCCAGTCCTTGGCATCCTCGTGGATGCGTGCCATCTGTACGTGCGCCATGTAATTGGAAACGTCCGCCTCCAGCACCTCCTGGTAGAGCGGCAGCGCCTCGTCTGGCGCGCCGGCCTGCTGCTTGAGCGCGGCCAGCATGTACCGAAATTCGTTCACGTTGAGGGGGGACGAGTTGATTGAATCAGTGCTCGCTCGCCGATTGGCGATGCGGATCAGCGCCTGGAAGTCAGCCTCGGCGGCGGCATACTCCTTGGACTGGACAGCACTAAGCGCGTGTAGCCAGAGGAGTCCGACCCCAGCTGAATTCCTCGGCGCCCCGTCCAGGCGCTCGTCCAGTTCAAGCCCGAATTTCTGATAGGCCTCCGGGTAGCGACCCTCGAGGAAGGCCTTCAGGGCGCTGGCGTACTGTCCTCCTCTGGAGACGCTGGTAACCAACGCCATGAGTCGGACGTCGACGAAGGGGTCGATGAGGAACGCGCGCTGATACAGCAACTGGATCTCCCGGTACGCTGCGCGCGCCGCGCTGTCACCCCTCAGAATGTCCAAGACGTCCAGTTGCTTGTCGCGACACACGGCGAGGGCCAATTGCGCCAGCGCGAAACGCGGATCGATCGCAAGTGCCGTCTGGAGTGATTGCTCTGCCAAATCGTACTTCTTCCTGCTCATGTAGCCGAGCGCCAGGTTGTAGTGCGCGCTCGGGTCGAGCGAATCCTGCATCGCCCGCGCCTGCAGCTCCGGCAGGGGGACATCCACCCTCAGGGATTGGGCCGGAAGCCTGGACCCCAGTGTGAGGACCACGAGGGCGAGCGACACCCACCGAAGCGTCAATTGCACTGGGGCGCTGTCGGGGGGCACGCGGTGCTCATCGGGCCCTCAGCGAACCGTACTTGGCCTCCAGGGCCTTCAGCTGTGGATCGAAGCGGGATGGGGCGATCGCGGCGAACCGCCGGTACGCCGCCATGGCCTCCTCAGTCCGACCGTCCGCCATGGCCACCTGGCCCATCTGGTAGGGTATGCGCGCGTTCAGGGGCATGGCCTGTTCGGCGCGGGCCAGCGCCACCGAGGCTTCCCGATACCGCCGGGCACGCGCAAGAGTCAGTCCGTGGTCGAGGAGCAGTCCGGGATCCTCGGGGTTCGCCTCAAGGGCCCGCTCCCGCTCCTGCACGGCCTCGGTCCAACGCGAGGCCTTCTCGGCAATCTCGGCCAGTTGCGCGTGCGCCATCTCGTAGGAGAGGTCGGTGGTCAGGACGGTGCGAAATTCTTCGCTTGCTTCTGCAGATAGCCCGGCGCGGCGAAGCATCGTCGCCAGCACATACCGGATGCCGTTGGACGGCAGCACGGCGAACCGGGTGACGGAATCGGATGTTTCACGCTCAAGCTGCCGCGCGAGCAGGAGGCGGAAGTCCTCGATCGCCACGGAGTAGCCGTTGATATGTGCAGCGGCCAGGCCGTGGTACCAGAGGACGAAGGCAGGGATCTGTTTGCGGTCCTTCTCAGATGTGAATCCGTACGCGTTTTCCAGGGAGGCGAATGCCGATCCGTAATCGCCTCCCCAGAAGTACTCCAGTCCGAGGATGAGCGCCGCGTAGTAGCGGTCCGCGTTCTTGCCAATGATGATGGCGTTGCGGGGTGGAATGACAAGCCCGACAATGCGCATGTCCACCATCGGATCGAGCATGTAGGCACGCCGAAATCGACGATTGGCCTCGTTGACGGCGGGGATCAGCGCCGCCGGAACTTTCCCCTTCGCTTCCTCCTCCCACAGCTTGGGGCGTCGTGCGTACGGAAGGTAAGCCAGGGCCAGTTGGACCTCCGCCACCCGCGGGTCGATGGCGTCAGCTCTCCGAAACGCGGCCTCCGCCGAGTCGAATTGACCCCCGACCCAGTAGCCGACACCGAGGTCGTAGAGCACGAGCGGATCGGTGGAATCGGTGGCCGCGAGGGCGATCAGCCGGTCGAGTGGCACGGTAAGCTGGACCTGCTGCCCCGGCGCAGCCGAGGGTAGCACAAGGAGGAGCAGCGTGGCCCGGAAGACGATGCCCATCGGTCGACCTCGCTTCGACTTGCGCAGGCGGGTCCACATGCGGCGCGGGGGGGGCGGCATGCTTCCGCAAACTTGTGGGACCATCGGGGCAGCGTCAATGGGGACCGGCGGGAGCGGGGTCGCGATGCACCCGGGTGCGTCGGTAGCCGTGGCGTGGGCGACTCTGGCGGGTGTCGGTTGAGCGGCACGCCGTGGCGACTGTCCTGATCTGCCGGATCCCGTTCCACCCTGCGACTGTGCGAATCCTCGCCCGACGCTCGTCTCGTAAGGCAAGAGTGCATTGCCGGTCGACGACCACAGGCTGGAGTCGCGCATGCGGGATCAGCACCGGGACAAGAGGGACCTGGTCAACGAGGTGACCGACCTCCGGAAGCAGGTCGCCGACCTGAAGCAGGCCGCCGCCGAGCGCCGCCGCGTGGAAGACGGCCTCCGCCACGACCGTGAGTTGCTCCGGGGGTTGCTCGACCAGGCGCCCCACCCGCTCTGCCTCCTCACGTCCACCGGCTCCCCGCTGCTGGCCAACCGCGCCTTCGTCGAACTTCTCGGCTACACCTCTTCCGGTGAACTGGTGCGACTCGGTGGGGAGCTCGGGGTCGTCCTCGGCGACACTTCCCTCGGGAACGGGCACCCGCCCGACCAGTCCCGGGAACTCACCTTCCGGCGGTGCGACGGGGCCCCACTCACGGCTCCCGTGCTCTCGGCTGTCGTTCCCCGCACCGAATTCCTCGCCATCACCGTCCTGACCCACCAGCAGCTGGCCTGACTCGCCCGGCGGCCTCGGCGCGCTACATTGAGGGGTGACGACCGCCCCCCCGCCCGCCCTCGAGCGCGCCCTCGGCCGCCGCGACCTCACCGCGTTCGCCATCAACCGCGTGATCGGCGCCGGGATCTTCGGACTCCCTGCGCTCCTCTACGCGGGCGTCGGCCCGGCGAGCATCGTCGCCATGCTCCTGGCCGGGCTCGTCGTCCTCGGGATCACCCTCTGCATGGCGGAAGTCGGCAGCTCGTTCAGCGCCACCGGGGGACCGTACCTCTACGCGCAGGAGACCTTCGGCCCGGTGGTCGGGTTCGAGATCGGCTGGCTGATGTGGATCACCCAGCTCGGCGGATTCGCCTCGGTCACCAACCTCTTCGTCAACTATCTCGGGTGGTTCTTCCCCGAGGTGACGGCCGGCCTGCCGCGGATCGCGATCATCGCGGCGGTGCTGACCTGCCTGACGGTCGTCAACATCCTCGGCGTCCGGCGTGCGGCCACCCTCAACAACGTCCTGACCGCCGGGAAGATGATCCCGCTCGTGCTGTTCGTCGTCGTCGGGCTCTTCCACGTCGACGGGGCGCTGCTCGTGCCCACGTCGGTACCCACCGCCGCCGCACTCTCCGGCGCCGTGCTCCTGGCCATCTACGCCTTCACGGGATTCGAGGTGCTCGCCGTGCCCGGCGGCGAGGTGCGGGACCCTGCCCGCACCATCCCCTTCGCGCTCCTGACCGGCCTGGCCATCGTCGCGGTGGTGTATCTAGGCGTCCAGACCGTGGCCGTCGGCACCCTCCCCGACCTGGGCAGCTCCGCCCGCCCGCTCGCCGACGCCGCCGAGCGCGCCTTCGGCCGGGGCGGCGCGCTGGTGATGGTGACGGGCGCGCTGGTGTCCACCCTCGGCGTGGCGCACGCCATCCTCCTCGCGGCCGGGCGGATGCCGTTCGCGATGGCCGAACGGGGCCAGTTGCCCGCCGGCATCGCGGCAGTGCACCCGAGGTACCGCAGCCCCTACGTCGGCATCCTCGTTTCCGCCGGGGGGATGCTGCTCTTCACGATCGCGACCACCTTCGCCTCGGCGGTGACCATCACCGTCGGCCTCCGGGTGCTCATCTACATCGTCACCTGCGCCGCCCTCCCCGTACTCCGGCGTCGCGTCGGTCACGCGTCCGCCTCGTTCCGTGCCCCCGCCGGCCCGGTGCTGGCGGGTGTCTGCGTCGTCATCTGCGTCGGACTACTGGCCTCGCGGCCGTTGGCGGATATCATCCAACTCGTGATTGCGGCGGGCGTCGGGCTCCTGGTGTGGGCGGCGCTGACCCTGCCCGGAATGCGTCGACCGTCGACCACCGGTGAAAGCTGAGGAGAGGGGCGGATGCGCGAGCGGGTGAACGCCTTGGTGGCGCGGGTCCTTCCGGGACGACGGCGCACGGTGGCGCTGCGTGGCGGCGCCGCCCTGACGGCGTACGCGCTGGCCGGCTTCCTCGTGGTGCCGTGGATCATCCGGGGGCAGGTCGTCCGGCGCGCCGCCGAGCAGCTCCACCGCGAGGCGACCGTCGCGAAGCTGCGGTTCAACCCGTTCACGCTGGAGACGCGTGTCATCGGGTTCGACCTGCGGGACCGCGACGGCACCCCCCTCGCCGCCTTCGACACGCTCGTGGTGAACCTCGAGCTGGCGAGCGTGCTGCACCGGGCACTCGTGCTCAAGGAGTTTCGGGTCGTGCGCCCGGCGTTGACGGCCCGGATCATGGCGGATGGCCGCCTCGCCGTGGCCGACCTGTTCGAGCAGGGCGCCGACGTCGCCCCGCCAGACACGGCGCACACCCCGCCGCGGCGGCTCAAGGTGCGCTCGCTGTCGATCGAGTCGGGCACCGTCACCTTCACCGACCTGTCCCGCACACCGGCGTACACCGAACTGTTCCAGGATCTCGGGCTAACCCTCGACGGTTTTTCGACGCTCCCCCGGGAGGAGGGCGACCACCTCCTCACCGTGAACTTCGCCACCGGGGCGCAGCTCCAGTGGTCGGGGACGGTGGTGATGCAGCCGCTGAAGCTCGACGGGCGGATCGCGATGACCGGCCTCGTGCTCCCGCGCATCTCCAGGGTGTTCGGCAGCCGCCTCCCCCTCACCGTCACCCAGGGCCGCGGCGCGACCACCTTCGACTACCTCGTAGACCAGGCCGCGGACGGCTCGCCGCAGGTGGCGCTTCGCGGCGGAAGCGTCGAGCTGACCGACATCGCGGTGCGGCCACCGGCCGCAGACTCCGACTGGGTCCGGGTGCCCCGCCTCGAGGCGACCGGGCTCCAGGTGGCGTGGCCCCAGCGCACTGCCAGCCTGGCGTCGGTGCGGATCACCGACCCATGGGTGGCCGCCGCGCGCCTCCCGGACGCCACGATCGACTGGGTGCCGATCATCGAAGCCTTCCAGGCGACCGACTCGACGGCGGATTCCACGTTGCCGTGGGCGGCGACGCTCGGCTCGCTCGAAGTCGCTGGGGGCGCACTCCACCTCGAGGACCGCACCACGCGGCCGGCGGTGGCGTTCGACATCGGCGACCTCGCACTCCGGCTCGACTCGCTCCGCACCGACCCGGCCGCGCGAATTGCCCTGTCCGCATCGGGCGGCATGGACGCGTCGACCACGTTCACGGTCAAGGGAGGCATGACCCGGGAGCCGTTCGCGGCCGATCTCGATGTCGCGATGGCCGGGCTGGAGCTGGCCCGCGCCCAGCCCTACCTGGGCGAATCGCCGCCCATCACGCTGCAGTCGGGGCGCGCGTCGGCGAGCGGCAAGGTGAGGCTGCAGGATGGGAAACCGGCAATGACCTTCGAGGGGACGGCGTCGATCGACGGGCTCGAGGTGGTCACGCCGGACGGCGGGCGGCTACTCGCGTGGGAGTCCACGAGGATCCGGGGCATTCGGTTCACGACCGAGCCGGACCTGGCCCGCCTCCGGAGCATCGAGGTGGTGAAGCCGTTCATCCGGGTGGCCATCTCCCGGGACCAGCAGGTCAACCTCTCGGCCCTTGCCGCGCTGGCGCCGGCAGACTCGACGAAGCCGCCCTTCCCGTACGAAATCGTCGAGGTTTCCATCAAGGATGCGGAAGTCGATTTCGAGGACCTGAGCCTGATCCTCCCCTTCCGCACCCGGATTCACTCGGCCACCGGGTCACTCAAGGACGTGGCCTCCTTCGGCGGTACGGCGGGGTCGCTCGAATTCGAGGGGTCGATCGACGAAGCCGGCCGGGCGCGCGCCACCGGATCGCTCTATGTGTCCGATCCATACGCCGCCACCGAGATCAACGCAGATTTCCGCAACGTGGCGCTGCCGAGCCTGAGCCCGTACTCCCTGGAATTCGCGGGGTATCCGGTCACGAAGGGCAGCCTCGATCTCACGATGGAGTACCGGATCCAGGACAAGCAGCTCACTGCGAACCACCACATCGTGGCCTCGGACCTCGAGCTGGGCGAGAAGGCGGAAGGCGGTGCGATCCCCGGCTTCGCGGTGAAGCTGGCGCTCTCGCTCCTCAAGGACAGCCGGGGGCAGATCAAGCTCGACGCGCTGGTCGAGGGCACGGTGGACGACCCGCAGTTTCGCTACAGCGCGGTGGTCTGGCAGGTCCTCAAGAACGCGCTTGGGAAGATTGCCACCGCACCTTTCCGCTTCCTCGGGAACATGCTCGGACTCGGCAGCGATGACATCGAGCTGGTGGACTTCGATCCGGGCCGCACCGACTTGATCGCTCCTGAGCAGATGAAGCTCGATTCGCTGGCTGCCGAGCTCGGGCGGCGCCCGACGCTGACCATTTCGGTGGAAGGCCGGTACGATTCCATTGCCGACGCCAACGCCATCCGGGAGGGCAAGCTCCAGGCGCTGATCGAGGCGCGCCGGGAGGCGGCGGCCCGCGCGACGGCCCGCGCGGACACCTCCGCGACCGCGCTGGGGGCCATTCTCGCGGCGCTGTACGAGGTCCAGTTCTCGAAGCCCGCCCTCGACAGCCTTCGCCAGGCGCTCGCCGCAGATTCCACGCAGGCCGCTCTCTTCACGGAGATCCGGGCACGCCTGCTCGCGGCGCAGGAGGTCGAGCCGGGCCGGCTGGAGCAACTGGGGCGCGACCGGGGGATGGCCGTCGCGGGTGCGCTCATGGCCGGCGGCGCGCTCGACTCCACACGGGTAACGGTGACCGAGCCGACGCCCGTCAAGCGGAAGAAGGCAGGCTCGTCCCGAGTACCCTCGGAGATGAGCATGGACGCGAAATAGTCCGTCGGCCATCCCGCATCCCTACCACGGAGGTCTCCATGGGTCGCTCCCTGCTCGGCGTCCTCGCCGGCGCCGTCGTCGCGGTCGTCGTGATCATGATCGTCGAGACCGTCGGCATGTGGCTCTATCCGCTGCCGGCTGGCGTGGATCCGACTGACTCCGCCGCGCTCGCCGCGGCCATCCCCTCGCTCCCGATTGGCGCCTTCCTGTTTGTCCTCGCCTCCTGGGTCCTCGGCGCGGCCCTCGGCTCCATCGTGGCGCTGCGGGTGGCACGGGGCCCGGCGCGCTGGCCCGGGCTGGCGGTCGGGTGCCTGGTGCTCATCGGGGCGGCCTACAACATCATGGTCATCCCCCATCCGACCTGGTTTGTCGGTGCCGCCGTCGTCGGCATCGTCGCGGCGACGCTGCTGGCCACCGCACGCCGCGGTCAGTTGGCAGGGGGCGCGTCATGACGCTCGCCCTCGTCGCTGCCGCGGCGTGCCTCGCGTTTGGCGTCTACACCTTCAACGCGCTGACTCGCCTGCGGCAGCTGGTGGCGAACGCCTGGTCCGACATTGACGTGCAGCTCAAGCGGCGGCACGACCTCATCCCGTCGCTGGTGGCCGCGGTCAAGGGGCACGCCGGGTACGAGCGCGGCACGCTCGACGCCGTGGTCGAGGCGCGGAACCGGGCCGTCCACGCCGGCGGGCCCGCGGCGGCGGGCGAAGCGGAGCGGGTGCTCGCCGGCGCCGTGCGCCAGGTCTTCGTGCTGGCGGAGGCCTATCCGGAATTGCGGGCCGCCGAGAGCTACCTGGCGTTGCAGAAGAACCTGACCGACATCGAGGACCACATCCAGAACGCGCGCCGCTACTACAATGCCGTGGTGCGGGACTTCAACACGAAGATCCAGCAGTTTCCGTCGAACCTCGTCGCCGGGGCATTCCGGTTTCACACGGCGGAATTCTTCGGGCTGAGCGATCGCGGAGAGGGAGCCGCGCCCGCCATCAACCTGGGTCCCGGCACGTGAGGCGGCTCGTCCTCCTGGCCGCGCTGGCCTGCACGGCCGTTACCCCGGTCGCCGCCCAGCGTTCGCTCGCCATCAAGGGGTTTGACGCCGCCATCGTGGTGCGCGCGGACGGGGCGGTGGACGTCACCGAGACGATCACGGCCGAATTCTCGGGCAAGTGGAACGGGATCTACCGGACGGTGCCGGTCCTGTACAAGACGCCGCAGGGGTTTTCCTGGACGCTGCGGCTCGAGGACATCCGCGCCACCGACGGCGCCGGCACCCCGCTCAAGGTGGAGCGCTCCCGGGAGCGGCACTACCTGAAGCTCAAGCTCTGGGTGCCGGGCGCCGAGGACGCCACGCGCACCGTGGTGCTCCACTACCGGGCGGTGAACGGCCTGCGATTCTTCGAGGACCACGACGAACTCTACTGGAACATCACCGGCGACGAGTGGGACGTGCCGATCGAGTCGGTCTCCGCCCGGATCGAGTTGCCGTCGTCGGTCACCGGGGTTCGCGCCATCGCCTTCGACGGGGTGTACGGGTCGACGGCGCAGAACGCCGAAGTCGCCATCGAGGGGAACGCCGTCCGCGTCTCGATGCCGGAGCCGCTCGGGTTCCACGCGGGGGTGACCGCCGTGGTCGGATGGGACAAGGGCGCCGTCCCGGAACCGACCGCCGCCGACCGGGCCTCGGGGTTCCTGGCCAGCAATTGGCCGCTCGGGATTCCGGTGCTGATATTCGCCGGGATGTTCCTGCTCTGGCGGCGCGTGGGCCGGGATCCGGAGGCACGGCCGGTCGCCGCGAGGTACGAGCCGCCGACGGGACTGACGCCCGCCGAGACCGGCACCCTCCTCGACGAACGTGTGGACATGCGCGACATCACGGCCACCATCGTGGACCTCGCCGTCAACGGGCACCTGAAGATCGAGGAGCGGGAGGAGAAGCAACTCTTCGGCCTGATCAAGCATCAGGAGTACCTGTTCACCCGGCAGGATCCCGCCCCCGGCGCCCGGGCGCTCGAACGGCACGAACAGCTGGTGCTCGACGGGATGTTCGAGCACGGAGTCCGCACGGTGGAACTGTCGGACCTCGAGGACGAGTTCTTCACTCACCTGCCGGGCATCAAGAACGCCGTCCTCGACCGGCTGGTCGAGCGGGGTCACTATCGCTCGCGCCCGGACAAGGTCCGCGGCTGGTGGGTAGGCGGGGCGGCGCTCCTCTGCATTCCGATGGGCATCGTCGGCGTGGTCGTCGGCGGCAACATGGGGATGACGCCGCTGCCGTTCTTCTTCGCGGCCGTGCTGAGCGCATTCATCATCGGCGGATTCGGATATCTCATGCCAGCCCGTACCGTGTCCGGGGCACGCACTTACGAAGGGACGCGCGGTTTCGAGGAGTTCCTCCGGCGGGTGGACAGCGATCGCTTTGCTCGGGTCGTCAAGACGCCCGAGATGTTCGAGCGGTTCCTCCCCTATGCGATGGCGTTCGGGGTCGAGGCGAAATGGGCAAAGGCGTTCGCGGATATTTATCGCGAGCCGCCCTCGTGGTACGTCGGTCGCAACATGGTCGGCTTCAACGCGAACAGCTTCTCTTCCCGGATGTCGGCGCTCTCCGAGCGCGCGGGGAGTACCATGAGTTCATCTCCCCGCAGCTCGGGCGGATCCGGGTTCGGCGGGGGCGGGTCGTCGGGCGGCGGTGGCGGTGGCGGCGGCGGCGGCGGATTCTAGAGGAGGGATGCGATGGCCACAGTGGCGTTCACCCACACCCTCCAGCGGCACGTGCCCTGTCCCACCGTGGAGGTGCAGGGGACGACGGTTCGCGAGGCGCTCGACGCCGTCTGGGCCGTCAACCCCCGCGCCCGCGGCTACGTGCTCGACGAGCAGGGGGAGCTTCGCAAGCACATGGCCGTCTTCCTCGACGGCCGGATGATCCGCGACCGCGCCGGGCTCAGCGACGCGGTGCTGCCGGATTCCAAGTTGTACGTCATGCAGGCCCTCTCCGGGGGCTGACCCCACATGGACGGAGGAACCAGCCGATGAGTACCCGATTGTTCGCCGCGACCCGCAAGGGCCTCTTCCAGGTCGAGCGCGGCAAGTCCCGGTGGACCGTGAAAAAGGTCCACTTCCTCGGCGACAATGCCACCATGGTGTTGCCGGACCCGCGCGACGGCGCGGTGTACGTGCCCCTCGGGCACGGGCACTTCGGCGTCAAGCTCCACCGGCTGCGCCAGGGAGCGCGGAAGTGGGAGGAGATCGCGACGCCCGCGCTCCCGCCGAGGCCGGAGGGCGCCGCACCCCGCGCGGACCCGATGGGCCGGGTGATTCCGGACAGCGTGCAGATGATCTGGGCGCTCGAGGCGGCCGATCCGGCGCGGCCTGGCTCGCTCTGGTGCGGCACGATTCCCGGCGGGCTCTTCCGCTCGGACGATGGCGGAAGTTCCTGGCAACTGAATACCGCGCTCTGGGACCATCCGAAGCGGCTCGAGTGGGTGGGGGGCGGGGCGGACTACCCGGGCATCCACTCGGTGTCGGTGGACCCGCGCGACCCGCGACGGGTGGCGGTGGGCGTCTCGACGGGTGGCGTCTGGCTCACTACCGACGGTGGCTCGAGCTGGACGATCAGCAGCCACGGCATGCGGGCGGACTACTTCCCGCCGGAGCAGGCGCGCGACCCGAACGTGCAGGACGTCCACCGGCTCGTGCAGTGCCCCGGGCAGCCGGCGCAGTGGTGGGTGCAGCACCACAACGGCATCTTCCGCTCCACCGACGACGCTGCGTCGTGGCATGAGCTCGAGGTGGTGCCCTCCTCCTTCGGGTTTGCGGTGGTGGTTCACCCGCGCGACGGCGGCACGGCGTGGTTCGTCCCCGGCACCAGCGACCAGCGCCGCATCCCGGTGGACGGACGGGTCATCGTCAACCGTACCCGCGACGGCGGGCGGACCTTCGAGGCACTCACGAAGGGGCTGCCGCAGCGGCAGGCGTACGACATCACCTACCGGCACGGGCTCGACATCGACTCGACCGGCGACCGGCTCGTCTTCGGCACCACCACCGGCTCGCTCTGGATCTCGGAGGACCAGGGCGATTCCTGGCAGACCATCTCGGAGCACCTGCCGCCGGTGTATTGCGTGCGGTTCGCGGGCGGTTGAGCGTGCCTGGGGGCAACAGGTTCCGGCAGCTCGATGACGCGCAGATACTCGGTACGCTCTCGCGGCTCCGGGACCGGATCACCGAGCGGTTCCCGGGTTCGGGGCTGGCGGGCGTGGCGGACGAGCTTCTCGCGCTGGGCCACGAGACTGCCGCGCGCGTGGACTACCTCCGGCGGCCACAGCGGCTGATCCGGGGCGCGGCCGGGCTCGGGATTGTCGCCATGGCGCTGGTCATCGTCGTCATCGCCCGTACCTTGCACCTGCCGTCGGGAGTCGAGGGGCTGGACGAACTGGTCCAGGCCTCCGACGCGGCAATCAGCCTCCTCTTCTTCCTCGGCGCGTCCGTCTTCTTCCTGCTGACCCTCGAAACCCGCCTCAAGCGCAGGCGCGCACTGGCCGCCCTGCACCAGCTGCGGAGCATGGCGCACATCGTGGATTTGCATCAGTTGACCAAGGATCCGGACCGCGTGGCGTCGGTGACCACGAACACGGCGTCGTCTCCGGTGCGGTCGCTGACCACCCTGGAACTGGGGCGGTACCTCGACTACTGCAGCGAGCTGCTCTCGGTGATCAGCAAGATCGCGGCGTTGCACGTCCAGCACTTCAACGAGCCGGTGGTGCTGGCGGCCGTGAACGACATCGAGACCCTCGCGACGGGTCTTTCCGGCAAGATCTGGCAGAAGATCTCGCTGCTCAACGCCGCAGCGGCGCGGTCCGGATGAGTGCTCGCGCTCTGGTCGGGGGTCGGATGTGGAGCGGGGGAGTGGCCGCGGGGTTGCTGCTCGCCTGTGCTCCGACGCTGGCGGCGCAGGAATCGGGCGTCGCCCAGGCGGTGGAGCTGGAGGTCGAGCGGATCTCGGCCGCCCAGCCCCTCTGGCCGGGATTCGATCCCTTGTCGGTGCCGCTTGCGGTCTTCGATGGCCAGCAGACCTGGCTCTTCCGGCATCCGAAGCCCCCGGCTTCGTTCGCGCCGGTCTCGGGGCAGGTGCCTTCGGCGCGCGTGGCCGACGGCCGCTTTCCCGCCGTCACCTCCAACTCGAGCGCCGACATCGGGGGCGTCATGACGGCGACGCTGCTGGCCGACGGTCCGAGGGGCCAGCGTCCGCCCGCCGAACTCGCGGCCGTGGCGCTCCACGAGGCCTTCCACGTCTACCAGCGGACGAATCACCGGGGCTGGTCGGGCAACGAGGGAGATCTCCTCGTCTATCCCGTCACCAATCCGGACCTCCTGGCCTTGCGCCGGCTCGAGTCCGCGGCGCTCGAGCGGGCGCTCGCCAACACGGAGGCCGGGGGCGCCGCCTGCTGGGCCCGCGTGGCGCTTACCTATCGCCGCGAGCGGTTCGCCGCGATGGACTCGGCGTTCGTCGCGTATGAGCGGCTCACCGAGCTCAACGAGGGGCTGGCCACGTACGTTCAGTTGCGGGCATCGGGTGGCGGAGTGACGATCCCGCCGGCGGAGTTCCTGCCGGAGGCGGTGCGGCTGCGGGCCTACACGATCGGGCCAGCCCTCGCCCTCCTGCTCGACCGGCTCAGTCCGGGATGGCAGCAGGAGCTCGAGGCGCACGACGAGCGATCGCTCGACGGGCTCCTCGCCGCGGCGCTCGACGCCCCGGGCGCGCCCACGTCTGCGTCGTGCGCGTTCACGCCGGTCGAAGTGGGCGCCGCCAGGCGCGACGCCCGGATCGACGCGGGCCAGGTGACGGTCGGCTGGGGCCAGCGCCAGCGCGCGTTCGAGACCAAGGAGGGTTGGCGCGTCGTCATCCAGTCGGCCAGGGGCCGGCCGCTCTGGCCCCAGGGATTCGATCCGCTCAACGTGGACCGGGTGGATGGCGCACTGATCCACACCCGCTTCCTGAAGCTTGGCAACGATGCGGGACAGATGACGGCGATCGACGAGGAGGGCGCCGATGTCGAGGCGCGGACCGAGGGGATCGGTCCGCACCCGATCTTCAACGGGGTGTCGTGGGTGGAGGTGGTGCTGTCGGTGCGGCCGACCGTGTCGCGCACGGCGGCGGCGCTATCCATCAAGGGCCCCGGCTTCACCGCGGAGTTCAGGAACGCGACGCTGGACGAGGCCGGGCGGCAGATCCTTGTGCAATTGAACGCCCCCGCACCGGAGCAGTGACGGCAACGGGCCACCCTGAGGTGAGCGCATGAGTGCACGGGACGAGTCGGGCTGGGCGGACCTCGGTCCGGTCGAGGAGCTGAAGCGGACACCGCTTCGCCAGGTCGTGCTGGGGCGAACGAGAATCGCGCTGAGCTGGCAGGACGGCCGCTTCGGCGCGGTCTCGGGGGTCTGCAATCATGCCGGCGGCCCGCTGGGCGACGGGACCCTCGACGGGGAGTACCTCGTCTGCCCGTGGCACCACTACAAGTACCACCGGGCCACGGGCGAGGGCGAGCCGGGGTTCGAGGCCGACCGCGTGCCCCGGCACGAGCTCCGCGAAGAGGGCGGGCGCCTGCTGGTGAACCTTACGCCGGCAACCACCCGCACCAAGCCGCCCCACGCGCGGCATCCGCTGGAGCGGCCCGTCGTACGGGACCCCGGCCCGGTCCGCCTGCTCGGGCTGTCCACCACCGCGATGGATCCCGCCTTCCCGCGCTACTCGACCTCGGACGCGTTGCTCGACATCGCGCTGGCGCACGGCGCCACGCTCGGGGCCGAGACCAAGCTCCTGAAGGCGAACGCGCTCCGGGTGCGCCACTGTGAGGGCTACTACTCGAAGAGCGCCCACGCCTGCACCTGGCCCTGCTCCATCACCCAGATGGATCCCGAGGACCAGATGGCCGAGGTGTACGAGGCGCTGGTCTTCTGGGCCGACGCCGTCATCCTGTCCTCGCCCATCCGGTGGGGGAGTGCCAGTTCGCTCTACTTCAAGCTGATCGAGCGGATGAACTGCATCCAGAACCAGGTCACGATCCGGGATCGTGTCCTGATCCGGAACAAGGCGGCGGCGTTCATCATCACGGGCGGGCAGGACAACGTGCAATCCGTGGCGGGGCAGATGCTGATGTTCTTCTCGGAGCTCGGCTTCGACTTCCCGCAGTTTCCGTTCATCGCGCACAGCAGGGGATGGTCCGCGGAAGACATGGAGCAGAACGTCACCTTCGTGCAGCAGAACGCCGAACTCCACGAGGGCGCGCGGGCCCTCGCCACCCGGACCGTCGAAAAGGCGGCCGCGCTCGTAGGCGCGGCCGCCGGGGCGACGCGCCTGCCGCGCGGGGGGCGGAAAGCGCACCGCATGGGGATCGTGGAACTGCCCTAGGCCTCCCCGAGAAACACGTCCCGCCGCTGCGACCAGTTGACGCCGAGTTCCGCCAGGGCGCCGGCGCCCAGCGCGCTCTCGGCGAGCGGAAACGCCAGCCGCTCTTCTTTCGCAAAATGCTCCCGGGCCAGCGCCACCGCGTCGAGCAGGTGCTCCCGCGCCGCCGCGGCGTCGTTGGAACCCTGGGCGCGGGTGAGCAGCCCGGCGATCTCCGTGTGTTCCGCTTCCATCGTGTCCAGCAGCCCTTCGTCCGCACCTGCGGAGCGCATCTGCTCGAACAACAGCGCATCCTCCAGCTTTGCGTGCGTCACCAGCGCTGCGGCGAGCAGCGCCGCCTGTTCCCGGACCTCGGCGGCGGAAGTCGTGTGCGGCAGCGTCTCTTCGAGCCGGTCGAACTGCGCGTAGAAGGCGCCGTGCTCGCCGAGGAGGGCGTCGGTGATCTTCACGGGGTCACCACCACGCGAATGGCGTCGCCGCCGCGAAGCGTGTCGAGGGCCTCAGCAATCCGCTCGAGCGGAAACCGATGGGTCACGAGGTCGAGCAGCCGCACGTGACCCTGGCGCACCATCTCGATGGCGCGGGGGTAGTCCACCGGGCGGCAGCCCAGGGACCCGAGCACCTCGATCTCGCGGAACATCACGCGGCCGGCGTTGAAGGGCAGCGTCTCGGGACTGTACCCCACGAGTACCAGCCGGGCGCCGGTGGCCAGGCAGTTCAGCGCCACTTCCTGCGTGGCCGCCTTGCCCACCGCCTCGAACGCCACGTCCACCCCGCCTCCGCTGAGCGCCCGGATCTCCTTGTCGAGCTTCTTCGTCGTGGTCGCGTTGAAGACGGCGGTGGCACCGAAGCGCTTGGCCGTCTCCAGCTTGGCGTCCTTCACGTCCACCGCGATGACCCGGCCCCCGACCGCCGACGCGATCTGCACCAGGGAGAGGCCGACACCCCCGCACCCGAACACCACCACCCAGTCACCCGGGGTCACCCGGCCCCGCCGCACCACCGCGTGGTAGGGCGTAGTGACGGCGTCGGCGATGATCGAGCCCTCCACCAGCGGCACGTTGTCCGGCATGTGGACCACGTCCTTGGCCGGCACCGCCACGAACTCGGCGTACCCGCCGTCGATGTGGTTGCCGAGCATCTGGCTGTTCTCGCAGATGTTCTCGCGTCCGGACCGGCAGAGGGCGCAGTGCCCGCAGGAGAGCACCGCCGGAATGAGCACCCGGGCCCCCGCCGCGAGGCTCGTGACGCCGGCGCCCACCTCCGCCACCGTGCCCGCCACCTCGTGCCCGAGGATGATCGGCGGGGGCTTGAACGTCGGGGTGCCGTGATCGATGTAGTGCAGGTCGGTGTGGCAGACGCCGCACCCGGCCACCCGGACCAGTACCTCGCCGGGCCTCGGCTCCGGTGTGGAGACGTCCACGAGCTCGAGGGGCTGGTGCGCGGCGTGGAAGAGGGCGGCCTTCACGCGGGCCTCCGGGTGTAGACGACACGATACTTCTGCAACTCCTCGTAGCAGTCGCTGCATTCCTCGCGCAGGTCCTCCGCCGTCGGGGCCTCCAGCCGGACGGAGAATCCAAGCTGCCGATACAGTGCCGTGGCCTCGTCGAGCCGCGAGCCGACCGCCACGAACCGGCGTTCCCAGCCCTCGCGGGCCAGCGCCTCGTCGCGGTTTGCGCCCGGATCGAAGAGGGGGAGGGTGCGGCCCATCAGGCGGCCGCGTGCTCGGCGGCGGCGCGCTTGGCCAGCCGCTGCTGCCCCAGGACCGCCGCACCGATGGCCGCCGTGAACTGAGCCAGCGGTTCCGCCGGCACGTTCACCTCCTGGCCCAGCTCTTCGCGGAGAACGCGCACCATCGTGGGGAAGCGCATGATCCCGCCGACCAGGGTGATCTCCGGCTCCAGCCGGACCCGCTTCATCAGCTGGACCGACCGGGACACGAGCGACACGACGGCGCCGTGCAGGATCTCGCCCGGCGCCCGCCCGCTGGAGACGTGGTTGATGACCTCGGACTCGGCGAAGACGGCGCAGACGCCCGAGATGTTCGCCGCGTCGGCGGACGCCGCCGCGACCGCCCCGATCTGCTCGGTGCCGTAGCCGAGGTAGCGCGCCGTCTTCTCGAGGAACGCGCCGGTGCCCGCGGCGCACTTGTCGTTCAGCCGGAAGGCGGCCACGCGCCCCCGGTCATCGAGGCGGCTCGCCTTCATGGTCTGCCCGCCAACGTCGAGCACGGTGCGCGTGCGGGGGAAGAAGTGCCGGGTGCCGCGCCCCTGGGCGGTGAGGTCGGTGGCGTGCAGGTCACGAAACGGCACCTGATAGCGGCCGGCGCCGGTGCTCACCACGTAGGCGACGTCCCCGGTGGAGAGCCCCGCGTGCCGGAGCAGGGTGCCGTACACCTGTTCGGCGGCGGCGTCGAGGCGGAACCCGGTGGCAATCATGGCGGTGGCCACGAGCGTGCCGTCGCCGGCCAGGAGCGCCGCCTTGGTGTACGTCGAGCCGACGTCGATGCCCACGGTCAGGTCGCTCATGTGGCCGCTCCCGCGGACGCCGCCTGTCCGGCGACGATCCGGTCCATGGCGAACAGGGCGGCGCCCAGCGCGCCCATGTAATGCGAGTCCTCTCCCACCTGGAGTGGGATGCCGAGGAGCTCGTTCAGGACCGCCACCATTGCCACGTTCCGGGCGACGCCGCCGGTGAAGGTGACCCGCTCCTCGACCCCGACCCGCCGCAGGAGCGCGACCGAGCGGGCGGCGATGGAGCGGTGGACGCCCATCAGGATGTCCTCGATCTTCTTCCCCTTGGCCGCCCAGCCCAGTACTTCCGATTCCGCGAACACGGTGCAGGTCGTCGAGATCTTCACCGGCCGCGTGGACTGCTGGGCGATCCCGCCGAGTTCACCGAGGGGGATCTCCAGCGCGAAGGAGGCGGCCTGCAGGAAGCGACCGGTGCCCGCAGCGCACTTGTCGTTCATGCAGAAATCGAGGACGTCGCCGGTGTCGGTGACCCGGATAGCCTTGGTGTCCTGGCCGCCCATGTCGAGCACCGTGCGGGTGCCGGGAAAGAGGTGGGCCGCGCCCCGTGCGTGGCAGCTGATCTCGGTCACCTGGTCGTTGCCGAACGTGACCTTGTAGCGCCCGTAGCCGGTGCCGATCACGTAACCGACGTCCGCCTCGCGCACCACGCCGTCGTCGAGTGCCGCCTGGAACGCCTCCTGGGCGGCCGTCACGACGTTGGCCCCCGTCATGATCAGCGCCCGGCCGACGATGCGCCGCGCCTCATCGATCACGACCGCCTTCGTCTGCGTGGAACCGACGTCCACTCCCCCGGCGTATCGCATGGGTCCTCCGGTCAGGCGGTGACGGTGGCGGCGATGGTGCGGAGCCGCTGGGAGCCGAGGCCCTCGAAGAAGGCGTCGATCCGGTTCTTGAGCTGGGCCTCCGACACGACCCGCCGGTCCATCATGTCCGACTCGATGAAGAGGCACTGGACGTCGCGGGCCTTCATGACTGCCTTCCGGCTGCCGGCCAGGCTCGTGGACACGGTGCGGCAGCTCTTGACCGGGTGGTACACGATCCCGTCGGCGCCGAACTGGTCCACCTGCTCGATGAGGGACTGGTCGTGGAAGAGCATCGCGTCGCCGGCGTGGCGGACGCCCACCAGTACCCCTTCCGCCAGGCTCTCGATCGGCCGGTCGAGGTCGTACTGGAACCCGAGGTCCAGCCCCCCCGCCGCGAACCAGAGGTAGCTGGAGGCCACGAACACCCCGCCCTGGTCCGCAAACATCTCGTGGAAGCGCCGGAAGATCGGGTAGCAGGGCACCCCGACGAACAGCAGGCGGTACTTCTCGTCCTGGATGGTGCCGAGGCGGTGCGCGGCCTTGTACTCCATCTCCTCGACCAGCCGCTCGAAGTACTCCGCTCCCTCCCTCGTGCCGCGGAGCGCGTTCAGGACGCCGAGGTAGACGGTGCCGTCCACGAGGGCGTTGAAGAGGGCGGGGCGGCCGCGGTTGAGCTCCAGCACGCGCTTCCAGGCCGCCGCCATCCGGTTGGTGTAGTCGAGCACCTCGCGAAGGCGGTCCATGTCCAGCCGCTTGCCGGTGATCCGCTCGCACTCGGTGATCAACTCACGGAGCTGGACCTCCAGGTACCGCCGGTCGCTCTCGAAGGCATCGGTGCCGGGCGCCGCGCCGCCCGCCGCGGTCCGCGACCCGGGGATGTCCAGCGTCACCATGGGGATCTTGTAGTAGCGCTCCCAGAATTCCGCCCACTTCACGTAGGTGTTGCAGGCGTTGGTGGCGAGGGCCAGGGCCGGCTTCGGGAGGCGGCCCATCGAGTGCTTCCCGCCCTGGAGCTGCATGGCGACGTCCGCCTTGACGTAGCCGCAGACGTCGGGCGAGTAGCCGTAGTCCTCCGCCATGCCGAGATACTCATGCGCCACGTGCCGCACGGCGGTCTGCAGCGAGTTGATCTCGGGGAACACCAGGTGCATGTCGAAGGCGCGCAGGATCTCCGCCAGGCTCCCCATCACGAACACATAGGCGGCGGTCTCCTTGCGCTCCGCGGCGGCGTCGAGCCGCGCGAACCAGTCGCGCATCAACCGGGCGCCCTCGACTGCGCCCCTGCCCACGATCTCCTGTTCCGCGATCACGGTGCCTCCCTAGTCGAACAGGATGCTCTCGACGAAGGTCTCGAGCTGCAGCTGCATCTGGTCGAACCCGGACATCTTCTCCTCGAACTCGGTCACGAAGTAGGGGATGTGCTCCTCGTCCAGCGCCTTGGTGTACGCCACCTGCTCGTCGAGCCCCGGTTCGCACATCTTCGCGGCGGCCAGGATCGCCGCCTGGGCGCCGGCCCCCCGCAGCCGCTCGAGCAGCATCTGCTCCTTCGGCTTGCGCGTGTCGTGCTGGACCGGGCTGTAGGAGGAGCCGTTGATGTAGGCGTCGGCCAGGGCGGCGAGGGGATCTCCCCGCTCGTCCACGTCCCGCACCAGGAATCGGAGGCCGATCAGGAGGTCGTCGTCCACCACGTAGCAGGACTGGCCGATGACCGCCAGCAGGTCGAGCGGCGGCTGCTCGCAGAACCCGCCCTCCAGCACGATGCGGATCTTGTCCTGGGGCCTGGCCGTGCGGCTCCGGATCTGCGGCACGAGCGCATGGAGGAGCGCGTTGTGGTTCTCGCGGGGGAGGACGGCGCCCAGCGCGACCAGCACGTAGGCCTGGTCCACGGGCAGGAGCCATGGCGTCTCCCGCTTGATGGCGTAGACCTCGCGGAGGAGGCGGCGGTTCTCGTTGAACACCGCCACCGAGCGCCGCAGGTCGCCCGCCGTGACGGCGCGGCCGGCCACCGCCTCGATGTCGCCCAGGAGGCGGGCGTACTCGTCGCGGAGGTACGCCGCCGACCCCGCCGAGTTCACGTTCTGCGGCAGGTAGAGGATCTGCGAAGGGTAGGGGAGGTTGCGCGCCCAGACGCCGGCGAGGTTCCGCGCCGCGTCGCAGATCGGGTGGGTGACGAACATGTCGAGCGGGAGCCGGCCGTCGAGCGAGACCTCGAGCGAACTCCGCAGGATGGAGCAGAGGTAGGAGCCGAAGTGCGAGTCGGCCTGCCGCATCTCGACCGGCGCGCCGCGCACCTTGACCGGCAGCATGCCGGCCGCGTGCGCCAGCTCCTCCGGGAAGTACACCTGGAAGTGGCCGAGGACCTTCCCCCCGGAGGCCTTCCAGGCGTGCACCGTGGGGAACTCCGGGTCCTCCAGCAGGTCCCGGCAGGCGCCGAGCGCGGCGTCGAGCGGGAGCGCCGCGACGGCGGCGACGTCGAAGTCGGTGGCGACGGCGCTCATGCGAGCTCCTTCCACACGGGAGGCCGCTTCTCCATGAACGCGGCGATCCCTTCGTGCGCGTCCGGGAGCCGCATCAGGTCGGTGAGGTAGAGGTGCTCTGCGCGCTCGAGCGCGGCCGCGAAGGGGCGGTCCGCTCCGTCGGTCACGGCCCGCTTGGCGAGCCGAAGCGCGGGCCCGGAGCGCGCGGCGAGGTCGGCGAGCATGGCCGCGGCACCCGTCTCGAACTCCGCGACCGTGAAGATCCTGCTGACCAGCCCCATCTGGAGCGCTTCGGCCGCGCCGAGGGTTCGACCGGTCAGGATGAGGTCCATCGCCCGCTGGTGCCCGATGAGGCGCGGGAGGAGTGCCGCGGCCACGGGAGGGAAGACGGCGAGGTGGATCTCGGGCTGCCCGAGCTTCAGGTCCTCGCGGGCCAGGATCATGTCGCAGGCCAGCGCCAGCTCGCACCCGCCGCCGAGCGTCGCGCCGTGCACCAGCGCCACGACCGGGACCTCCAGCGCCATCAGCCGCCGCACCGCGCCGTGGAAGAGGTCGAGCATCCGCCCGACGCGGTCGGCGGTGTGGTCGGCCACGTCCACCCCGGCGGAGAAGGCGCGCCCGCTGCCCGACACCGCCAGGACCTTGAGCCCCCGGTCCACCGCCGCCTCGGCGAGGGCGGACTGCAAGGCCTCCATCATGGCCAGGTCGAGCACGTTGACCGGCGGACGGTCGAGCACCAGCCGCCCGACGCCGCCCTCGCGGGTATACCGCGCCGTGGCTCCGGGGGTGGGCATCAGGTCCTCGCGCCGAGCCCGGCGCCGCAGGCGCCGCAGTAGGCGAACCCCGACGGGATCCCCTTGGCGCCGCAGGCGGGGCAGTCGGTGGCGTACGGCCCCCAGAGGAACTCACTCGACCCGCCGGCCGCCGCTTTCTCGCGGAGCGCGACGTAGCCGGCGGGGCGCTTCTCGACGAAGGCGCGCATCCCTTCCCAGGGCTCCACGCTCGTGTAATGCAGCGCGAGCCAGTCACGGGCGTGGCCGATCGTCTGGTGCCAGGCCAGTTCCTTCCAGAAATTGACCTGCTGCTTGGTGTACCGCTGGCACTCGGGGAACTGCGTGAGGAGCTGGGCCGCCAGCTCCTGTACGGACGCGTCGAGCTTTGAGAGGTCGATCGCGTAGCCGTCCTTCCCTTTCTGGGCGAGGGCGATCTGCTCCGGCGTGGCCCCGGTGATGAACGTCCCGTCCTTGGTGACGGAGGGCACCACCCGGTTGACCAGGCCCCATTCCAGCGCCTGGGCCGCGGGGATGCGGTTGTTGAGCAGGAGCATCTCGCGGGCGCGACGGTCGCCGACGTGGATCGGGAGCCACTGGGTGGCGCCGCCCGCCGCGACGCTGCCGACTCGCGTGCCCACCTGGCCGAGCCAGGCGTGCTCGGCCATGACGGCGAGGTCGCAGGCGAGCTGGGACTCGTTGCCCCCGCCGGCGGCCATGCCGTTGATCCGGGCGATGACCGGCTTCCCGGCGTTGACCAGGCTCTCGATCCAGGCGCGGAACAGCCCCATGTACTTCCAGTAGTCGCGCGGGCGGCTGGTGTACGCCTCCTCGTATTCCTTCACGTCACCGCCGGTGCAGAAGGCGGCGTTGCCGGCCCCGGTGACCACGATGACGCCGACGGCGTCGTCGAAGGCGGCGTCCTGGACCGCCACGGCCAGCTCGCGGAGCGCCGCCGTGCTGTAGGCGTTGTAGTTGTGCGGGCGGTTGATGGTGACGGTGGCCACCCAGTCCGCCTTCCGGTACAGCACCTCGGCGAAGTCGAACGACGCCGCGTCCCGCGATTCGAATTCACGCATCGGCTTTTCCTCGGTGGGTGGCGCCCATTCTCATGCGGCGGCGACGATCTCGTCGCCCTCCGCGCAGACTTCCGCCACGTATCGCTCCGCAGGGCCGGCCAGGGCGTCGTGGTAGGTTTCGAAGAGCCGCGCCGCGACCTTCCCGTTCCAGCCGGCAGGGAGGAGGGGACCCGGGAGGAGGGGGTCCTCGAGCGGGAAGGCGCGGTACTCGTGCACCAGGAGGAAGCGGCGGCGGAAACAGTCCGCGGGCGCGGTGCACGGCTTGTGGATGCCCGCCCGGGCACCGGTCATTCCGCACTGGTTGCAGTGCTCGAACTCCCGGCTCCAGCGCGCGATGAAGGCGGCGTAGCGACGGTCGAGGCCGGCGAGGTCCCAGCACTGCGCCACGAGGCGCTCAGGGCTGGAGTGGGCCTGGTGCTCGCCGCGGAAGATTTCGAGGTTCTTGCCCAGCTTGAGCTCGGCGGCGATATCGAGGACCTCCGCCCGCACGTCGTGCGGCGAGATCCAGGCGCCGCTCGTGAGCAGGCCGCAGCCGAGCCAGGAGAGTCGGACGCGGAGCGCGTCGCGCAGGCGGCGCCGCGTTTCGGGGACGGAGAAGACGATGACCGACCACCTGCCGTCCCAGGACGCGCCGGAGGTCGGCCGGTAGATGCGCTCGCGGCCCGACTCGAGCAGCTTCCGGCCCCTGGGCGTGAGGCCGTACCAACTGCGGGTGCCCAGCCGCTCGGCGGTCAGCCATCCCTTGCGGGTCATCCGGGAGAGGACGGTCCGCACGGCCATCGGGGAGAGCCCGAGCTGCCCGAGGAGGGTGATCAGCCCCCCGGTCCATACCGGCCGGTCCCGCTCCAGCAGGTAGTCGCCGAAGAGGGTGAAGACGAGGTCCTGGGACCGGAGGCTCGGGGCGATCTTTCGTGCCATATTGTACACGCCCGTATGGAGAGTGACATATAACACTCTTGCTACGGACGAATCTGTAGTGACATATTAGCTCTGTCAAGAGCCGACAGGGGAGACGCCATGGGGATGTACTTCGAGGACTTCGGGGACGCCGGCGAGTTCGTGACGGCCGGCCGCCTCGTCACCGAGGCCGATGTCCGGGCGTTCGCCGAGCTGTCGGGCGACCGGAACCCCATCCACCTGGACCCGGCGGCGGCCCGCCAGGCGGGGTTCGAGGGGCCGATCGCGCACGGGGCGCTGGGGCTGTCGCTGGCCACCGGCCTGGCCAACCAGCTGGCGCTCACCCGTGGGACCCTCGTCGCCCTGGTCGGCATCTCCTGGCGGTTCCGCGGCCCGATTTACTACGGCGACCAGGTGACTCTGCACCTCCGGGTGGCGGGCAGGCGAGCCACCGGCAACCCGGCCCGCGGGCTGGTGACGCTGGCCGCGGAGCTCAAGAACCAGCACG
>CAYUOK010000001.1:17612-26927 GCA_964446395.1 uncultured Gemmatimonadaceae bacterium | reverse complement strand
GGCAACCCGGCCCGCGGGCTGGTGACGCTGGCCGCGGAGCTCAAGAACCAGCACGGCGAAGTCGTCCAGGACGGCGAGTTCGTGGAGTTGATTGCGCGCCGCAATGCCCCGGAGGGACCCTCATGAAGACCGCACTCATTGCCACCGCGCTCGCCACGGTAGTGGTCGCCCCTTCCGCTGGGCAGACTCCCTCGGGCTGGCGGGCCCACGACCTCACCCGGCCGAGGCCGCCGGTTGTGGCACCGGGCCAGGCGGCCGTGCCGGTCCCGCCGCCATCGGATGCCGTGGTGCTCTTCGACGGGTCCGGGGTCGAGGCGTGGAGGAGCAGGAATGGCGGGCCGGCCGGGTGGGTCGTCCGCGACGGGGCGATGGAGGCGGTGCCCGGGGCGGGATACGTCTACACTCGACGGGGGTTCGGGGACGTCCAGCTGCACATCGAGTGGGCGGCGCCATCCCCCACGAAGGGCGACGGACAGGACCGGGGCAACAGCGGGGTCTTCCTGATGGGCGAATACGAGCTGCAGGTGCTCGACTCCTACCGGAACGACACCTATCCCGACGGCCAGGCCGGCGCGGCATACGGACAATACCCGCCCCTGGTAAACGCCTCGCTTCCCCCGGGCGCGTGGCAGTCCTACGATATCGTCTTCCGGCGTCCGCGCTTCGATTCGGCCGGGGCGCTCCTCGCGCCGGCACGGATCACGGCGTTCCAGAACGGCGTCCTGATCCAGGACAACGTGACCCTCTGGGGTCCTACTGAGTGGCTGCAGGCCGACAGGTATTCGGCCGACTCGGGCCGGGGGCCGATTGCGCTTCAGGATCATGGCAACCCGGTCCGCTACCGGAACATCTGGGTTCGGGAGCTCCCCGAGGGGCCGCCGCCGGCCGCGCCACCGCCACCGGTCGCGGCTACGGTGCCGGCATCGGTCCTCGATGCGGTGGTCGGTCGATATCAGGATGGTGACGGGATGGTGCTCGTCATCAATCGGGTCGCCACCGGGCTCGAGGTGGTTCTGGCCGGGGGTCGAAAGCAGTCGCTGATTCCACTTTCGCCGACCGAGTTCGCCTTCGGCTCCACGGCGGCCACGCTGACGGTCGCCGCAGTTTCGGGCGGCCGGCCATCCAAGCTGACATTCAGTATGGGTGCGACGGTTTTCGACCTGGAGCGCCGCCCCTGATCGAGTCGTTCGGCTGTCGGCGGTAGTGCCTTGGAATCGGTCCGTTGTGCTATGTAAGTGTTTGCTCACTCAATGGTCTTCTAACATACTGATTCATCTTTATCGTTCTATGTCACTGTCCAATAAGATCTTACATTGATAGTGCAGCGTGCGACCCGTCGGTGGCGCCCCAGGCCACTCGATCGGCATCTTGCGTGTAAAGATGGAAAAATGAGCGATTGCTCACATAGAAGAGCCTAGGTGATGAGCGCTGGCGTGGATGGTGTCTGGCTCAAGGTCGCCGGTAGAAGCGACCGGGTGTATGCATCGCAACGTTACACGTGGATCGGATCGAGACTATCCCTCTCGCTCCCATGGTCGCCGCCTCGATCGTATGTCATTGTAAAACAACAGTATAGCTTTTCTGGTCTCGATGGCACCCGCATTGCCCTTGAGCCATTCATCCTCCTCCTACGAGTTCGCATGCAGGACGTCGTGGCGCTCGTCCTCCTCGCCATCCCCGGTTCCCTCTCGGCGCTCCCCTCCGTGGCGGCCGACACCGTGCAACCTGCACCCGCTCCCGTCGTCGCCCCAGTACTCATCCCTGCCGCGCTCCTCCCCACCGGAGTCGGACTGGGCGCGGGACCGGCAGCCCTCCAGGACACGACGAAACGAAAGCGGACGACCGCGGTGGAGTACAGCAGCTTCTACAACACCCGCCTGAAGATCCACCAGGTGCTCAGCTGGACCATGCTGCCGCTCTTCGCCCTGCAGTACGCCAGCGGCAACCAGATCCTCGAGTACGGGAACGCCGCCCCCGACTGGGCCAAGGACGTACACGGCCCGACCGCCGGGGCACTCGCGGGTGTCTTTGCCGTGAACACCATCACGGGGGCGTGGAACCTCTGGGACAGCCGGAAGGACCCCGCCGGCCGGACCCGCCGGTACATCCACTCCGCGCTGATGTTCATCGCCGACGCCGGCTTCGTGTACACGGGCTCACTCGCTGACGAGGCGGAGTCGGACCCGGAGTTGCGCGAGCAGCACCGGAACGTGGCCATCGCCTCGATGGGCGTCGCCACCGCCAGCTGGCTGATGATGCTCATCTGGAAGGACTGAACCATGACGATCGTCGAAGCCCTTGCGCACTTCGCGGAGCCCTGGGCCAGCGCGTACGGCAATTCCAAGCTGCTGATGAACGGTGTGATGTTCGGCCACGTGGGCGGCTTCCTCATCGCGGGCGGCCTGGCGATCGCGGCCGACCGCGCGGTCATCCGCGCCACCAGTGCCGGCCCCGACGCGCGACGCGTCCACCTGTCCGAGTTCCACGCCGTCCACGCCCCCGTCCTGGTCGGACTGGCCGTCACGTTCGCGACCGGCCTGCTGCTCTTCCTGGCCGACGTCGAGACCTTCGCCACCGCGCCGGTCTTCTGGATCAAGATGGGCTTCCTGGCCCTCCTGCTCCTCAACGGGTCGGGGCTCCGCAAGGCGGCGCACCGGCTCGACGCCGGCGAGGCGCCGGACCGGGAGTGGCAGGCACTCCGGCGCTCGGCGGCCGCCAGCACGCTGCTCTGGCTCGTGGCGGTGCTCACGGGCGTCATGCTGGTGAACCTGTGAGCGGGCACGACTGCGGCGGCTGCGAGCTGGAAGGTCGGCGGGACTTTCTCCGTGCGGCGGCCTCGCTGCTTGCGACCTTCGTGACGCTCGGCGCCTCGCCGGCGGTGGCCGAAGCGATGACGATCCGGACGGGGAGTGCGCTCGCTGTGCGGGGGACCGACGTGACCTACCCGATCCCGGCCGCGGACGGCGCCACGATCGACAAGAAGGAGCAGGTGATCCTGGTGCGGTTCCAGGGAGTGGTCTACGCCTTCAACCTCTCCTGTCCGCACCAGAACACGGCACTGAAGTGGATCGCGGCGGACCAGCGCTTCCAGTGCCCCAAGCACAAGTCGAAGTACCAGCCCGACGGCACGTTCATCTCGGGCCGCGCGACGCGCGGCATGGACCGCCTTGCCATCCGGCAGGACGGGGAGACGGTGGTCGTGAACGTGGACGTGATGTTCGAGCAGGACAAGGACCCCGCGGGCTGGACCGCGGCCAAGGTCACCCTCGCGTGAGGGAGAGGAGGCGGCATGTGTGACGGATCATGCGGAGGGCGCCGGCTGTCGCGGCGCACCTTCCTGGCGGAGACCACGATGGCCGCGGTGGCCGCGGCGCTCACGTCGGCGTGCGGGGACGGCATCTTCGGCGGCGCCCTCGGGCCCGGCCAGACGGTGGCGCTCGCCATCAACGTCAACGACTTCGCCGCGCTGACGCCGGTCGGGGGCATCGCACGGGTGGACGGCAACTCCGGCCCCCCGGTGGCGGTGTATCACAGCGGGATCGACACCTACCGCGCCTACTCGATGACCTGCCCGCATGCCGGGACCACGGTCAACATCCAGGGCAGCGGCTTCCGGTGCCCCAACCACGGCGCCACCTTCGCGGCGACGGGGGTGTGGACCGGCGGCCAGAAGACCAGCAACCTGTTCGAGCTGACCACGGTGTACGATCCCGCCACCGGCGCGCTCGACATCAGCGGCACCACGCCCGGCAGCGGGGGCGGTGGTGATGACGACGACGGGGACGACGACGACTAGGGCGCCCGCTAGAACTGCGCCTGCACGCGCATCGTGACCAGGAGCCCGATGGCGGGCGCCCCGACGTACTCCTGGTGCACCTCGTCAAAGAGGTTGGAGGCGGTGACCGCCAGCGAGACCTGGCGCTGCATCGGCAGTTGCATCGTGGCGCCGAGGTTCATGACCGCGTAGCCCGGGATCGTGCCCCCGAAGACGCCGGATTTGACCGGGTACGTCTCGACCGCCACCCCCTGGGCCCAGACCCCCCACCAGCCGGCCGGCGGCCGGTAGCTCACCGCCAGCGCGCCCTTGTTCCTCGGCGCGCTCAGGACGGCCATGTCCGACCCGCCTGCGCTCCCGATCGAGTCCCGGTTCACCCACGAATAGTTGCCGCTGATCGTCAGCCCGTCGGTGAGCAGATAGCTCACCTCGAGGTCCACGCCCACGCGCGAGAACGAGCCGCCCTGGTGCCGGAGGTTGAGGAGCGCGGTGGGATCGGCGGCGTTGGCGGGCGTGATGACGCCGAGCGGGATCTGGGTCATCCCCTGGGCCACCTGCAGCGCCAGGTCAGCGTCTCCGCCGAGGAAGGGTGTCAGGTAGGCGGCGAGGCTCGCCTCGTCGAGGAACACGTTGGGGGTCCCGATGACCGAGGCGCCGAAGAAATTCTTGGTGTAGGAGTAGGCCACGTCGGCCCCCACGTTCCACCGCGACCCCAGTGCTGCCTTGTAGCCGACCTCGATGGCGTCGGTCGTCTCCCGGGTTTCGGTCGGGTAGTCGGTGATGGAGGCCGGATCGACCGGGACCGGGTCGAACGCCTCGTCTTGCAGGTCGAGCGACCTCAGCACCGAGCCCACCTCGGCGGCGGTCGGGGCGGGAATGCCGGACAGGTCGGGCCCGCCCCCCGCGGCGAGGATCGCGACGGCGGTGTCCCAATAGGCCGCCGCGTCGATCGGCTGGAAGGCCGCGGGGTCGGCCGCGAAGGGCGAGCGCATGCAGAGGCCGCCGCAGTCGCGGTTGAACTGGTAACCGCCAGGGGGGATGCCGCTGATCTGCACAGCGTAGGGGAGCCCGCCGAGGTCGTCCGCCACCCGGATGTCGGCGAAGAAATCTGGCGGCGTCGGCGTCGTGTAGCCCCGGCCGTACGTGAGGCGGAGGGCCTGGGTCGGGGTCGGCTGATAGACGAGGCCGAGCCGCGGCGCGATCCCCACCGTGCCGATCCGGTCATGATAGTCGGCGCGGAGCGCGGCGCTGAGGGTGATCTGCTTCTTCAGCGCGATGTCGCCGAGCACGAACGCGCCCACCTCGGCCACCTGGTCGTCGTCCTCGTTCCGGCCGTTGATGGTGCCATCGGTACGGGGATTGGTGTACCGGAGGTCGGCACCGTACTGGAGAGAGCCACCCTGCTTCAGCGTGGTGCCCGACTTGAGCTGCGCCACGAGCATGGACGAATAGTCGACCAGCCGGTTGCCGTACCAGAGAGAGTAGGAGTCCCCCGCGTCATTCCATGTATAGGACAGGCGGCCGCTCAGGGCGTTGCTCGTGAACTGCGCCTGTGCGTTGCTGAAGCTCCAGTCGCGGAGCTGGATCGGCCCGAGCGTCGGCTCGAGATCGACCGCGCTGGTGGCATGGGCGTACCCGATCCCGGTCTGGATGGCGGTCCCGGCCTCGGGGCGCCACTCCAGCAACCCACCGACCGACCATCGTTCGAGTGTCGGGACGCGCGCGTCGATCAGGACTGTATCCGGATCCGGGAGCGGAGGGGTGGTGTCCGCGAGCGCTTCCGTGCGGTAGGAGGCGCCCGTCGTGTCGGGATACGCCCAGTCGGTGCCGGTCAGGTAGTCGCCCGTCACCTTGTAGCCGAACTTCGAGCCCACGACGCCCGCCTGCCTCAGCTCCGCCTGCACGAGGTCGCGTCCTCCCGCACCGACGCTCACCGTGGTGCCCGGCGCGTCGAACGGTGAGCGCGTGATGATCTGCGCCACGCCCCGCTCGGTGTTCGGGCCGTAGATGGCGCCGGCCGGTCCGCGGACCACCTCGATGCGCTCGACGTCCGCCGACCCGCTGGGGACGAGGTAGGGGATGTTGAATCCGATGGACGGGATCGTCTGGTCCCGGCCGTCCACGAGGGTCAGGAACGACCCGGTGCTCGCGCCGCGGGAGCCGCGCGCGGTGTACGTCCGCTGGGCCAGCCCCTTGCTGGCCACGTCCATGCCGGTGACCCCCGTGAGGTAGTCGATCGGCGTGGCCGCGATCTGTTGCTGCACCTGTTCGTGCGTGACGACCGACGTGGACGCGGGCGCCTCGAGGACGACCTGGGGCTCGCGGGAAGCGGTGACGATGATCTCGGAGGCGGGTACCGGGCGGTCGATGAGCACCAGGCGGAGCACCACCTCCTGGTTGTCGGCCACCACGGCGCCGACCGGGCCGGATGGCGCGTACCCGATCCGCGCGGCGGTCACTACCCAGCTTCCCGCGGGAACCGGGGCGAGCCGGAAGTGCCCACGACTGTCGGTGAGGGTGGTTGTCCCGGCGCGGCCATCGGGCGCCACGGCCTTGACGAGTGCACTCACGATGGGCGCGCCGGTGGCGGAATCCACGACGGTTCCGGTGATCGCGCCCTGGGCGGCAAGAGGTGCGGCCGACAACCATCCCGCTGCGAGCAGGACGTGGGCGAGGCGGGTCGCTGGTCCCGTCATGACGGCTCCTCGAGGAGGTGCACTGGGGGGGATCCAGCACCCACCATATGCAACGTGCGTCAGGAGATCGTCAAGCGCCTCCCGCGTGGCGGTTCACCCGCCGCTCACGGCGTGGCCAGGAGGTCGAGCCGCCGCACCCGCCCGCCCGGCCCCACCAGCCACCCGCGCCCACCCTTGCCCATGCCGACGCTCCAGTAGCTCAGCGTGTCGATCCGGGTCCAGGTGCGCGCGTCGTCCCAGGACACCGCCGCGCCCTTCGGGCCGACGGCCACGAGGATCGGCGGCGCGCCGTTCGTCCCGTAGGCGGCGCCGTACACGGCACCGGAGAAGGGGGGGCTGGTGCCGGCGTCCCAGGTGACGCCGCCATCGGTCGTGACGGCCACGTTCAGCAGGAAGGTGTCGGGTTTCGCGATGTTGCCACCCATGGCCACGCCGCGCGCGTCGTCCCGGAAGGCGACCGTGGCGATGCCCGAGGAGGCGTCGGTGACGATCGGGGTGTCGGCACCGTGCCAGCTCCGGCCCTCGTCGGTGGTCCGGAAGACTCGCGCGTTCCCCGCGGCGGCCGCGCCGGTGCCGAACCAGGCGAGCTTGTCCCCTCGGCTGACGAGGCAGGTGCCGCTGGCCGCGAAGGAACCCTCTCCCGCACGGGAGGGCGGGCTTGCGGCGTCGGATAGGAGACCCCAAGTCTTGCCGTTCCTGGTGATGAGCATCGGGAAGATGCCGTCCACCCCGTCGCTCAGGGCGATGCCGTGCTTGTCGTCCCAGAACGCCATGCAGTCGTAGAACGCCTTCGAGTTGCCGTTCCGGAACTGCTGTGTCCAGTTCTGCCCGCCGTCGCCGGAGTACCAGATCTGCGACGCGGCGCCGTTCCCCGCGCTCATGAGCCAGGCCCGTTGCGCGTCGAGCGCATGGAGGTCGCGGAACTGGAGCGAGTCGGCGCCCGGCACCACGCCGGTGGTCCAGGTGGCGCCGCCGTCTTCCGTGCGGGCCCAGGTGCCACCGTGCCCGCTGACCCACACCACGTCGTTGCTGACCACGCTCACCGCCTGGAGGAGCTGACGCGTGCCGATCGCCTGGGGCGTGAGCACCGGCACCGGCATGCCCGCCGGGCTCGCCGATTCCGGCGTGGAGGGGGCGGAGGAACAGGCGGCGACGCCGGACACCGCGATCAGGGCGAACGGGATGAGGCGCATGGGGACTCCAGGGCGGAAGGTCACGCCCGCCGGGCGGGGGCGGGCTCCGAGGGGGCGGAGAAATCCGCCTCCACCGGGGGACGGAAGTAGAGGTCGAAGGCCAGGAAGAGCACCTTGGAGAACGGCAGGAAGAGGATCGGGGCGAGCAGCATCATGACCACGCCGCCGATCGTGATGGCGGTCCACGGCGGCGCCGGCCAGGTGGCGACGACCACGGCGACCCCCGTGGCCGCGAACAGCAGCTCCGACGCGACGATGTTGAACATGTAGGAGCCGACCCAATAGCCCTCCTCGCCGCGCTCGAACCGCAGCCCGCACCGCGGGCAGCTCGGCGCGAGCCGGAACCAGGAGAGGAAGACGGGCCCACCGCCGCAGGCGGGGCAGCGGAGGCGGAGCGCGCGCAGGAAGAGCCGTGCGCCGCTCACGCCGCGGCCTCCCGCACCACCATGATCGGCGCGTCCTCGGGCAGCCAGACGCCGGGGAAGGCGCGGACATCGGCGGTGAGGATCGTCCGGGGCTGTTCCTCCGCCACCCGCTGCAGGCCGTCGTGCCCGAACTGCAGGTAGAACAGCGTCGGCCCCGCGTTCCGTGCGTGCTCGATCACGAAATCGGCGAAGCTCCTCGGCCAGTAGCCGGCCGGGCGCGCCCGCCGCTCGAGTCCCCGGCGATGCACCTCCAGCGCACGGATGACCCGGTCCCTGCTGTAGCCAAGCGCGCGGTATCGCGCGCGGAGGCGGGCCTCGTCCTCGCTCGCGACCGGCTGGCGCGCCGTGACCAGGTCGCAGGAGCAGCCGCCGTGGAGCACCCGCGCGATCGTCGTCGCGTCCGGGTGGAGGGCGCGCAACTCGGCCTGCTCGACCGGCGGCAGCAGGTCGGCCGTGAGGCCGGGAGGGAGCATCGAGCGCACTTCACTCAGGGTGAGCGGGCTCGCGAGGTACAGGAAGTAGCACATGGGGTGTCACTGGGAGCGAGTGCGTGTGCCGAGCGGCGCGGGCGTCAGGCCGTCGGTCCGGGATCCCGCCGCAGGCGTTCGGCTCTCCCCTGGAGAAGCAGGGCGGCGGCCTCGCCGGCGGGTCCGCCGCGCCTGACCATCTGCTCGAGCTTGTCCGGGGCCTCGTCCCGAAGCCGGGCCGCCAGCATGACGATCATCTGGCCGCGCGCCGCCTCGTCACGAAGTGCGAGCATCTCCTTCCGCGTCCGCCACCCGACCAGCGCAATCACGACCAGGCAGCAGAGAAAGAGGGCGAGCCCGAACCAGGTGAACTCCCTCGGCAGCCAGTCCTTGAACCCGGCGATGGCCATCGCCAGCGAGAGGGCGGCGGCGGTCGCGGTCAGCCAGACCAGCCCGCGGTTCCGGGGGTGGGTGGACACGTGTTTCCTAGACGGGAAGGTCCTCGCGCACCAGCACGAGGATGGCCGCGAGGGGGACGACCAGGTACTTCCGCTCCTCGAACGTCACCTCCACCGCCGCCTTGCGAAAGAAGATCGCCGTGTCGCCCACCCTGGCCTGCATCGGCCGGTGGCGCACGCCCTCCCGGCGCGAGGCCTTCCACGGCTCTTCGTCCAGCGTGCTGAAGTCGGGGATCGGTTCACCAGGCCCGGTGGCGACGATCAAGCCCGCCTGGACCTGCTGTCCCTCGAGGGCGGAGGC
>CAYUOK010000001.1:7226-17512 GCA_964446395.1 uncultured Gemmatimonadaceae bacterium | reverse complement strand
GCCTGGGGCAGGGTGATGGTGAGCTCCCGGGTCAGGGCTTCGATTTCCCCGCCGAGTTTTTCGCGCATTTCGCTGATCATGGGCGGTCCCGGCAAAAAAAAGGACGTGCCCGAGAGATGAACTCACTCTCCGGGCACATGCAGGTTTCTCCGAGGAAAGATGGGATACTCCGGTCAATTTGGACAGGTGCCAGGCTAACTGGCACGGCTCCAAGCACTTACCGTGCGCCCCCGCTTCCCCGCCTAGGAGGCGGCCAGCTCCTTCAACAAGGCCAGCGCCTTGTCCACCTCCGCCGGCGAATTGTAGATGTGGCAGGCGTGCCGGACGCCGATGGTGTCTCCCATGCTCCGGACGCGCACCCGCCCGCGCTCCCACAGGTAGTCCTGGATTTGCCCACCGGTCTTCCCCTGGAGCCCATACACCGTGGTGGCGCAGGTCAACTCGGGGTGCGTGGGCGAAACGATCGTGGCCCCCGGCACACTGGCGAGTCCTGTCCGGAGTCGGTCGGCCAGCGCGAAGTCCCGGTGCTGAATCCGCGCCGAGCCGATCTGGTTGTGGAAATCCACGGCGACGCCGAGCCCGACGAGCAGGCTCAGGTTGCCGGTACCGTACTGCATGAGTCGGTACATCGGGTCGGCCTGGTCGTCCCACGCGCTGGAGGCGAGGGTGGCCCAGACCTCCTTCTGACGCTCGGGACGGATGTAGAGCAGGCCGGTGCCGACGGGGGCGAGCATCCACTTGTGCGGCGAGGCGTAGAAGACATCACATCCCATGGCCTGCACGTCGATGGCCACGTGACCCAGAGACTGGGCGCCATCCACCACGCTCCAGATGCCGCGCTCGCGTGCCAGGGCGCACAGCTGGACGACCGGGTAGCGGATGGCGCGCGAACTGGAGATGTGGGGGATCGCCCAGACGCGCGTGCGGGGCGTCGTGGCGTCGAGGTAGAGCTGGATCAGTTGCTCGGGGGACTCGGGGGGCTCGGGGACGATCACCTCGCGGACCACGATGCCGTCGCGCTTGGCGCGGAGATCGAATCCCTTCCGGCCGCCCGGGTGCGCCTGGTTGGTCACCACGACTTCGTCGCCCGGCTTCAGGTCCAGCCCGTTCGCGATGAAGTTCATCCCGAAGGTGGCGTTCTGGGTCAGCGCGACGTCGCGTCCGGTGCAGTTCACCGTGGTGGCCAGCTTGTCGCGCGTCGGCATCTCGGGGTAGTAGCCGGTGAAGTAGTTCTCGTGGTCCGGCTTGTAGTCCCAGTCGGCAATGTCGCGGTCGATGTGCTGGATGCTCGCAATGACGGCGTCCTGGACCGCGCGCGGGCTCGAGCCGAGCGTCGCGGTGTTGAAGAAGGCCTGGTCTGCCGGGATGGTGAACTGGGTGCGGAGCGCGCGCCAGTACGCCTCGTCATCGAGGCCGCCGAGGTCCGAGGGCATGAGGGCGCGGGCCCTGAACGCGGGCGCGCCCCCGAACCTTGGCAGGGCGATCGAGGCGGCGAGAGGGGCCGAAAGCAGTCCGAGAAAGGAGCGGCGAGTCGTCACGGGTCACCGGATGTGAAGGGTGCACCACAATCGGACTTGCAGACCATCTCCGCAAGTCCCCTCTGCCGCCCGAGCGGCACCGGGCTTACTCTCCAACCCCATGCGTTACTCCTTTTTCTTCCTCCTGGCCCTGCTGCCCGCCCACCTCGGCGCCCAGGCTTCGGTGGCGAACGCCGATTCCCAGGTGGTGGCGCCCGACGCCTTGGCGGAGCAGCTCCTGGTGGACGTGCAGGCGCTGGACAGCACGATTCGGGTGGACGCCCGGTACGCCGGGCCGGACAACTTCACGGGCGCGCCGCTGCCGGGCTACTACGCGAACCGGGCGCTGCTCCGCCGGGAGGCGGCCGCTGCGCTCGCACGGGTGCAGCATCGGCTGGCCGCCGAGGGACTGGGGCTCAAGGTGTGGGATGGCTATCGCCCGGTCCGCGCCACGCAGGCGATGGTGGCCTGGACGGAGCGCACCGGCCAGACCTGGCTCCTGGACTCCGGGTACATCGCCCGGCGGAGCCGGCACAACCAGGGCGTCGCGGTCGACCTGACCATGGTGGACCTCCACTCAGGCGTCGAGATCCCCATGGGCACCCCCTTCGACACCTTCGGCGACGCCGCCCACACCGCCAACGCCACGGGGGTGGTGAAACAGTCCCGGGACCATCTCGTAGAGGTTATGGCTTCCGAAGGGTTCACGAACTACACGATGGAGTGGTGGCACTTCTGGTACGTCGTCGAGGGGCCGGTGCCCTTCGACCTGGCCATCCGCCCCGCTTCGCCCACACCCCGCTGACGGACTCCTCCATGACCCGTGCCGCCCGCATTGCGCTCGCGCTCCTCCCGTTCGCCGGCCTTGCCACCGGACTCTCCGCCCAAGTCGGGTCGCCGGCCGGGCCGGTCCCCGTCGAGTACCTCTCGGCGCGCCGGGCCGATCTCCTCAAGCGCATGGGGAACGGCATCGCCATCATCCGGTCCTCCGAGCAGCGGAGCATCGAGGGGGACTATCCCCAGGACAGCGACTACCGCGAGAACAACGACTTCTTCTACCTGACCGGGCTCGAGACGCCCTCGAGCTGGCTCGTGCTCGTGGCGCGCGACACCCTCGCCCCGCAGGTCTACCTCTATCTGCCGGCCCGTGACAGCATGGCCGAGCGCTGGACCGGGGCCCGGCTGGGCCCGGGCCCGGAAGCATCGACGCTGACCGGGATCGAGGAGACCCGCCCCGCCGACCAGGCGCAGAAGCAGATCCGGGGCATGGTGCGCTCCAGCACGGCGCGCGGCGGCAAGCTCTACCTCCTGCTCGGCAAGGAGGCCGTGAGCGACACCTTCTTCCAGCAGCTGGCGCTCGGGTCGGGGGCAGGGGTGACCGACCTCCGCCCGTCGCTGGCCGCCATGCGGCTGGTCAAGGACGCGGATGAACTGCGCCGCCTGCGAATGGCCATCGACATCACCGCCAAGGGACACCTCGCCGCGATGCGCGCCGCCCATCCGGGGGCGTGGGAGTACGAACTGGAGGGAGCCGCCGAGGGGACCTTCCGAAGCCTCGGGGCGGAGCGGGTCGGCTATCCCAGCATCGTGGGCACCGGCGTCAACGCCACGACGCTGCACTACGACAAGAGCCGCAGCCAGCTGCAGGCCGGGGAGCTGGTGGTGATGGACATGGGGGCGGAGTACGGCTTCTACTCCGCGGACGTGACGCGGACGATCCCGGCGAGCGGCAAGTTTTCGCCGAGGCAGTTGAGCATCTACAACCTGGTGCTCGCCACCCAGCAGGCCGCGATGGACTCGATCCGGCCCGGCATCACCCTGGGGCGGCTCGGCCAGATCTCCCGCGACTACATGAAGGCCCACTCAGGCGACCTCTGCGCGCCCGGCACCTGCGACCAGTACTACATCCACGGGCTCAGCCACTGGCTCGGGATGGACGTCCACGACGTCGGGAACTACGCCACCCCGCTCGCGCCGAACATGGTCTTCACCGTGGAGCCCGGCATCTACATTCCCGCCGAGAAGCTCGGGGTCCGCATCGAGGACGACGTGGTCGTGACCCCGACCGGGTACGAGCTGCTCTCGGGAGGCGCTCCCCGCACCGCCGCCGACATCGAGAAGGCGATGAAGAAGAAGTAGCGGCCTCAGTCCGGCTTTCGCTTGCTCCACGCCTCGAGGTTCCGTGCGATCTGTCGCACGTGGATCTCGAGGTGTTCGGCGTAGATCCTCAGCCAGTCCTCAGCCCCGTAGCTCCCCGATTCGGTGTGCCGGCCCCGGCAGCCCCATTGCTCGGCGGTCATCCGCCGGAGCAGGGGCACCGTGTTGGCGCGCACCGCCGCGACCGTGGCCAGTGCGGGGGCGATCGGGTGGGCGTGGTAGTCCATGGTCGTGGCCCATCGGTCCTGGTCGTAGCCCACGATGGTCGGGTCCGTCTCGCCGATCAGGTACCGGATCCGCATGTGGCTGTTGGTCTCGCTGTCGGCGCAGTGGATGATCACCTCGTGCACCGACCACTTGCCCGGCGCGGGGCGCCACTGGAGCGCCTCCCGGGGTACCGAATCGAGGGCCCTTGCGAGGAGCTCGGGGCCCTCGGCGTAGCGTCGGATGCAGTCGTCTCGTTCGGCGGGTGTCACGGAGCGCTCCTTGGCCGATGGCGTGGGGTGAGGACGGGGTCCACGGTGGAAGAGTATGTCCCGCGGCCCTCCATGGGCGACCGTCCGGGCCGGGATTCGGGAGCCTGATTCATTGACGCGGGGGCTTCTGGACGGTAAAATGCGGGCTGCTTGGCCGCTCTTCTCCCGAATTTATCGCTGAACAGGACGAACGGAATGGCCCTCAGGCTTCCCTCCCTCCGGCGCGTTGTCCGGTGGGTGCCCGCGCTGTGCTTCACCCTGGCCCTGTTTGTCGTGGCCGGGTGCTCGCCGGACGGGTATCCGCAGACCACGCTGGCCCCCAAGGCGGATTTCGCGGAACTGCTCGACCAGGTGTTCCGCCGGTCCTTCCAGCTGGCCACCATCGTCTTCTTCCTGGTGGAGGGGGTGCTCATCTGGGCGCTCTTCCGATTCCGGGGGAAGCAGGGGGACGCCGAGCCCGCGCAGACCCACGGCAACGCGATGCTCGAGGTGGTCTGGACCGTCATCCCGGCCGTCATCCTCGTGTTCATCGCCATCCCGACCATCCAGACGATCTTCAAGACGGCCGAAGTGCCGACCGACAATCCCCTCGTGATCGAGGTGACCGGCCACCAGTGGTGGTGGGAGTTCCGTTACCCCGAGTACAACCTCGTCACCGCGGGCGACATGCACGTGCCCACCGGCAGGACGGTGGACCTGCGCATGACCACCGGCGACGTGGTGCACAGCTTCTGGACGCCGCAGCTCGCCGGCAAGCGGGACGTCTTCCCGGGCCGCGACAACCGGCTCTGGTTCCGGACCGAGACGGCCGGCGTCTATCCGGGGCAGTGCGCCGAGTTCTGCGGCACGCAGCACGCCCGGATGGCGTTCCAGGTCGTGGCGCAGGACTCCGCCGCCTTCGTCGCCTGGCGGGAGGGGCTCGCGGCAGTCGGCGCGCCGGCGGCCAGCCCGGCACCCGCCGACTCGGCGGCCGCCCCGGCAGTGGACCCGCTCGTGGCGCAGGGCCAGCAGCTCTTCGCCGCCAAGGCCTGCGTGGGGTGCCACGCGGTCACCGCGGTGGGGGCCCCGACGATGGTCGGGCCCAACTTGGCCGGGGTCGGCAGCCGCACCACCATCGCCTCCGGATGGCTGCCCAACACGGACGAGAACCTGGCCCGGTGGCTGAAGAACCCCCAGGCGGTGAAGGTGGGGGTGCTCATGCCCAACCTCGGGCTCACCGATGACGAAACCACCGCGCTGGTAGCGTACCTCCGGTCGCTCAGCGTCGTGCCTGCGCCGGGGGCGGTCGCCATGACCGCCGCCGGCAACTGACGAGAGGGTAGCCGATGTCCACGATTGCGATGGGGCACGCCGGGGCAGAGGCGGCTCCCGCCGAGAAGAAGGGGCTCTGGAGCTGGATCACGACCGTGGATCACAAGCGGATCGGGATCCTCTACGGCGTCACCGCCTTCCTGTTCTTCCTGATCGGCGGGCTCGAGGCGCTGCTGATCCGCTGGCAGCTCGGGGCGCCAGACAAGACCTTCCTCTCCCCCGAGGCGTACAACCAGCTGTTCACGATGCACGGCACCACGATGATCTTCCTCGGGGTGATGCCGCTCTCGGCGATGTTCTTCAACTACTTCATCCCGCTGCTCATCGGCGCCCGGGACGTCGCCTTCCCGCGGCTGAACGCCTACAGCTACTGGGTGTTCCTGTTCGGCGGACTGGTGCTCAACGCCAGCTTCCTGTTCAACGCCGCGCCGGACATGGGGTGGTTCGCCTATGCCAACCTCACCTCCAAGCAGTACAGCCCCGGCCTCAACGTCGACTTCTGGATCATCGGCCTGCAGATCCTGGGCATCGCCTCGCTGGCCGCGGCGGTGAACTTCTTCGTGACCATCATCAACCTGCGCGCGCCCGGCATGAAGATGATGCGGATGCCGATGTTCGTCTGGATGAGCCTGATCACCCAGGTGCTGCTGCTGCTGGCGTTCCCGATCATCACGGTCGCGCTGGTGCTGCTCATGCTCGACAGGAGCTTCGGGACCCACTTCTTCGTCCCGTCCGGCGGCGGCGACCCGGTCCTCTGGCAGCACCTCTTCTGGCTGTTCGGCCATCCCGAGGTGTACATCCTGATCCTCCCGGCCTTCGGCGTCGTCTCCGAGATCCTGCCGGTGTTCTCGCGGAAGCCGCTCTTCGGCTACGCCGCCATGGTCTTCTCGGGGTGCTTCATCGCCTTCCTGGGCTTCGGCGTATGGAGTCACCACATGTTTGCCACCGGCATGGGGCCGATGGCGGACACGGTGTTCTCGCTCGGCACCATGCTCATCGCCATCCCGACCGGCGTGAAGATCTTCAACTGGATCGGCACCGTCTGGGGCGGCTCCATCCAGTACAAGACCCCGATGTACTTCGCCCTCGGGTTCGTGGCGATGTTCATCATCGGCGGGCTCTCCGGCGTCATGCACGCCTCGCCGCCGGCCGACCTGCAGCAGACCGACAGCTACTTCATCGTGGCGCACTTCCACTACGTGCTCTTCGGCGGCAGCATCTTCGCGCTGACGGCCGGCGCCTACTACTGGTTCCCGAAGATGACCGGCCGGATGCTGAGCGAGACGCTCGGCAAGGCGCACTTCTGGCTGATGTTCCTGGGCTTCAACCTGACCTTCGCGCCGATGCACATCCTCGGCCTGAACGGGATGCCGCGCCGGGTGTACACCTATTCCGCGGGCATGGGCTTCGAGTTCTGGAACGCGGTTGAGACCGCCGGCTCCCTGATCCTCGGCTTCTCGTTCCTCATCTTCATCTGGAACATCCTGAAGTCGCTCAGGAGCGGCGAGGTGGCCACGGCGGACCCTTGGCACGGCGCCACCCTGGAGTGGTCCATCCCGTCGCCGCCGCAGGAGTGGAACTTCGCGGTGGAGCCGACGGTGGACAGCCGAGACCCCCTCTGGGAGCTGCGGCGCGCGCGCGGCGGCACCCTGCCGGAGCCGGCCCGCGTAAGCGGCAAGGGGATCCACCTCCCGAGCCCCTCCTACTGGCCGATCGTGACCGCCTTCGGGACCGCGCTCACCCTGGTCGGCTTCCTGATGCACGTCACGCTCTGGGTCATCCTGCTGGGCGTCGCGATCACCCTGCTGGGCATCTTCTCGTGGGCGTTCGAGCCCGCGGACCACTAGACCACACACGACTGAGACGGACGGTCCCTTGGCGCACGACACCGCACACGCGTTGCATCCCCCGACGGCCACCGGGCTCGACACCCGGAAGCTGGCCATCTGGACCTTCATCGGGTCGGAATGCCTCTTCTTCGCGACGCTGATCTCGAACTATCTCGTCTACAAGGGCGAGAGCCTCGTCGGGCCGCTCCCGCACGAGACGTCGCAGTGCATGCTTCACGGCCAGATGACCACCTGCGAGCCGATCTTCGAGATCCCGCTGGTCACCTTCGGCACCGCCGTGCTTCTCTTCAGCTCCTTCTTCGTGGTGCTGGCGCTCAACGGGGCGCAGCACGGGAACCGCAAGAAGCTGATCGGCTGGCTCTCGGCCACGGTCGTCTGCGGCCTCTTCTTCGTCGGCATGCAGGTGTACGAGTTCTACCACTTCTACCACAAGGGGCTCGGCTACACCACGAACCTCTTCGGGTCGTCGTTCTACACCCTGACGGGATTCCACGGCACCCACGTCACCATCGGCGTCATCTGGCTGGCGACGATGCTCGTCCTCGCCATCCGGGGCAAGGTGCCGCCTGAGAAGTCGCTGAACCTCGAGATCGCCGCGCTCTACTGGCACTTCGTGGACGTGGTCTGGATCGTGATCTTCCCCGTCGTCTACCTGATGAGGTGATCGGCATGGACGCCCAAGTCGCCACGCACGAACACGCCCATCCGGGGCCTGCGCTGTACCTGCGGGTCGCCGTCATCCTCTTCGTCATGACGGCGCTCGAGGTGCTGGCGTTCGAGGTCTCCCACCGGCCCGGCATGCCGCTCCACGAGCTCGTGCGGCCCCTGCTCAACTGGATCCTCATCATCCTGTCGGCCGCCAAGTTCGCCCTGGTCGCCATGTTCTACATGCACCTGAAGCAGGACAGCAAGATCTTCAGCGGGCTGTTCGTCTTCCCGCTCATCATCGCGGCCGTCCTCATCGTGGCGCTGCTGCTGCTCTTCTCGTACCTGCGCCTGCTCCACCCGGCCGCCTGACCCGCGGCCTTCGTGCAGGTCCTGCGGCCCCGCTCCGGCGGGGCCGCTTCGTCATCCGCCCCAGAGGCCCCATGCGTGCACTCCTCGCCTTTCTCCTGCTCCTGCTCTCCGTCGTGCCGGCGCGGGCGCAGGGGAGAAACCCGCCGAACTTCGACGCGCTGGCCGCCGAGGCGACGAGCTGGCTGCAGGAGTACCTCCGCATCCGGACCGCCAACCCGCCCGGCAACGAGACGGAAGGCGCGAAGTTCCTGCAGGCCGTCCTCGCCCGCGAGGGGATCGCGTCGGACATCCTCGAGTCGGCGCCCGGTCGCGGCAACCTGGTGGCCCGGCTCCCGGGAACCGGCGCCCGGCGGCCGCTGGTGCTGCTCCACCACATCGACGTCGTGCCGGCGGATTCGTCCCGGTGGCGGTTTCCCCCGTACAGCGGGGTGATCGAGGATGGCGACGTCTGGGGGCGAGGGGCGCAGGACACCAAGGGGCTGGGCATCATCCAGCTGGCGACCATGGTGGCCCTGAAGCGGCGGGGGATCGTGCTGAGCCGGGACCTCATCCTCGTGGCGAACGCGGACGAGGAACTGGGGTCCACCGGCTCGGTCTGGTTCACCCAGCAGAAGGCGGACCTGCTGCGGAACGCCGAGTTCCTGCTCAATGAGGGTGGCGAGAACCTGATGGGGAACGACGGGAAGGCCATCTCCTACGGTCTCGACGCGACGGAAAAAGTGCCCTATTGGCTCCGCCTGACGGTCCGCGGCGAGCCGGGCCACGGCAGCCGGCCGACCGCCGGCAACGCGGCTCTGCGGCTCTCGCGTGTCCTGGGGCGCATCGCGGACTGGGAAACGCCGCTGGTCCTGACCCCGCCCGCAGAGGCGTATCTCCGGGCCCTGGCCACGCGGGAGACCAACCCGACCTACCGCGCTTGGCTGGCGGATCCCGCAGCTGCCCTGCGGGACTCAGCCGCCGCGGCGTGGCTGACGTCGGACCGGTACCAGAACGCCATCCTCCGCAACACCGTAACGATCACCGTGCTCCATGGGTCGACGAACACCAACGTGATTCCGGCCGAGGCGTCCGCCGAAATCGACGTGCGGCTCCTTCCCGGCCAGCGGCCGGAGGAGTTTCTCGCACAACTGCGGAGCGTCATCCGGGACACCACGGTGGAGATCACCCCGATCTCCCGCCTCCGTTCGGCCCGCTCGTCCCCGGTCGATGGGCCCGTCCTTGACGCGTTCACGGGCGCGGTGAACGCCATGGACCCCGGTGCTCTCGTCCTGCCGAAGATGCTCACCGGCTACACCGACAGCTATGACTATCGCGCCCTCGGCATCGACGCCTACGGCATCGAGTCCTGGCGCACGACGGAAGCGATCGGCGCCACGACGCACGGCAACAACGAGCGAGTGCCCGTCCCGGAGGTTAGGTTCGGGGTGGAGTTCTACTATCGCATCGTGGAGCAGCTGGCGCGCTGAGCGGCCAGCGGCCGAACAACCCCCGCCCGGAGGGTGTCATGGCACGGCTCCTGTGGTACCTGGTCATTGCGGCGTTCGTCGGGGCGCTGCTTGTTGGGGCGTCGTACGTCGCGGCATACTCGGCCGTCGGCACGATGCTGGGCGCACCGCCGCCCAAGATGGGAAAACGGTCGCAGGAGCTGCTCTGGAAGGGTGATCCCGAACTGCCGGGGCGGCCGCGCGTCTGGAAGTTCACCTTCGGGCCCACGATGATCCCCGGGGCCAGGTCGGTCACGATCTGGATCGATCTGATGGGGAAGGTGGTGCAGGTGGAACCGAGAGACCTGCGCGGCCGGCTGGCGGGCTTTCACGACCGGGGTATCTAGGCGGGCTTCCCCAGCGCCAGGGCAATGGTGGTCTCGTACCCCGCTGCCTCCGCCGAGCCGAAGAGCACGAGGCCTGCCTCCACGAGGCAGGCCTCTTCCGTTTCCTCGAACGCCGCGAGGTCGAACG
>CAYUOK010000001.1:0-7126 GCA_964446395.1 uncultured Gemmatimonadaceae bacterium | reverse complement strand
CCTGCCTCCACGAGGCAGGCCTCTTCCGTTTCCTCGAACGCCGCGAGGTCGAACGACTGCGCCGGGAGCGTCCTGTAGCCGGGGAACTCTGACTGGATCGGGCAGGCGTTCGGGAGTACCCGGCCGTCGGGCGATTCGAGCCCGAGGCCCATGAGCCGGCAGACCGTAGGCCGCCCTTCATACACCGCGCACGCCCCCTCCTCCAGGCATGGGCATGGTTCGGCGGCGAGCGCGTCACAGAGCGCGTCGAATCGAGCCTCTCCCAGGGTCCGGACGTCGTACGGCGATTCCCAGCCTGGAGCAAGCGCCCGCTGGCGCGCTGCCGCCGCGGTCGCTCGTGCCGTGAGGGCCTGGCGCCGATCCGCGGGCAGCTTGTGGACGGTGTCCCGCAGGAGGAGGACGTCGGCGACCGAGATGTCGAATGGGCCGCGGCAGCAGGCGGTGCACCCGATCCGGCAGGGTACGACGCCCGGGTGGCGCAGCTTAGCAGCCGCGTGCCAGGCGTCGAGCGTCTCGAGGAGGATACGGTAGCGCTCGGCTTCGGCCCTCATGCGCCGCGTCGGGCGCCGAGTGCCAGGCAGAGCCAGCCGACAAGGAAGGCCACGCCGCCCAGCGGCGTGATGGCGCCGAGGGCTCGATGTCCCGTCAGGGCCATGGCGTAAAGGCTCCCCGAGAACAGCACCGTCCCCGCCACGAAGCACCACCCGGCCATGGACGTGAGCCTGCCCGGCCAGCGGCCCGAAGCCCACGCGACCGCCAGCAGCGCGAGCGCATGGTACATCTGGTACCGTGCCCCAGTCTCGAAAGCGGCCAGCATGGCAAGGTCGAGCCGGGCGCGCAGCGCATGTGCGCCGAAGGCACCGGCCGCCACCGCAATCAACGCCGAGAGGGCGCCCAGCCGGAAGAACCGCTGGTCCACGATGCCGCCGCTATCGGGTCGCGCGGGCGGATCGGCCGCGGTCGATCCAGGCGCCGACCGCTGCCAGCGTCAGGAGCATGGCGATGGCGCTGATGCCGATGGCGCGCACGCTCGGCGGGGGTGGGCCGAGTGTGGTGGCGATGTACGCCGCGGCCAGCACCGCCGCGAAGCCGACGGCCCAGCCGCGGCGTACCGGGTGATTGCGACTGCCGCCCCGGAGATACAGCGCCAGGCCGAGCCCGAGGAGCGCCAGTTCGACGGTGAAGGTGAGGGGGATGCTGTTCCAGAGCCCGAAGCCGAACTTGGCGCTGTCGTTCCCGGCCAGCGGGAGGTCGGGTACATGCACCACCAGGTCGAGGAACCAGTGCGACGCGACGGCGAGCGCCACGATCATGGCGGCGCGGCCGTGCCCGCTGGTGTCCTTGGTGGGCCAGGTGTACCAGGCGATGGCGGCGGCGGCGGCCCAGAGGCCGGCCGCCAGCAGGCTGTGCGTGATCGGGTAGTAGACGAACTGCAGGGGCGTGGCGGCGGTCCAGCCGGGGTGGATCTGGACCCGCTCGAGGCCGAGCAGGATCGCGGCGCCCCAGGCGATGTCCACCAGCTGCACCGCGATGAAGAGGGTGCCGAGCGAGAGCTTCGGCTCGGCGCGCTTGAGCGCCAGCGCCATCCCGTAGTGGCCGATGAACACGGGGGTCAGCCCTTCGGGGTGTTGAGCGCCTCGGGCGACACCGCCATGCCCATGGCGTGGTATCCGTTGTCCACGTACACCACGCTGCCGGTGATGGCCGCGGCCATGGGGCTCGCGAGGAAGGCCGCGGCGTTCCCGACGTCGGTCGGTTCCATCTTGCGGGGCAGGGGGGAGTTCTTCGCGCAGTACTCGATCATCATGTCGATGAAGCCGATGGCCGAGGCGGCACGCGAGGCCCAGGGGCCGGCGGAGATGGTGTTGATCCGGATGCCGAACCGTCGGCCCGCCTCGTAGGAGAGGGTGCGGGTGTCGGCCTCGAGGGCGGCCTTGGCGGTGCTCATCCCGCCGCCGTAGCCGGGGATGACCCGCTCGCCGGCCATGTAGGTGAGGGACAGGAACGAGCCGCCCTCCCGCATCAGTGGACCGAAGTTCCGGACGAAGGAGACGTTGCTGTACGCGCTCACGCTGATGGCGGTCAGGTAGCCGTTGCGCGAGGTGTCGAGCAATTCGTTCTTGACCTCGGGCCCGTTGGCCAGCGAGTGCACCACGATGTCGAGCGGCTTGTCGCCGAAGTCCTTCCTGAACTGCTCCACGACGCCCTGAATGGTGAAGTCGCCCTGGTCCTTGTAGCGCTTGTTCTCTCGGATGTCGGCGGGGACGTCCGCCATCGAGTCGTAGGCGGCGTCGAGCGGGTAGATCTTCTCGAATTCGAGCTTGCGGCCGTCGGCAAGGGTCATCGAGGCGTCCATCTTGCCGCGCTCGAGCAGCTTCTGGAAGATGCCGAGGGCCGGGGGCCACGAACCGAGGCAGACCGAGGCGCCGGCTTCGGCGAGCGACTTGGCGATCGAGAAGCCGAACCCGCCGTCGTCGGAGACACCGGCCACGAAGGCGCGCTTGCCGCGAAGGTCGATCGGGAGCATCCGGGGAGTCTCACCTGTTGAGGATGGAGGTAAGATACTGCCGCCCCGGAGGGGAGGTAAGAAGCGGGCTATTCGTTCCGCAGGGCGTCCAGCGGCGTCCTCCGGAAGAGGTCCACCGAGCTCCAGAGCCCGACGCCGACCGTCAGCGCCACCACACCCGCGGCCAGGAGGAGCATCGGCGAGGCCGGGAGCGCGAACTTCGTCTCGAAGAGCCAGCGGGCCAGCGCCCATCCGCTGCCGACCGCCAGCACCAGCCCCGCCAGTGCGGCGAGTGTCCCCAGCGCCAGGTATTCGGCGACGGCCACACGGATCACCTGGGCCCGGCTCGCCCCGAGGGTCTTGAGGAGCACCGTCTCGCGCAGCCGCTGCGCCCGGCTGGTCGCCAGGGAGCCGAGCAGCACCACGAGCCCCGCCGCCAGCGTGAAGAACGCCATGAACCGGATGGCGGCGCCCACCTTGCCGAGGATGTCGTCCAGCGCGCGCTGCACGGTCGAAAGGTCAAGCGCCGAGATGTTGGCGAAGCGCTCGACGACGGCGCGCTGGATGAGGCCGCGCTCCGACGCGCTGTCCACCCGGACCAGCGTCACGAGCGTCTGCGGGGCGGCCTCGAGCGCCCCCGGACGGAACACCACGAAGAAGTTCGTCTCGAACCGCGCCCAGTCCACCTCGCGCAGGCTGGTCACTCGGCTCGGGACCGGCACGCCCTGGACGTCCCACGTGATCTCGTCGTCGATGCTGACGCCGAGTTCCTCCGCCAGCCCCACCTCCACCGAAATGGACACCGGTGCCCCGGCCGAGTCGGGACCGGCGCCCCACCACGAGCCGGTGATCAACCGCTCGCTCGCCACCACCGAATCGCGATAGGTCGAGCGGTACTCGCGCCGAAGCGCCCACCCGGCGGGCCGTCCCTCGACCTCGGTCGTGTCGCGCGAGTATTCCTGGACCGAGCGTCCGCCGATGGACTGGATGCGCATCGGGACGATGGGGACGGCGGGAGTGGGGTCGAGCGCACGGGCCCGGAGCAGCGAGTCGACGCCCATCGCCTGGTCGGGCTGGATGTCGAAGAGAATCAGGTTCGGTCGGCGCGAACTGCCGTCCACACGCAGCGACCGCAGCAGGTTGTGCTGGACCAGCAGCAGAGTGGCGAGCAGGAAGCTGCCGAATCCGAGCGAGAGCACCACCGAGACAGTCTGGTTGGCCGGTCGGTAGAGATTGGCGAGCCCCTGGCGCCATACATAGGACAGGCGGTGGGGAAACCACTTGCGAAGCCCGCGGACCAGCGCGAACGCCGAGAGCCAGAGTCCGGCAATCGCCAGGCCGATGCCTGCCGCAAAGGCGGCTCCGCGCAGCGCGTCGCCTGCCTGCACGACAGCCATGAGGAGGACGCTCAGCGCCAGCGCGAGGGTCGCGACGACAGTCCACCGATCGCGCGGCTGGCGGGTCTCCGCTTCATACGGGCGGCGTAGGGTGGCGAGCGGGGAGATCTTCCGGACGCCCAGCAGCGGAATCAGCGCGAAGGCGATGGCCGTCCAGAGCCCGAGGCCCAGCCCGGTGGCGAGCGCGGGCCACGAGACCGTCGTCGGCACCGACACCGGAAGGAATTCCCCGAGGACGCGGGGCAAGAGCTGCTGGACGCCGAGCCCGACGGCGGCGCCGATGCCGCTCCCGAGAAGGCCGATCCCGGCCGCCTGCACCAGGAAGAGGGTGAAGACCTGCCGGCTGCTTCCGCCGAGGCAGCGGAGGACCGCCACGGTGTCCATCTTCTGCCGGATGAGGACGTGGATGGCGCTCCCGACCCCGAGTCCGCCGAGGAGGAGCGCCACCAGGGCCACGAGCCCAAGAAAGCGACCGAGGCGTTCGAGGGCGTTGCCGAGATTCCGCTGCTCGTCCTCGACCGTGCGCACCCGCACTCGCTCGGGGCGAAGCCTCGGCCTGAGGGAATCGGCGATGGCCTCGACCTCGGCACCGGCCGGCAGGCGGAGGTAGGTGTCGTACTCTGCGCGGGCGCCGAAGCCGAGCAGCCCCGTCTCCGGCACCAGCGCGCCGGGGATGAACACGCGCGGACCGAACGCGGTCGCGATGCCCACGTCGCCCGGGACGTGGTCCACCGTGCCGGCGATCGGCACACGCAGGGCGCCGAGCGCCAGGGTGTCGCCGATGGAGGCGCCGAGCGCCGTGAGGAAGGCGGGATCCACCAGCGCCACGCGGGCCGACTGCAGCTGCGGCCAGGCGCCGGCGGGCGATGTGCTGATCTTCCCGAAGAAGGGCCAGTCCCCTTCGACCGCCGTCACCCGGACCAGGCGCACGCCGGTGCGGGAGGGGACGTACCCCATGGCGCCGAAGGTGGTGACGGTGGCGCGTGCATCGCACGGGAGGGCGCGGGCGCAGGCGAGCGAATCCGCCAGTTGGCGGAGCGCGTCGGTGGGCGCGCTTCGCGACGCGAATGCGAGATCGGCGCCGAGGAGGCTGCGCGCCTCGCCCGACACCGCGGTCCGGAGGTTGGCGGTGAAGGTGTTGATCGCCACGAGCGCGGCGGTGCCCGTCGCGATGGCGGCCACGAGCAGGAGGAGGCGCCGCCGGGAGGCGCGTCCCTCGCGCCACGCCAGCCGCAGGAGTGCCCGGAGCGTCACGCCGCGGTGTCCGACACGAGGCGGCCGTCCGCCAGCCGCAGGATGCGGCGGGCCCGGCCGGCCAGCTCGGGGTCGTGCGTCACGAGGACCAGCGTCGTGCCCGCCTCCCGGTTGAGGTCGGTCATCAGTTCGATGATGCCGGCGCCGGTGCGCTGGTCGAGATTGCCCGTCGGCTCGTCCGCGAAGAGGACCTTCGGCTGGGTGCTGAAGGCGCGGGCGAGCGCCACCCGCTGCTGCTCGCCGCCGGAGAGCTGCGCCGGATAGTGGCCGGTGCGGTCGCCGAGCCCGACTCGCTCGAGCAGCGCGCGGGCCCGGGCCGGGTCGGACTCGCCCCGGAGTTCCAGCGGGACCTGCACGTTCTCGAGCGCCGTGAGCGTCGGAATCAACTGGTAGGACTGGAAGACGAAGCCCACCTTGGCCCCGCGGAGCGCCGCGCGCTCATCCTCGTTCATGACGCTCAGGGGGCTCCCGTCGAGCCACACCTCGCCGGAGGCGGGCCGGTCCAGGCCGGCCAGCAGGCCCAGGAGAGTGGTCTTGCCGCTGCCCGACGGGCCGACGATCGCGAGGAACTCACCGGGCGACACCATGAAGCTGATATCTTCCAGCACCGTCAACGTACCGGCGCCCGAGCGGTAGGCCTGGGTGAGGTTTTCACAGCGCAGCATCTGGACTCCCATGACGTGTTCCATGCACCGAATGATACTGTACTCCGCCGCCCTCGCCGCGCTGGCAGGGTGCCGTGGCCCTGATACGCCAAAGGCGGCGGACAGTTCCTCCGCCGCCGTCTCTTCCCCCCCGCTCATCCTGGTCGTGGGAACGAGCCTGACAGCGGGGCTCGGCCTCGATCCCTCAGAGGCGTATCCCGCCGTGCTCCAGCAGAAGATCGACTCGGCCGGGCTGACGTATCGGGTGGTGAATCGGGGGGTCAGCGGAGAGACGTCTGCGGGAGCGCTGCAGCGGGTGGACTGGCTGATGCGGCAGCCGGTGGCCGTCCTGATCCTGGAGACCGGGGCCAACGACGGCTTGCGCGGGCTCGACCCCGACTCGCTACGCGCCAACATCGACGCCATCGTGATGCGGGCACGCCGACAGGACCCGCCGCCAGCCATCCTCCTCCTCGGCATGGAGGCGCCCCCGAATCTCGGGGCCGAATACACCGCGAGGTTCAGAGCCGTCTATCAGGATGCGTCGCGGGAGCTCGGGGTGCCTCTCGTGACGTTTCTGCTGGCCGGCGTCGGCGGAGTCGATTCCCTCAACCAGGCCGACGGCATCCACCCGACCGCGGCTGGACAGCGGCAGGTGGCGGCATTGGTCTGGAAGGCTCTGGAGCCGTTGTTGCTGGGGTCAGGCAGGGAGTAGCCGGGGCAAGCGCCAGTTGTCCGCTCGAAACCGGGACAGCCAGGGTGCCGAACACGTCGTCAGGGCTCCGTGCGTAACGCAGGTCGATGAAGTGGACGATGGTGTTGCCGCCCCGCCGGTCCACCACGTAGGTGGGGTAACGGGCCCAACCGAGGAAGGTGACGGCGGCGGGCGTCGAGGCCGCCATCGAAAGGGCGGGATCCGCCTCCTCGTCATCCGGATTCCGCTTCGGCCAATGCCCTCCCGCCTCGAAATGACCGCCGACCCGGATCCTTCCGACCACGTATCCGTCCCCCTCGTCCACCACCACATCCCGTACGATCGGGGAAACCGGAACGGGTGAGGCGAGCACGCGGAGTGCAGGGATGCCCGTGGCGCCTACCTCGAAGCGCACCTGTGACCTGGCCAGCCGGCCCAGCGTGAACATCCCTGCCGTGTAGATCACCGCGATCCCGAGCGCCGCGCGCGCCGGAGCGCGCCAGTCCCCGATCTTGCGGCGCTCGGTCCGCATGCTGACCACCACACCCAGCGCGAGCACCAGCCAGACCCAGACGTCCACGATGAACAGCGTGTCGCCGTAATACCACCGTTGAGAGAAGGGCATCATCAG